>JANYHV010000233.1 GCA_025362195.1 Fimbriiglobus sp. | reverse complement strand
AGGTCGGGTGTGTAAGTGTAGTAATATACTCAGCTAACCGATACTAATAGCCGAACGTTTGGCCAGATTGTTCGCTTTCTCTAACCGGTCATTCGTGTCGAAACATGACCCACGACTTTGTTTCTTCCCAGTTGCTCACTGGTCCACCCTAAAGTTGTTACTAAGCAGCTTGCCGGTGAACATACCCAAGTGGAAACACCCGTTCCCATTCCGAACACGGCCGTTAAGCACTTGGGGCCGATGGTAGTGCTTTCAGCGCGAGAGTAGGTCATTGCCGGCTTTATACAAAACCCCGTCCTGCGGTAACGCAGGGCGGGGTTTTTTCGTTCCTCAACTTTTGCCAGCTCGACGTTTTCGGAGTTCAAATCACTTCCCCGCCGCGGATCGCAGTTGACGCCGCCCCGCCTTGACGGCCAGAATACAATCCAGCTAGACACGACGTACCCCGCCCCGTTTCACTTCAACTCGCGCGGCTACGCCCATCGATGGAAAGGACTGCTGTCTGATGACACTGCGTCGCATCTTGACACTCTTCGGGCTGGCCATCTCCGTGGCCGCCGCTCCCCCACTGCGTGCCGACGACGCGGCGGCTCCTCCAAAGGGGCCTTACGTCGTCATCGTCGGGGTCGGCGAGTTCTCCGACGCCGCCATCACGGCCCGGCCGACCGCCGAGGCCGACGCGCGGGCGGTGTACGATCTCTTCGTGGATCCCGCCTTTCACGACGGTGCCGACCGCGTTCAGCTCCTGACGGCGAAGCCGGACGAGAAGCGGAAGTCGCAGCCGGCGACCCGCGAGAACATCGTCAAGGCGTTGCACGAGGCGGTCGCCAATACGGCGAAGGACGACACGATCATCGTGGCCATGTTCGGCCGCGGCGCGTCGAGCGGGGACCAGACCTGTTTCTTCACCTCGGAGACGCAGTTCAAGGAACGGGCCAAGACCGGACTCCTCGGGTCGGACCTCGACGCCGAGTTCAAGGCGGCCAAGGACCGCAAGATTTGCCTGATGCTCGACATCGCTTTCAAGGGCGGGTTCGACGCGGGCAAGGAGACCCTCGCCGAGCCGACTTTGCGCGACGTTCTCGGGGCCGTGTTCGGGAACGAAGACAAGGGCGAGCAACCGCCGCCGCAAGACAAGGTGGTGATCCTGGCGACCGTGCCGAGTAGCCCCCCGCTCGCCGTCGGCGACAACGGTTTGTTCGCCAAGACCGCTCTGGCGGCCCTCAAGGGCGAGGCGGACAGCGACGGCTACGAGCCGGACGGGTTGATCGTCGTGGACGAACTGGTCAAGTACCTCGAAAAGAAGATGCCCGAGCAGTCCCGGGCGCTCGGTAAGACGACGCTCGAAAAGGAGTCGGTGCCGTTCATCGTCGGCGAAGAGACGAGTCACTTCGCCCTGACCAAGAATCCGAAAATCACGCCCAAGGTCGTCGAGCGCCTCGCGGCGTTGGAAACCCTGAGCAAGGCGAGCAAGATCACGCCCGAGATGCTCGCCGAGGGCCGCACGCTGGTGACCCGGATGCCGAAGCTCAAGGCCCGGCAAGAACTCCGCAAGCAGTACCAGCAACTCGCCGACCAGGCGGTCACGCCCGACGCCTTCGTCGCGTCGCGGAACACGATCCTCGAAGGCATGGTTCTCCCGGCCGACGATGCGGACAAGTTCGCCCGGACGATGTTGCGGGCCATCGACGCGGTCAAGTCGGAGTACGTCAAGCCGCTCGACGCCGGGGAGTGGGCGGCCCTTTCGGTCAAGGGCCTGTACCGGCGACTGGAGCAGATCGTCCCGGACGACATTAAGGAACTGATCAAAGCGCCGAAGGGCATGGAGCGGAACGCGATCACGGCGCTCTTCAAGGACGTGCGGACCCGAATCGGCAAGCGCGAGGACCTGGCCGGGGCGAAGGACGCGGACGTGGCGATCCTGATGATGTTCGCCGAGTTGAAGGACCCGTATACGACCTACTACGACGCCGACCTGATCAAGAAGATGGACGCGCCGCTGCGGGGCGAGTTCCGCGGGGTCGGCATTCAGATCCGCCGCGACCTGGTCCGCGACGGCCTGCTCGTGGTCAGCCCGATCAAGGGCAGTCCGGCGTACCTGGCCGGCATACAGGCCGGGGACTTGATTACCAAGATCAAGCGCGAGACCGACGCCGAGGGCAAGCCGCTCGCGGACGACGCGGCCAAGGAGGTTTCGACCCAGGGCATGAAGACCGAAGCGGCGCTCGAACTGATCCTCGGCAAGGTCGGCGTGCCGGTGACGCTCGAAGTCGAGCGCGACGGCGTGGCCAAGGATTACGTCCTCAAGCGCGGCGTCATCTCGGTCGAAACCGTCCTCGGCGTCAAGCGGGACGAGAAGGACAACTGGGACTTCTTCATCGACCCCGAGAGCAAGATCGGCTACGTCTGCCTGACGCAGTTCTCGCCGGGCACGGCCAAGGACCTGGCCACGGCGGTCGAGAAGTTGCGGGCGGCGGGCATGAAGGGTCTGGTCCTCGACCTCCGTTTCAACCCGGGCGGCTTCCTCACCGCCGCCGTGTCGATTTGCAACATGTTCATCGAGGACTCCGAGAGCGTCATCGTGTCGGTCAAGTACCGGGCGCGCGAGCCGGAAGTCTGGCGGAGTCAGTCCGAGTCGCGGGCCAAGAAGTTCGTCAACTTCCCGATGGCGGTCCTCGTCAACGGCCAGAGTGCGAGTGCGTCGGAGATCGTCTCGGCGTGCCTCCAGGACTACAACCGGGCGGTCGTCGTCGGCGAGCGGTCGTACGGCAAGGGCAGCGTGCAGAACGTCAAAGACTTCTCGCCGACCGGCGGGCAGATCAAGTTCACGACGGCCCGGTACTTCCCGCCGACCGACCGGAACATCGACAAGAACAGCACGCCGGGCAAGCCCGAGGACGTGTGGGGGGTGACGCCGGACAAGGGGTACCTGGTCAAGTTGAGCCGCGAGCAGGCCCAGGACCTGGCCGAGCAGTTCCGGGACCGGGAGATCATCAAGCCGAAGGTCGGCCCGGTCAAGGAGGCGAAGGCGTTCAAGGACGTGCAACTCGAAAAGGCCGTCGAGTACCTGCGCGAGCAGGTCAAGGCGGTGGCCGACAAGCCGGCGAAGAAGAAC
Source organism: Fimbriiglobus sp. (assembly GCA_025362195.1). Lineage (GTDB taxonomy): Bacteria > Planctomycetota > Planctomycetia > Gemmatales > Gemmataceae > Fimbriiglobus. The sequence goes on along the minus strand of JANYHV010000233.1, from coordinate 14,452 downwards.
GGTTGAACCGGTCCGGCAGGTGAGGCCGGGGGTTCCGAGGGGTCTAGTGAAAGCAAGGAAACCACCCGGGTTGAACCGGGTGGTTTCTTTTTTGCGCACTTCGATTGGCGTGGCCGGGGAATCCGGGGGAGATTTGCCGAAGTTCGTTCACGCTCCGGTCGGGGTCGCCCTCATGCGCTCGCTCTCGCTTTTTGTACTGACCACCTGCCTGCTTGCCGCGTCGTCCGGGTGCCACACCTGCGGCGACCGTCCGCGGCTGTTCGAGCGGCTGTTCCACAACGACCGGGACGACTGCCCGTCGCGGTCGGGCCGGGACGGGGCCAGCGCGATCAGGCCGAGTTCGGACCTGGCGTCGCGGGGCGGGTGCGGCGAGATGCCCGGCTCGGCGATGGTGCCGACCGGGTACGCCCAACTGCACTCGACGCCGGTGTCGAGCACGATGCCGCTGTACGCGGCCGGCCCGTTCTCGTCGTTCCCGACGGTCGGCAGTCCAGCCTTCGCCCCGTCGGTCCGCGAAAACGAATTGCCGATGCCGGGCGGTCAGCGGATCCCGCCGATCGACATGCCCCTCGGCCCACTCGCGCCCGCCTCCCCGGCCAACCCGAACACCATCAGCGTCCCGGCCCCCGGCAACCCCGGTCGCTTCACGGCCGAGCCGCGCAAGTAGCCGGCGCTCACGTCCGACACGTCTCAATTACCGGCAGTTCGGCGTCGCGCACGCCGGGCAGCAGGTGCCGCACGAGAACAGGCCCATCAACCGGTCCATCGCCGACCGCCCGTGGCCGCACTGCGACGGTGCCGTGTACGCCGGCGGCATCGGGATGACGACGGGGGCACACCCGTAGCCGGCGGGGTTGCCCGTCGGCGCGACGCAATCCGTCGGGGCGAACAGGCCGAACACGTTGAACATGCGGGTCTTGCACGAGCCGTTCGCGCACGGATTGTTCGCCGCGGGCTGGCTCGCCGCCAGGAACGCCGACCCGAGCCGTTGGCCGCCAGCGTGACCGGTCGCGCACGCCGCGGCGGCGGGGTAGGCGTAGTTCTTCTCCGGGACGCAGGCGATGTAAGCCCGGAGCGGGGCGTGGTAGGGGTTCGGGGTCAATACGGGCAAGAGGCTCGGCCCGGGGTGCCAGGTCAGCCAGTTGACGACGCGGTCGAAGCACGGCCGCGGCTTGCCGGCCCCGTCTCGGGACGCCGTGGAGTAGAGCGGCGCGCCACAGGCCGGGGGGCACGGCGTGCCGCACGCCCCCGACGCGCACTGTCCGGCGGGGACGGTCGGCGAAGTCGGCAACGGCATCGCCAGCAAGCCGCCGAGCGGTTGGAGGGCGTCGAAGTGGCCCGGCGCGACCGGCTGTTGCGTGACGACGGGCGTCGTCGCCGGGCGGCCGCTGGGCATCGGGGCGGCGAGTGGGGCGGGGGCGGCCGTACTCCCCGCGGGGGCGAGGACGGTCGGCGGGGTGGCGTCCCCGGCGGGACGGGTGCGGACCGACGTGCCGGGGTAGACCGAAACCGGGGTCGGGGTTTGTGCCCAGGCCGAGGCCCCGAAGGCGACGCTGAAGCCCAAGATCATCGCGCGTTTCATCGCAAACCCCTCACCGGGCGGCCGACGGCCGCGGAATCGGAAGAACCGTTCCGGAGAGTTTCGGCCGGGCGACCGGTACGACCGCGCTGACAGTTGGGCACCGGCCGGGGGTTTGTCCGCCGCCGCCGTGAGCATCCGGCAAACTCCGCGCAGCTTGCCGCACTCGCCCGTCGAAACTATTCGTCGTCGCCCAGGCCGGGGAGCGCCGGCTGGACTTGCGGCGGGAGCACCGCCGGGAACTTGACCGCGGACGCGCTGTGCGGCACCAGGGGGCGCGGGGTCAGCTCCATCGGCACGGTCGCGGCGTTCTGGGTCGCCGTGATCGTCACCGCGGCCGAGCCGAGGCGGTCGAGGGTCGCCCGGGCCGCCTCCCGCGCCAGAGCGGCCGTGTTGCAGTCCTTGCTCAGGTGCAGTTGCACGAGGTACTTCAGCCGCCCCGGTACGCCCCGGCTCACGACCGTCTCGACGAGTTCGCCGGCCTGGGCGTTCGACAGGTGGCCGTTCGGCCCGAGGACGCGCTGCAACAGCACCGGGTGCCGCCCGCTGGCCCGCTGCCGGGCTTCGTCGTGGTTGAACTCGACGGCGAGCAGGTCCACGTCGGCGAAGGCGTCGAGGAGGGCGGCCGTGACGTGGCCGACATCGGACGCGTACGCCAGGCTCCACCCCCGGCCGTCGGCCGCCGTCGCGTCGATGCGGAACCCGAACGTGGGGTCGGCGTCGTGGGGCACCCGCACGGCCCTCAGTTCGACCCCCGGGGCGAGGGCGAGCGGCACCCCCTCGGCGTAACTGCCGACCAAGCCGGCGCGGGGCAGGGGGCCGTAAGTGCTCTGCGCCGACAGCGCGTCGTGGTGCCGGGCGTGGGCGATCAACGGGACGTTGAGCCGGCGGAAGTGTTCGAGGGTGTCGCGGTTCCAGTGGTCGCCGTGGGTGTGCGTGAGCACCGCTGCCCGCACGACCTTCCAACTCCGACCGACGGCCGCCAGGCGTTCGCCGATCATGTGCGGCGGCAGGCCGAAGTCGATGAGCCAGGCGTCGGCCCCCACTTCGAGCAGGCTCGCGTTCCCGGAACTGCCACTCGCCAGGACAGTGAATCGACCGACCATGACTCCTTTGTAGACCCCCGCCGCCCGGAAGTCCAGCGCCCCCCCCCGGCCGGCCCGCCGACTACGGTCGGGGAGAAAGCAGAATCGTGACTTGCAAGATGGCCCGCGGCCCGGTAAGTTTCGAAGACCTGGAGAGGTGGCAGAGTGGTTGAATGCGTTAGTCTCGAAAACTAATATACCCGCAAGGGTATCGAGGGTTCAAATCCCTCCCTCTCCGCTCGATCAATGCCTACGCCGCCTGGACTTATTGCGCGAGTCCCGGCGGCGTTTTTCGTCGCCCGAACGGGCGGGCTGGTTGTGCGGTCCGGGTCAACGATTTCCGGTTTGTTCGCGGGTTGTTCGGCGACTCTGCCGCGTATTCCCGCCGATTCCGCGTCCGCCCGCGGCTACCGTGTGGCCGCGGGCGGGCGAGTAAGGTCCGCCGATCGGCCCGTATACTCCTCGAAGTCGGGCTGCGCTCATGGCCGGTTATCTGGACTCAATTGTCCTCGGTTCTGGGGGCACATCGTAGCTAAAATCGAGTCGTGAAATTGACGCTCCGACCACACCGATTTTGCTCGACAGCCGCTCGGCACGTCGCCTGCCCGGACCGAGTTCGTCCTGCGCGTGCGGGCTGCACCTGTCAGCCGTTCCCCGAGCGAATTGCATCGGCCGCGTAAAATTGCCTATCGTTGACTGTGCCGAGTGGCCGGTCCGCATTGTGAGCTTCACTTTCCCCAAGAATCCTCGGAGAGATCATGACCAAAGCAAGACGCGTCATTGGCGTAGCGGTGGGGTGTGCGGTCGTTTCCGTCGCCGCGCCCCTGTTCGCCCAGAATCGCCCCACGCCGGCCGACGCCCAGGCCCCGCAAGCCGCCAAGCCGGCCCGCGACGCCGCCCCGGCCGCCGCCAAGTGCCCGGTCCTGGCCGCCCAGGCCGGGGACGAGAAGTCGGTGCTCCCCGGGGCCGACAAGCCGGCTCCGGCCGGGGCCGCACCGTACGCGGACAAGGACTGGTGGCCGAACCAGTTGAACCTGCAAGTCCTGAACCACAACTCGGGCAAGAGCGACCCGATGGGCGGGGACTTCGACTACGCCGCGGAGTTCAAGACGCTCGACCTGGCCGCCGTGAAAAAGGACCTCATGGTCCTGATGACGACCTCGCAGGACTGGTGGCCGGCCGACTACGGGACGTACTCGGGCCTGTTCATCCGCATGGCCTGGCACAGCGCCGGGACGTACCGCGTGTCGGACGGCCGCGGCGGCGCGGCGTCGGGCATCCTCCGCCTCGCCCCGGTCGGTAGCTGGCCGGACAACGCGAACCTCGACAAGGCCCGTCGGCTGCTCTGGCCGATCAAGCAAAAGTACGGCCGGAAAATCTCGTGGGCCGACCTGATGGTCCTCGCCGGCAACTGCGCGCTCGAGTCGTCGGGCTTGAAGACGTTCGGGTTCGCCGGCGGCCGCGTGGACGCTTGGGAGCCGGACGCGAGCGTCTACTGGGGGCCGGAGACCAAGTGGCTGGACGACAAGCGGCACACCGGCGACCGGAAACTCGACCAGCCCCTCGGGGCCACCCAAATGGGCCTGATCTACGTCAACCCGGAAGGCCCGAACGGTAAGCCGGACCCGCTCGCCGCGGCCCGGGACATCCGCACGACGTTCGGCCGCATGGCGATGAACGACGAGGAAACCGTCGCCCTGATCGCCGGCGGGCACACCCTCGGCAAGGCCCACGGGGCGGCCAACCCGGACAAGAACGTCGGCCCCGAACCCGAGCGGGCCGGGCTGGCCGAGCAAGGCCTGGGCTGGAAGAACGGCTTCGGCAAGGGCCGCGGCGCGGACACGATCACCAGCGGCCTGGAGGGCGCGTGGACGTCCACGCCGGCCAAGTGGTCCAAGGGGTACTTCGACAACCTGTTCGGGTACGAGTGGAAACTGGCCAAGGGCACCGGCGGGGCCTGGCAATGGACGCCGACGGACGAAACCGCGAAGGGGACCGTGCCGGACGCCCACGACCCGAAGAAGTCCCACGCCCCGATGATGTTCACCACTGACATCGCGCTCAAGACCGACCCGGCCTACCTGAAGGTGTCGAAGCGGTTCCACGACAACCCGAAGGAACTCGACGCGGCCTTCGCCAAGGCCTGGTACAAGCTGACCCACCGCGACATGGGGCCGGTGTCCCGCCTCCTCGGGCCGGAGGTCGCCGCCCCGCAACTGTGGCAAGACCCCGTCCCGCAGGCCGACCCCAAGCTGATCGACGAGCAGGACATCGACGCCCTCAAGGGCAAGATCCTCGACTCCGGCCTGTCCACGGCGCAACTCGTCTCGACCGCCTGGGCGTCCGCTTCGACGTACCGCGGCACGGACAAGCGCGGCGGGGCCAACGGCGCGCGGATCCGCCTCGCCCCGCAGAAGGACTGGAAGGCCAACCAGCCGGACGAACTCGCCAAGATCTTGAAGACGCTCGAAAAGGTCCAGACGGACTTCAACGCCCAGGCCGGCGGGAAGAAGGTCTCGCTCGCCGACGTGATCGTCCTCGGCGGGTGCGCGGCGGTCGAGCAAGCGGCGAAGAAGGCCGGGCAGGTCGTGTCCGTGCCGTTCGCCCCGGGCCGCACCGACGCGGCGCAGGAGCAAACCGATGTCGAGTCGTTCGCCGTCCTCGAACCGACGGCCGACGGGTTCCGCAACTACTCCAGTCGGGACCTCACCCGCCCTGCGGAAGCCCTGCTCGTGGACCGCGCCCACCTGCTCGCGCTGTCGGCCCCGGAGATGACCGTCCTCGTCGGCGGCCTGCGGGTCCTGAACGCGAACTCGGGCACCACGCAACTCGGCGTGTTCACCAAGCGGCCTGAAGAGTTGACCAACGACTTCTTCGTCAACCTGCTCGACATGAACACGGAGTGGAAGGTGTCGCCGGTGTGCGAACACTTCTTCGACGGCCGGGACGCGAAGACGGGCAAGGTCAAGTGGACCGCCAGTTCGGTGGACCTCGTGTTCGGGTCGAACTCGCAACTCCGGGCCATCGCGGAAGTGTACGCCAGCGGCGACGCCCAGCCGAAGTTCGTCGCCGACTTCGTGGCCGCGTGGACCAAGGTCATGAACCTCGACCGCTTCGACCTCGACCCGGCCGTGCGAAGCGGGGCGAAGGCCGCGACGGTCAACCGGCGGTAACCGGCCGTAACCGAGGGGACGCGGATGCCGACGGTCTACGTGGACGCCGACGCGTGCCCGGTCAAGGACGAGATCTACCGCGTCGCCGCCCGGTACGCGGTACCGGTGCGGGTCGTGGCCAACGCCCCGCTCCGGGTGCCGCCCAACCCGCTCGTCGAACTCGTCGTCCGCCCGGGGTTCGCCGCGGCGGACGACTTCATCGCCGAGAACGCCGGGGCCGGGGATGTCGTCGTCACCGCCGACATCCCGCTCGCCGCCCGGTGCCTGGCCGCCGGGGCACTCGCCCTCGACGTGCGCGGCTTCCCGTTCTCCCCCGAAACGATTGGCGAGGCGATGGCCGTGCGCGACATGATGCGCGGCCTGCGGGCCGACGGCACGGTCGGCGGCGGGCCCCCGCCGATGGCCCCGAAAGACCGGTCGCGGTTCCTCTCGAAGCTCGACGAGTACCTGTCCGCCGTCCGCCGCAAGTACCCGCTCCCGCCCGCACCGCCGGTGGGCGTGGATTGATTGCGACGAAACCCAAGGGGGGGTGTTGGCGGTATCCATGAATATCATTCCCCGACGACCGGCGACCCCAGAGCGACGACCCGTGTCGGTACCCGAACGCCAGAGATGAATCATGCGTCTCCGCCGCGTTCACGCCGGTTTGGCTGCCGCCGCGCTGCTGTGCGCGCTGGGCAGTCGTGCCGCGCGGGCCGACGACGGCGTCGAGTTCTTCGAGGCGAAGATTCGCCCGGCCCTCGCCGAGCACTGCTACGGCTGCCACTCGGCCGCGGCGAAGAAGATCAAGGGCGGGCTGCGACTCGACAGCGTCGGTGGCTTGCGCAAGGGCGGCGACTCCGGGACGGTGCTCGCGGCCAAGGGCGGGGCGGGGTTGATCCTCAAGGCGGTCGAGTACGCCGACGAAGCTTACGCGATGCCGCCGAAGGGAAAGCTCCCCGACGCTACAATTCGGGACTTCCAGAAGTGGGCGGCCCTCGGCTACCCCTTGCCCGCGGACTCCGCCGCGAAGGCCGGCCCGGCGACCGGGGACGCCGCGAAGGACAAAGACTTCTGGTCCTTCAAACCCGCCGTCGAACGCCCCGCCCCGCCGACCTCCCGGCCGGCGTGGGCGATCGGGAAGCTCGACCACTTCGTGCTGCAAAAACTCGACGAGCAGAAGCTGACCCCCGCCCCGGCCGCCGGCCGCCGCACGCTGATTCGGCGTGCCTACTTCGACCTCGTCGGCCTGCCGCCGACGCTCGCGCAGGTCGAAGCGTTCGCCGCCGACCCGCGGCCGGACGCTTACGAGCGGCTCGTCGACGGCCTGCTGGCGTCCCCGCGGTTCGGCGAGAAGTGGGGCCGGCACTGGCTCGACGTGGCCCGGTACGCCGAGGACCACTCGACGAGCGAATCGACGTGCCGGCCGCCGCGCTTCCCCGAGCGCTACCGGGACTGGGTCATCGGGGCGTTCAACGCCGACGTGCCGTTCAACGAGTTCGTCCGCCGCCAGTTGGCCGCCGACCGCATCGCCGGGCTGCCCCCGGCCGAACTCGCCGCGCTGGGGTTCCTCGGACTGTCGCCGGTCTACCACAAGGAGCCGAAGCTGTCGCAAGAAGTCGTCGCCGGGATCGTCGCCGACGAGTGGGACGAGCGGCTCGACACGGTCACCCGCGGCTTCCTCGGGCTGACCGTGGCGTGCGCCCGGTGTCACGACCACAAGTTCGACCCGATCCGCACGGAGGACTACTACGCCCTGGCCGGGGTGATGGCGAACACGCAACTCGCCGAGCGGCCGTTGAAAGCCGACGGGGACGCCGACGCCGAGGCGCTCACGACCGTCCGGGCCCGGCTGATCGACACGAACATGCGCGTCGATTACGCCAAGGAGCAGAAGGCGACGGCGGTGAAGGCGAAGCAAGACGCCGCCCCGTTCGAGCAGCCGATCAAGGCGTACGAGGCGGCCTTGAAGGCGTTGAAGGAGCGGGAAAAGTCCTTGTACTCTGGGCCGATTGCCCCGGGCGTGCGGGACGCCGGGACGTGGGTGACCGGGGACGGCCCGGCCTGGACGGTGCTCGACTTCAAGCCCGACGCGATGCGCGACCTGCCGGTGTTCCTCCGCGGCAACTCGGCCCGGCCCGGTGCCGTCGTCCCGCGGCGGTTCTTGCCGGTCCTGTCGAGCGGCGAACCGAAGCCGTTCACGAACGGCAGCGGCCGGCTGGAGCTGGCGGACGCCATCGTGAATGACGCCAAGGGGCTGACCGGCCGGGTCTTCGTCAACCGCGCCTGGGGCTGGGTCTTCGGCCGGCCGCTAGTCACGACGCCGAGCAACTTCGGCCGCCTCGGCGACCCGCCGACGCACCCCGACCTGCTCGACGACCTGACCGCCCGCTTCCAGACGAACGGCTGGTCGGTGAAATGGCTCGTCCGCGAGATGGTGCTGTCGGCCACGTACCGCCAGTCGAGCCGGCACGTCGAGGCGTTCGCCCTGAGCGACCCGGACAACCGCTGGCTGTGGCGTGCCCCCCGCAAGCGGCTCGAAGTCGAGGCCTGGCGCGACGCGATGCTCCAGGTCAGCGGCCAACTCGACCTGAAGGCCGGCGGCCCGTCGGACGACCTCGACCGGCCGGGCAGCGTCCGCCGCACGGTGTACGGCAAGGTCAGCCGGCAGCGGCCGCCGGACGTTCACCGCCTCTTCGACTTGCCCGACGCGAACACGCACGGCGAGAAGCGCGGGCTGACCACGACCCCGGTGCAGCAGTTGTACTTCCTCAACAGCCCGTTCGTCCGCAAGGCGTCGGCCGCTCTGGTCGAGCAAGTCCCCACCGCCGACGTGCCGCCGGCCGACGCGGCGACGGCCCTGTACCGCCGGGTGCTGCTCCGCGACCCGACGCCGACCGAACTCGCCACGGCGGTGCGGCTGGTCGGCGCGGAGGACGGCGACGACCCGGCGGCGTGGGAACTCCTCGCCCAGATTCTGCTCGCCAGTAACGAGTTCCTGTTCCTGAACTGACACCACACTTACTGCGTGAGTCCGGCCATGCCGCTCGATGTCGCCGACCCGTTCGCCCCGACCCGCCGGCAGTACCTGCGTCAACTCGGCGGCAGCGTCGGCCTGCTCGGACTGTCGGCGTTCCTGCCGGCGAGCGACGCCCTGGCGGCCGGGGGGCTGCCGAAGCCGCACTTCCCGGCGAAGGCGAAGCGGCTGATCGTGCTGTTCCTGGCCGGCGGCCCGTCGCACCTCGACACGTTCGACCCCAAGCCGGCGATCGAGAAGCACGCCGGCAAGCGGCCGGGGGCGGTCGATTTGCGGACCGAGCGGGTCACCGGCGGGCTACTACCGTCGCCGTTCGGGTTCCAACCCGGCGGCAAGAGCGGGCTGATGGTCAGCGACCTGTTGCCGGGGATGCGCGAGTGCGCCGACGACCTGTGCGTCATCCGGTCGATGCACGCGGTCAACCCGAACCACTCGCCGGCCGCGAACTTCCTGGCGACCGGCCGCATCGACGCGGTCCACCCCGGCGTCGGCCCGTGGCTGACCTACGGCCTCGGCAGCGAGAGCGCGAACCTGCCGGGGTTCGTGTCGCTGGGCAACGGCTTCGGCAACTTCGGCTTCGAGCGCAGCGGCTACCTGCCGGGCCAGCACCAGGCGACCAAGGTGAGCAGCAAGGAGAGCGACCCCGAGCGGATGATTCGCCACCTGAAGAACCCGCACCTCGACCCCAAGGTGCAGCGGATGCAACTCGACGCCCTGCAGGCGATGAACACCGCCCACGCCGACGCCAACGGGCACGACCCGCAACTCGAAGCCCGCGTCCGGGCGATGGAGACGGCCTTCCAGATGCAGTCCGCGGCCGGCGAGGCGTTCGACGTGCGCAAGGAGCCGCAATCGGTCCGCGACCGGTACGGCAGCGGCGAGTTCGCCAACGCCTGCTTACTCGCCCGCCGGCTCGTCGAGCGCGGCGTGCGGGTGGTCCAGGTGTCGAACGGCGACTGGGACCACCACGCGAAGATCAACGCCAACCTGCGCAAGAAGTGCGGCGAGATCGACAAGCCGGTCGCCGCGCTGCTGGCCGACTTGAAGCAGCGCGGCCTGCTCGACGAGACCCTCGTCGTCTGGGGCGGCGAGTTCGGCCGGACGCCGGTGTCCGAGAGCGGCGACGGCCGGGACCACAACCACTTCGGCTTCTCGCTCGTCCTGGCCGGCGGCGGGGTCAAGGGCGGCATGAGTTACGGGGCGACCGACGAGTTCGGCTTCAAGGCGGTCGAGAACCGCGTCAGCGTCCACGACTTGCACGCGACCATCCTGCACCAGATGGGCCTCGACCACGAGAAGCTGACGTACCGCCACAGCGGCCGCGACTTCCGCCTGACCGACGTGAGCGGCACCGTGATCCGCGACATCCTGGCGTGACCGGCCCCGGGCGTCCCGATTGCCGGAATCCGGCAATCACCCACCGGCGACCGGCGACGATTTCGACGTGGGGAGCGACCGTGACGCACCCGGCGCGGGCGATGCCGTTCGACGAACTCTGGGACGGCCTCCGGCGGGCCGTCGCCGGCAAGTGGGTGCGCGAGAGCGTCGGGGCCGACGGCTTGCGGCTGTACTGCTACACCGAGGCCACCGTGTACGAACGCGCGTGGGACCCGATTACCCTCCTGGCCCGTGGGCTGATCCTCGACGCCGACGCGCGGCGGGTCGTGGCGACGCCGTTCCCCAAGTTCTTCAACGTCGGCGAGGCCGGCACCGTCCCCGACTTGCCGTTCGAGGCGTTCGAGAAGCTCGACGGCAGCCTGATCATCCTGTTCCACCACACCGGCGCGTGGCGGTGCGCGACCAAGGGCAGCCTCGTCTCGGACCAGGCCGGGTGGGCCGCGCGGTGGGCCGCCGGCTTCGACCTGGCACCGCTCGACCCCGGCACGACTTACCTGGCCGAGGCGATCTACCCGGCCAACCGCATCGTCGTCCACTACCCCGTGGCCGGCCTTTTCCTGCTCGGCGGCTACCGCGCCGACGGGTCCGAACTCGACTACCCTTCGCTGCAAGAGGTCGGGGCGCGACTCGGCTGGCCGGTCGCGCGCCGGCGGGCGTTCGCGGCCGTCGCGGACCTGTTGGTGCTGGCGAAGACGCTGCCGACTTCGGAGGAGGGGTTCGTCGTCCGCTTCGCCGACGGCCTACGGCTCAAGGTCAAGGGCGACGAGTACTGCCGCGTCCACCGGCTCGTCACCGGGCTGAGTCCGCTGTCGATGTGGGAGGCAGTGCAGGCGGGGGACGACCTCGACGCGGTCCGCCGGCAACTGCCCGAGGAGTTCTGGCCCGACTTCGACGCCATCGTCGCGATCCTCCGCCGCAACCTCGCGGCGTTCGTCGCCGACGTGGCCGCCGACGCGGCGGCGGTCGCGCACCTGACCGACAAGGAACTCGGCCTGCGACTGGCGACGCTGCCCGAGCGGACCCGCCGGTTCGTCTTCGCCTACCGCAAGTCCGGCGGCGACCTGCTGGCCGGCCGGGGCCGGGGCGCGGTGTTCCTGGCGATCCGCCCGGCCGGCAACCGCCTCGACGGGTACGCCCCGTCGTCCGCCGCCGACCGCGTCCGCGACGAATCGGGCTGACGGAGGAAATTCGGTCGCCGGGCGAAGCCGATCGCGTAATACTATTGGCGTGTTCATCACACCAAGGGCTTCGCCATGACCCGCCGCGCCGGCTTTACGCTGATCGAACTCCTCGTCGTCATCGTCGTCATCGCCGTCCTGATCGGCCTGTTGTTGCCGGCCGTGCAGAAGGTCCGGGAGGCGGCGGCGCGGGCCAAGTGCCAGAACAACTTGCGGCAGATCGGGCTGGCCGTCCACTGGTACTACGGCGACACCGACGGCAAGTTCTTCCTGCACCACCCGTTCGACGCCGACGTGGCCGCGAACACCGGGAGCACCAACTCGTTCGCCGAAATCTACTGGGAGGACAAGCTGATGCCGTACATCGGCGGCACCCAGGAGGCCGACGAGAGCCTGTCCCGGCGCGGCATCCTCTTGCCGAGCGAAGCGATTTACCGGTGCCCGTCCGACCCGTCCGAGCGGAAGCCGTTCGTGGACCCGGACACGGGCCTGATCGACGGGGTCGAGCACCGCGCGAGTTACCTGATGAACTCGCTGCTCAGCCACAAGACGCGGCGGTACGGCAAGTGGACGCTGATGCGGTTCGTCAACGAGGTCGGCACCAGCCAGTTCATTTGCTTTTCGGAGCGGAACGCCGCCGTGTTCACCCTGGTCAACGACGCCGACCCCCGGCAGGACGACCACGACATCTGGCTCGGCACCGGAATCCTCAAGCCGTGGTTCGCCTACGAACGGCACGCCGCCGTCGCCAACTATCTGTACCTCGACGGCCACGTTTCCAGCTTGAAGTGGGACGCGGCCGTGACCGACCTGTACCCCGACAAGATCGTCCTCACGGCGGACGGGACCTACCCGTGACCACGCGATTCCTCCGGTCCACGGTCCTGCCACTGCTTGTCGCCGTCGTGGCCGGGTGCGGTGGTCCGCCCGAGCCGGGGCCGGCCGACACCGGGGCGCGCGACGCGGTGCGGGCCTACGCCGACGCCGTGGTCCGCCGCGACTGGCCGGCGGCTTACGCCCTCCTCGCCCTGGAGGCCCGCAAGGCGTGGCCGCCGGCCGAGTTCGCCCGCCGCGGGGACGCGTACCGGCAGAAGTTCGGCTTCGACCCGACCGCCGCCCACGTCCGAACGTGCGAGGAGCGCGGCGACGACGCGACCGCCCGCATCGACTTCGCCGGCACCGCCGCCGGCCGGCACCACTTCAAAGAAACCTTGACCCTGCGCCGCCGCGACGGGGTGTGGGGCGTCGTGCTCCCCGCGCGCTTCGGCCAACGGTAGACATTTCTCCGCCGGCGTGCGACACTATTCGCACTCTCCCGCTCGTCACCCTGGAGCCGGTATGCGCAGTCTCGTCGCCGTGGCCTTCGTCCTCCTCACGTCCCCACTCGCCGACGCCGGCGGGCCGTTCCAACCCGACCCGGCGGCCGTCCGCCGGCACGGGCCGGGCTACCGCTACCCGCAGGACGGGTGGGTCGTCGTCCACGTCGAGGGCCAGCCCTACGAGCGCGGCTACCAGCACGGCACGCTGCTCGCGCCGGAGATCGGCGACTACGTCAAGAGCCTCGCCGCGCAACAGAGCAAGGCCGACCCGGCGAGCGCCTGGAAGATCACCCGCACCCTGGTCAGCGCCGCGTTCCTGCGCAAGTTCGACCGCGAGCAACTCGACGAGATGAAGGGCATCGCCGACGGCGCGGCCGACGGCGGGGCGGCGTTCGACGGCCGGCCGGTGGACCTGCTCGACATCGTCACCGCCAACGTCCAGATGGAGTACGAGACCCTCGAACACGCCCTCGACGCCCTGCCGACCGGCCTCGAAGGCACCCGCTTCCCCCGCCCGGCCGTCAAGCCGAAGCCCGGCCCGGCCAAGGACCACTGCTCGGCGTTTGCCGCGACCGGCCCCGCGACCGTGGACGGCAAGATGGTCATCGGCCACATCACCATGTCCGGGCTGGCCAACGCGCTGGGCACGAACGTCTGGCTCGACGTCAAGCCGGCCAAGGGCCACCGCGTGGTGATGCAGGGCTTCCCCGGCGCGATCTGGTCGGCCCAGGACTACTACCTGAATTCGGCCGGGATCGTGCTGACCGAGACGACCATCGGCCAGACTCGCTTCGACCCCGACGGCCTGCCCCTGGCCGCCCGGTGCCGGCGGGCCGTGCAGTACGGCGGCACCATCGACGAGGTCGTCAAAGAGTTGACCACTGGGAACAACGGCCTGTACACGAACGACTGGCTGATCGGCGACGCGAACACCAACGAAATCGCTTCGCTCGAACTCGGCACGACGACGCACCGCCTGCGGCGCAGCTCGAAGAACGAGTGGGTCACGCCGGGCACGGAGGGCTTCTACTGGGGCTGCAACAACACCAAGGACGCGGGCGTCCGGGCCGACACCCTGCCCGGCTTGCTCGGCCGGCCGCACGACCTGGCCTGGGTGCCGGGGGACCGCGACCGGGCCTGGTTGAAGCTGTACGACAAGCACCGCGGCAAGGTCGATGTCGGCTTCGGCAAGCTGGCGTTCTCGTTCGCCCCGCTGGCCGCGCCGCACTCACTCGACGCCAAGGTCACGACCTCCGACCTCGCGAAAAAGCTCACGTCGCACGCCCTGTTCGGCCCGCCCTACGGCCGCGTCTGGGAACTGACCGACCGCGAAGAGGCCAAGTACGACGACGTGCGGTCCCTCGTGCCGAACGACTGGTCGCTGCTGACGGTCGCTCCGCCGGCCGCCGGCGAGTCGGTCGCAACGTACACCGACAAGCCGCTGGAGCCGAGCCGCGAGGCGCACACCGCTCCGGCGTGGCACGGTACGCTGTTGCCGGCGGCCGCCGAAGCCGACGCCTGGCTGGCCGCCGGGTTCGCCGCTTACGAACCGGTCGTCGCCCTCGAAAACGCCCTGCGACTCAAAAATATCCCGTTCGTTCCACTGAAGGATCGGGGCGTTCAGGGCGGCAACGCCGCGACGGAGTGGCAAATCAAGTCGCCCGACGGGTTAACTCCCGAGGACCGCGCCGCCGTCGGCCTCGC
>JANYHV010000169.1 GCA_025362195.1 Fimbriiglobus sp. | reverse complement strand
CCGCGGAGCGTGCAAAACTCCGCGACTGGCTGCTCGCCCAGCAGTATCGCGAGACGCACCCGTATACGAACGCCGCGCCCGGCGGCTGGGCCTGGACCCCACTCCCCGGTGGCGTGCCCGACGCCGACGACACCGCCGGCGCGCTGCTGGCTCTACACCGCCTCGGCGACATCGAAGAGCGCATCACTTCAGCAGCGACACTGGGGTGTCAGTGGCTCATCGACTTGCAGAACCGCGACGGCGGCGTTCCGACCTTCTGCCGCGGCTGGACCGGCCTGCCGTTCGACCGCAGTAGTAACGACTTGACGGCTCACGCGATCCTGGCCTGGGCAGCTTGGACGCATCACCTTTCACCACGCTTGCGGAAGGGACTCGGTTGGCACGCCCTCCGGGGGATCGTTTACCTTCACGACACCCAGCGTCCTGACGGCTCCTGGGCACCGCTGTGGTTCGGCAACCAGCACTCGCCCGACCCCGCCGACATTCACAACCTCACTTACGGTACGAGCCGCGTCCTGCGGTTGCGCGCGACGGCGTGGCCCACGGTCGTGCCGGAGTTCGCTGCGGCGCTCGACCGCGCGCGAGCGTGGCTCGAAGCGAACCAGAACCCTGACGGCGGCTGGGGCGGGCGACTCGGCACGCCGTCCACCATTGAGGAGACGGCGCTGGCGTGCGAGGCGTGGCCGAACGACCGCGGGATGGCGTGGCTCGTCGCGGCGACGCACAACGGCACGCACTTCCCGCCGTCGCCGATCGGCTTCTACTTCGCCAACCTGTGGTACTTCGAGACGCTGTACCCGATCATCTACGTCAACGCCGCCATCACGGCCGCCAGCACTTCGGCGTCGTCGGGGTAGTCGGTCGGCAGGAGCACGCGGAGCGGGATCGGCACCTCGTCGAGGCGGTACGCGGTGCCGGGCCGGTGGATGCCGTAGACGGCGGTCGTGAACTTGACCGTCGGCGTGAAACTCGCCTCGCGGCCGGGGGAGTCGAGCAGGACCGTCGGGATGCCTTTCAGCGTCGCCGTGGCCGCGGCGTCGAACCCGGTGACGGTCTCGCTGCCGACGACGAGGCACGCATCGACCTCGCGGCGGGCCAGCATGTCCGGGCCGGTGAACTCGCCGGGGTTGTACCGCGGGTAGCCGCGGGCGAAATTGACGCCGAACGGGTACCCGGTCTGCCACGTCAGCACCGAGTCGGCCCCGGCCACGTCGCCGTAGCGGCGCATCCGCCGGGCGTAGAACCGCGTATGGTCGTTCAACTCGGTGACGAGTTCCAGTAGCGCCTCGACGTTGCGGTGCCCGAGGCGGCCGCGGGTCAGACTCGTGCCGAAGAAGACGATGCCGAACTTCGCCTCCTTCATGATCCCGGCGAGTTCCTGCAACTCCGGCGGCGCAAGTACCGGCAGACCGCGGACCAGCAAGCGCAGGCGGTGCAGGGCGTCGGCGTCGGTCCCGTCGGGCACGTGCCAGAAGCGGTCGGCGAGCTTGGCCGTGTCCGTCGGGTGGCTATCGACGACGTGAATTCGCCGCGGCACGCCGTGGACGAGGCCCAGCGGGGCGTAGCGTTCGAGGTGCCGCGGGTGCGTGTTCACGGGGTCGCTGCCCCAGAAGATCACGAGGTCGGCCCGCTGCTTGACCTCACCCAGCGTACACGTCGATTCGCCGACCTGTTGCAGGGCGACAATCGACGGCGCGTGGCCGGTGCTGGCGGTCGTGTCGATGGTCGCGCTAACCCGGTCGGCCAACGCTGTGGCCATCCGCTGACCTTCGGTCGTGCTGCGCGACAGCCCGTAAATCAGCGGCGACTTCGCGCCTTGCAGGATCTCGGCGGCACGCGCCACGGCGACGGCGAACGGCACCGGTTGCCCGTCGATCAGGCACGGCGCGGGCCGGGCGTCCTGCTCGGCGAACCAAGGCACGGCCAGCCGGCAGGCGTTCCCGGCGCGGACGACCCGGCCGCCGGCAACGGTCACGCGCAGGTCGTCGCACACGCACCCGCACACCGTACAGGCCACGTCGTCGTAGGTTCGTTCGTCTTCCATAAAGGTGAGCGTAGCAACTCGGGGCGACCTGGGGGGCCGGGCCGCTATAATCAGGCTTTGAGCCGTCACACTGCGGGGTCTCGCGCTGGCCATGAAGATCGTGAATTACCCCCACCCCGCGCTGCGGGTCAAAGCCCGACCGGTCGCCACCATCGACAAGGACGTGACGCTCGCCGCCGGGCGGATGCTCGAACTCATGTACCGGAACGAGGGCCTCGGCCTGGCCGCCCAACAGGTCGGCCTGGACTACCAGATGCTCGTCATCAACTTCGCCGGGGACGCCCTGCAAAAGGAGCACGAGGTGGTCGCCATCAACCCGGTGATCCTGGACGCCAAGGGGGCGACCAAGGACCGCGAGGGGTGCCTGAGCTTCCCGAATTTGTACCAGGACATCCGCCGGGCGAAGACGATCCGCGTCCAGGCTTACGGCCTCGACGGCAAGCCGTTCGAGATGACCTGCGCCGACCTGCCGGCCCGCGTCTGGCAGCACGAAATCGATCACCTGCAGGGGACGCTGTTCATCGACAAGATGGGGCCGCTCGCCCGCATGGGCAGCAAGAAGTACCTCGAAGGGTTCCTCCTGGACTTCGAGGACGCCCTCAAGAAGGGCACGCTCCCGCCCGGCACGGAGATGAAACTGTAGCCATGCGAATCGTCATGATGGGGACCGGCACCTTCGCCGAACCGACCTTCCAGGCCCTGTTGACCGCCGGCGAAACCGTCGTCGGGCTGGTCACGCAACCGGACCGCGACGCCGGCAAGAAGCGTGGCTCGACCCGGCAGACCGGCGTCGGCATGGCGACCATCGCCGCCGCCCACGGCATCCCCGTCATCCAGCCCGAGAGCGTCAACACCCCGGAGGGCGTGGCGGCGCTCAAGGCGTTCGCGCCGGACCTGCTCGTCGTCGCCGCCTACGGACAAATCCTCAAGCCGGACGTGATCGCGGCCCCGACGATGGGGGCGATCAACGTCCACGCCTCGCTGCTGCCGAAGTACCGCGGGGCGTCGCCGATCGCGCACGCCATCCTGAACGGCGAGACGGTCACCGGCGTCACGATCATCCGCATCACGCTGGGTCTGGACGCCGGCGACATGCTCGCGCGAGTCGAGGTGCCGATCCCCCCGCGAACGACCACCGGCGCGATGGAGGCGACCCTCGGCCCCGCCGGCGCGACCCTCTGCATGGGCGTGATCGCGCAGTTGAAGGCCGGCACGGCGGCCGGCACGAAGCAGGACCAGTCGCTCGTGACCCGCGCCCCGAAGTTCACCAAGGAGATGGGCGCGATCGACTGGACGCAGCCGGCGGCGCGAGTCGTAGGCCACGTCTACGCGATGCAACCCTGGCCGACGGCGTACACCTTCCTGCACCGGCCCGGCAAGCCGCCGCTGCGAGTCAGCGTGACCGAAATCGTCGCTGGCTCGATTGGTGCCAACGGTTCGCCACTCACGCGACGTGCTCCTCAAGACGCTGACCCCGTGATGAGCTTGGACGAGGTGCGCAAAGTCGAGGCGTTAACTCCGGGCGAGATCGGGGTCGTGGCCAAGATGATCTGGGTCGGCTGCGAGCGCGGGTCGGTGCGGCCCGTCGAAGTCCAACCGGCGGGCGGCAAGCGGATGGCCGCGGACGACTTCCTCCGCGGCACGCCGTTCGTTGCAGGTTCCCGCTTCGGCCCGGAAGGAACGCCGCCTTGACCACCGCCCGCTCACTCGCCCTCGACCTGCTGGGGGCCGCCCGGGAGCGCCAGGGGTTCGTCGGCGACCTGCTCGACGACGCCCTGGCCGACAGCGAACTCACGCCGCAGGACCGCCGGTTCCTCACGCACCTCGTCTTCGGCGTCAGCCGGCGGCACGGCACGCTCGACACCCTCCTCGCGCCGTTCTGCCAGCGGCCGCTGCACAACGTCGAGCCGGTGCTGCTCGACATCCTGCGGTTGGGCGCGTACCAGCTCGTCTTCCTGACGCAGGTGCCCGCGCACGCCGCGGTCCACGAGTCGGTCGAACTCGCGGCCTACGCCGGCAAGCCGGGGGCGAAGGGGTTCGTCAACGGGGTGCTGCGCCGCATCGCCGAGACGGTGACGAACGACTTCAGCCAGTACGCCGCGGCCGACGCCGTGCCGATCGACGGCAACCGCTACCGCAAGCTGACCCGCGCGATCCTGCCCGACCCGCGCCGCGAGACGGCGGACTACCTCGTCGAGGCGTTCAGTTGGCCGGGCTGGCTGGCGCGGCGGTGGCTCGACCGGTTCGGCCCCGACGAGTGCTTCCGCCTGGCCTTCTACTTCCAGACCCCGCCGCCGACCTGGCTGCGGGTGAACACGCAGAAGATGCCGCGGAGCGATTACGTCCTGGTGCTCGCGGCGGTCGCCATCGACAGCGAGAACGGCGACCACCCGCAGGCGTTGCGGCTGCTCGACAGCGTGCCGATCCGCGCCCTGCCGGGGTACGCCGAGGGCGAGTTCGCGGTGCAGGACCACTCGTCGATGCTCGTCGCGTCCGCGCTGAACGTGCGGCCGGGGATGCGCGTCCTCGACCTGTGCGCGGCCCCCGGCGGCAAGACGACGCACCTCGCGGAGTTGATGCAGGACCGCGGCACCATCGTCGCCTGCGACATCGACGCCGACCGCCTGACGACGGTCACGACCCTCGCCGCCCGGCTCGGGCTGACGTGCGTCGAGACCGCGCTGCTGGCCGACGGCACCGACGCCCCGGCCGGCCCGTTCGACGCCGCGCTCGTGGACGCGCCGTGCTCGAACACGGGCGTCCTCGGCCGCCGGCCGGAAGTCCGCCGGCGGTTGCAGCCGAACGAGTTCGAGCACCTCATCCGCCTGCAAACGCGGCTGCTCCGAACGGCCCTCGACCGCGTCAAGCCCGGCGGGGCGGTCGTCTACTCGACGTGCAGCATCGAGTTCGACGAGAACCGCGGGCTGGTCAACGCGGTCCTCCAGGCCGACCCGACGCTGACCCTCGACGCCGACCACATCGCCATCCCCGGCCGCCCGTCCGACGGCGGCTACTGGGCACGACTCCGCAAGGGGTAACCCGGCCTGGGGCTCCCGGCGAGCGGCGGGTGTCAGCCCGCCGGTCCAGCCCGGTATGCGAGTGACGGCCGCCGGCGAGCGCCGGAAACTTCCGCCCGGGTTGCTCCTTCCCATTCCAGGTTGGACCGGCGGCCTGACGGACCGCCGCTCGCCGGGAGTTCGCCTGCGGCGGAGCCGAAGACTCACGAAAAAAGGCCGCCGGGGTAACCCCGGCGGCCTTTTGCGTTGACGGCGAACGGCCTACCCCACGAACACGCCGATCGACTGGCCGGGGAGGTCCTCGAACTGCCACAGGGGACTCGGCGTGACGTTGCTCAAGATTTGGTTGGCCGTGTAGCTCGTGACGAGCGTGCCACTGCCGACGCCCGACCCGGTGACCACGTCGGCGGGGGCACCGTCGGCGGGGTTGAGCTTCTTCATGGTGACGCGGACGCCGCCGGTGGCGTTCGGGTCGCCGGCGAAGAAGTTGCCGATCTGGACTTGCGGGACGATGTCCAGGTTGGGGAACGGGGCGGCCAGGATGACCTGCTTGCCGCTGACGACCCGAACTCGGGGACCGCCGCCGGGGCCGGCCCCGAAGGCGAGGTCGCCGAACCCGTCGCCGTTCACGTCGCCGCCGGCGACGTAGGCCCCGTTCCGCAACTCCGGCTCGAACGCGAAGAAGTCGGCCACGAGCCGGGTCGGGGTTTGGTTGCCGGTGAGGACCGACCGGCCGTCGAAGATGGCCACCCGCGGGCCGCCCCCGAACCCGGCCGCGACGACGAGGTCGTTCGACCCGTCGCCGTTCACGTCCGTCAGGGTGGCCCGGACGCCGCCTCGGAAGTTCGCGTCGTCGATGGCGAAGAAGTCCGCGAGCGTGTTGAACGTCTTGCCGTCGATGATGCGGACCCGCGGCCCGCCGCCGTTGTCGGGGGACAGCACGATGTCGTCGAACCCGTCGTTGTTCAGGTCGCCGGTGGCGACGAACACCCCGCCGGTGAACGACTCCTCGAACGGGGCGATCCGCTGCGTCACCTGGCCGGTCGCCAGGTCGTAGACGCGGACGTCCGAGGTCAGGCCGGCCCCCGGGGCGGTGACGACGCGCGGGCCGGTCGGCGTCCGCAGAATGGCCACCCGCACGCCGCCGGTGAACCCGCCGTCGTACGGGGCGAACTCGTTGCGGAGGGAGCCGTCCGGGTTCAGCACCCGGACCAGGCTCGGCACGCCGGCGTCGGTGCCGACGGCCGTCAGGTTCGACAGGGACAGCGGGGACAGGCTGCCCGGATCGACGACCCCCGGGGGGGCGGCGGCGACCGCGAGGTTGCCCAGCGTCCCGGTAATCGTGCCGTCCGTCGCGTCGGTCACGGTCACCGACTGCGTGCCCGCCGTGCGGAAGGTCACGGTCCCGGTGCCGACGCCGTTGGTCAGCGTCACCGGGCTGGTGACGACGGCCTTGGGGTCGGACGTGGTGACGGCGACCTGGCCCTTGTACCCGCTGGCGAAGTTCCCGAACGGGTCGAAGGCAGTGATCGTGAAGGTCGCGGCCGTGAGCGCGGTGATCGGGTCGGGGAAGTTCGTCAGCTTGAAGATCGTGGCCGCCGCCGGGACGACCGCGATGTTCACCTGGGTGCCGGTCAGGGCGGCGTTCCCGGAGATCGTGCCGGTGATCGACTGGAGGCCGGCCGTGCGGAGGACGAACCCGCTGCCGAACGACTTGCGGCCGTTGTCGGCGGGCACGAACGCGTACGCCGACGGGACGGTCCCCTGGGCGTCACTGGTCGTGAACTGCACCGTGCCGGTGAAGTTCGCCACCGGGTTGCCGAAAGCGTCCGCCGCGGACACGGTCAGGCCGGTGTTCAGCCCCGCGACGACCGGCGTCGGGTACCCGGCCACGGTCAGGCGGCTCAACGCCCCGGCCGTGACGGTGATGTTGTTCTGCGTCCCGGTCAGGCCCGGGGAGACGATGTCGGTCGCGGTGAGGGACTGCACGCCGGCCGTCCTGAGCGCCGCGGCGAAGGTCTTCGTCCCGGCGTCGGCCGGGGTGAACGTGTAGCTGATCGGCAGGCCCTTGTTCGGCCCGACTTGCGGGTCGGAGCTGCCGAACAGCACGGTGCCCGTGTAGTTCGTCGTCAGGTTGCCGAACCGGTCGCGGGCGGTCACGCTGAACGGGTTGGCACTGCCGGCCGTGACCGGGCTGGGGTAGCCGACGAGGGCGAGGGTCGAGGCCGCGTCGGGCGTGACGAGGATGCCGCTCTGCTTGCCGGCGATCGTGGCCGTCGCCGTGTCGGTCGCGGTGATCGACTGGAGGCCGGCCGTCTTGAGCGTCCCGCCGTTGACGAAGGCGTGGACGCCGTTGTCCCCGGCGACGAACGTGTAATTCGCCGGCAGGCCGTTGCCCGCCTTCGACTGGGCGTCCGTCGTGCTGAACTGCACGGTCCCCTTGTACGAACTGGCCACGTTGCCGAACTGGTCGCGGGCGGTGACCACGAACGTGCCCGGTGCCCCGGCCGTGGTGGGGTTCGGGAAGCCGGCGAGGGTCAGGCCGGACCCGACCGTCGCCGTCACGAGGATGCCCGTCTGCGACCCGGTGAACCCGGTCGTCAGGTCGGTCACCGAGATCGCCTGGACCCCGGCCGTCTTGAGCTGCGCCCCGTTGGTGAAGGCGTGGATGCCGGCGTCGGACGCCAGGAAGCTGTACTGGTTCGGCAGGCCGTTGCCGCCGGACACGAGCGGGTCGCTGCTGGTGAAGGCCACGGTGCCGGTGTAGTTGTTCGACCGGTTGCCGTAGGCGTCCGTGGCGAACACGGTGAAGTTGTTCTTGGTCCCCGCGACGGTCGTCGCCGGGTGGCCGGTGATGGCGAACTTCGAGGCCGCGGCGGCGACGACGACGATGTTCGTCTGCCGGCCGGTGATCGACTTCGACACCGTGTCGGTCGCGATCACCGACTGCGAGCCGGCGGTCTTGAGCTGCGAACCCTGGACGAAGGTGTGGACGCCGTTGTCCGCCTTCGACCCGGACGTGAACGTGTAGTCACCCGGTTCGCCGGCTTGCGCGTCGGTGCTCGTGATGCGGACGGTGCCCTTGTAGCCCGTGGCCACGTTGCCGAACCTGTCGAGGGCGGTCGCGGTGAAGTCGCTGAAGGTGCCGGCCACGGTCGGGGTGTTGTGCCCGGCGACCGCGAACGTCGCGGCGACCTCGGGGGTGACGAGGATGTTGCTCTGGGTGCCGACCACCAGGCCCGTGAACACGTCCCGGGCGCTCACCGACTGGAGGCCGGCGGTCTTGAGGCTCACCTGCTGGAGGACGGTCGCCCGGCCCAGGTCGGCGGCGGCGAAGGTGATGTTGAGCGGCAGGCCGTTGCCGGCCAGGACTTGCGCGTCCGAACTGGAGAAGGACACGTCCCCGACGAACCCGTCGGCGATGTTGTTGAAGGCGTCGCGGGCGGTCAGGGTCACGTCGTTCAGGCTGCCGGCCTTGGTCGGGCTGGCGATGCCGAACACGTCGAACGTCTTGGCCGCCCCGCCGCTGACGACGATGCTTTCCGTCGCCGAGCCGAGTTGACCGCTGGTGTCGGTGACGGTGATCGTCGTCGGCGGCCGGGCCGGGTTCACCGTCGAAGTGCGGTACGTGACCGGGAAGACCTTCGACCCGTTGTCGAACGGCTGGTCGAACGGCAGGCCGTCGCCGGACGAGATTTTCGCGTCCGACGAGGAGAAGTGGACGGTGCCCGAGAACCCGACGAGCGGGTTGCCGTCCGGGCCGGTGGCCGAGACGGTGACCGTGACCGGGTCGCCGGCGCGGGCCGAGTACGGCTGGTCGAGGAACAGGTTGCCCTTCTGCGCGCCGGTGAGGGTGACGAACCGGCCGGTGTACGCGTCCACCGAGGCCCCGGTGACCGGGCTGAGCGTCGGGTCGCCGTTCACCTTGTCGCCGTTCTGGTTCATGCCGAAGCCGGCGTAGTCGTAGATCTTCTCGCCGATCGTGACTGTGTACGTGTCGTTCGGCGACAGGGCGGTGAAGTCGATCTCGAACAGGTTCCGCTGGTCGGCCCCGCCGATCGCGTTGGGCACGGCGAACACGCCGGTGACCGCGATGACAGTGCCGGCCGAGTTCCGCAGGATCACGTCCGACGGGTCGAACGACGACGGCAGGACGGCCGCGTCGAACCGGACGAGCAGGCTGCTCGACGTGTTCGCGGCCAGCCCGACGACGCGCGGCCCGGACTGGGCGAGGACGTTGTACTTCGACACGGACGCCGGGTCTTCCAGGCGGATGGCGAACGCCCCGCGGCCGTACGTGCTGGCCAGGAGCATGTTGAAGCCGCCGGACGACTGCTTCGGGAACCCGGTGAGCGGGTCGATGTTCCCGAGCGACAGGTCGAGGTCGGTCACGTTGACGTTGGGCAGGTACCCGCCGCGGTCGGTGACTTCGGGCAACAGGGTGATCGGGTCGATCAGCGGTGCCCCCGTCGTCGGGTCCACCAGGGTCGCCGACGCCGGGAAGACTTCCCACGTCTTGCCCTGGTTGAGCGACCGGAAGACGCCGCCGTTGCCGCCGACGTACAGGATCGGGAAGGTGTTCCGCGTCGGGAAATTGGGGTCGGTCGGGATCGCGTACCGCCAGTCGGCGGTGATAGCAGTCAGGTCGCGGAGGTCGAACGGCAGGGTCGAGTTGGGCAGGGCGTTGGTCGTCTCGTCGTTGCGGTCGCCGAAGACCGGCGTGCGGAGGGTGAAAATGTCGCCCGAGACGGAGTTCTGGCCGGTGCCGCTGATCTGCACCCAGGTGCCGACCCGGGCGTCGGCGAGGAAGAAGACGCCGGTCCGGGTGACGGCGTAGGCGCTCCGCGAGCCGCGCTGCGGGTTGGTGACGATCTGCATGACCTGGCTGCCGTCCAGGCCGGACGAGATGTTCGCCCACGGCGCGCCGCCGGTGAAGCTGACGTAGGCGTTCCCGGCGGCGGTGCCGGCGTACAGGAAGTTGTTGAGCAGGCCGGGGCTGGTCGGGTCGGGGGCACCGAAGGCCGTGGCCCGGGCGTAGCTGCCGTCGAGTTCGCCCGGCTCGCCGACGGGGAACCAGTTCACGCCCCGGTTGGTGGTGCGGAAGATGCGGCCGGCCGCGGAGCTAATCAGGATGCCGTTCGGGTCGATCGGGTTGACCGCGAAATAACCGATGTCAGCGATGAGCGGCCACTGGCCCTTGTTCGCCGCCGGGTCGTCGCCGGCCTGGAGCAGGCCGTTGGTCCGGGACACGCCCGAGCTAAAGCCCGGGCCGGGGGGGGCGATGACGCGGAAGAAGTCGGTCGCCAGCGCGCCGTCGTTCTGGCAGCACGGCCAGCGGAACTGGTACGCCGTGCCGGACCCGGTTTGGTCCGTGGCCACCCCCGCGCCGTCCCCGCCGATGCCGGTCCAGGACAGATTGCCGGCCGAGAGCACGTCCGGCCCGGACACGGGGAAGCCGTCGTCCTGGCCCATGCCGTAGAAGAGCGCCTTGGCGAGGTCCACGGCGAGCTGGCTGGGCTGGGCGGCCCCCGAGTACGCCTGGAAGATTTGCAGGTTCCCGTTCCGCGAGCTTTGCACGCTCGCGGCCAGGCCGAAGCTCGGGATCAGGTTGCCCGCCCCGTCGTCCACGCCCGTGGCGACCTGCTGATCGCCCGCGATGACGACGCGCGTCTTCCCGGTCAGTTGGTCCTTGAAGGCGACGATCCGGTGCGTGTCCGCGGAGTTCAAGAACCCCATGAACCCGGCGTACTTCGCGTTCTCCCCGTTGTTGGTAAAGGCGAGGTTCGGGGCGTTCCCGCTCGACACCGACACGGACCCGTTCGACAGGAACGGCGAGTCCGGGTTTCGCGAGAGGTTGAGGACGTTATTGAAGATGTGGAACGGGAAGGTGTTCGACGGGGTCGGCGGGACCGGGAACGGGCGCGGCGGGGGAGTGATCTGCGAAATCACGACGGTCTTGTCGTTGCTGGGGGTCACGCCGCCGGAGGTCGTCGATTGCGCGCCCGGCTGGAGGGCGGAACTGTTGTCGTACTCGTTGAACGCCTGCGAGTCGTTGACCGCCGACACGTCCACGCGGATGACGCCGCCGGCCGGCCCGGGGGCCGCCTCGCCGTCGCCGCCGACGTACACGACCGACGGGTTGAGCGGGTCGATGGTGATGTCGATGTCGTAGTTGCCCTGACCGGGCAGGCCCGGCTGGCCGAAGATGTCCTGGTCGGGCCGCGTCTCGTCGTTGGACGGGAAGGCGGCGTCCGGGAACTTGGCCCGGTCGGGGAAGTAGACCGGGATGTGGACCTTGACCCAGTTCCGGCCGAAGTCCTTGGTCATGTACAGGCCGTCGAGGTTGCCCCCGCCGTTCTGCCCGCCGCCCGGCCCCGCGGTCGAGACGATGGCGTACAGCCAGCCGGCGTAGAAGGTGTCGGCGAGCACGTCCCCGGTCGCGGCCGGGCCGACGATGTGCAGGCGGCCCTTCGCCCCGTTCGGCGTGTCGGCCGGCGGGTTCACGAGGACGGCCACGTCCTTGCCCTGGCCGCCGTCGATGTTGCGGATCAGCGGCGTGCCCTGGGCGACGTTCGTCGGCGACATGGTCGTCGCACTGGTCGCCTGCGGGGTCGTGAACACGCCCTCGCCGGCGAACGCGGCGTACAGGAAGCTCAGCGCGCCGCTCGACCCGGTGCCCGTCGAGCGGAGGCCGGCCGCCAGGAACACGTCGGTCGCGTTCCCGGCCCGCACGAGGGCCCACGTGCGGCCCGTGTCTACGCTCCGGTAGACGCCGCCGTTGGTCCCGCTCACGGCGAAGTAGACGATCACTTCCCCGGCCGGCGTCGGCGTCGGGTCCACGATGATCTTGTAGCCCGTCGTGCGGAAGAAGCGGCGGTCGCGGGCGGCCGAGTCGATCGGCAGGATGTTGCCCCCGAAGTCCGCGTTGTTCAGGCTGTCGAGCACCTTCCAGGTGCGGCCGCCGTCCAGGGACCGGAGCACGCCCACGCCCGGAGACGCCGTGTCGCCCTCGCCGGTCAGGGCGAATAGGATCGACTGATTCGGGTCGCCGTTCCGCGGGAAGACCGCGATCGACCCCGTGTTCAGGCTGTTCGTCGGGCCGAAGTCCGTGAGCGGCTGCCAGTTCGGCCCCTGGACGCTTTCGGTCAGGAAGTTGGTCGTCTTGAAGATACCGCCCGACGCGGCCCCGGCGTAGAAAGTGTTGCCGGTCGCGTCCGACGGGTCCACCGCGAGGCCGGTGACGCGGGCGGTGTTGTTCGTCGGCGAGCCGCCCGGGCCGTTCTCCGGCGCGGGGCCGACGGGCGTGAACACCTGCTTCGTAAGCGGGTTCGTGGCGTCCTGGGTGAAGATGCGGAAGGGCACGGTGAACCGGTCGTCCACGGCCTCGCCCAGGCCCGACCCGGGGACGACGAACGGCAGCACCAGCGAGAAGTTGTTGATCCGGCCCGCGAGCGTGCCGATGTTCTGGATGCGGAGTTGCCAGGGGACGGAGACGCCGCCGACGAAGACGGTCGAGGGGTGGTTGCGGAACGCCGAGAGCGGGAACTGCGGCGTGTACGGCCCGGCGTTGAACGGGGCCAGGCCGGACTGGATGGCCGTCGTGCCGCCGTCGCTGAACGCCGTGTTCGAGAAGTTGGCCCGGGCGGTCCCGGCCGTGCCGACCCCGGTGAACAGCCGGACCGTGGTGCCGTCCGGGGCGATCAAGTCGGCGATCAGGTCGGGCACGTTGGCGTGGGACACGTCGATGCGGACGCCGATGAACGACGCCAGAGTCTCCTGGATGTTGAACAGGTCGTTCACGACCAGCGGCAGGGTGACGGTTTGGCCGGCCCCGATGTTCACCGACCCGGTCGAGTTGTACGTGCCGAACAGCGTGGCCCCGGTCGTCGGGTCGCCGCCGCGGAGCACGGCCAGGCCGGCGTTCCGGTTGTTGTCCAGGGCCTCGCCGAGGGCGTCCCGGATGTCCGGGCCGAACTCGATGTTGTAGTTACCGCTGACCACTTGCGTCGGGATCGTGACCCGGAACGTGGTCGGGCCGAGCGGGGCGACCGACACGGGGTACGCCTTGCCGGGGAACGACGTGTCCCACTGAATCTTGTCGAACACCGTCCCGCGCGGCCCGAGGATGCGCAACACGTCGCGGCCGTCGGCCTCGAAGCTGGCCGGGTCGATCGGCCGGTCGAAGGTCACGTCCACGAACCGGACGGCGTCGTTCAGCGTGAGCCGCTCGTCGGCCGGGGCGACGTACTGCGGCCCGGCGATGCTGAGAGGGGCGGACAGGCTGTCGTAGGGGAAGGTGAACGGCGTGAAGTTGCCGAGCCGGCCGTCCGGCCGCGGGGCAGCGAACACGTCCAGCGTCGGGTTCCCGGCAAAGCCGTCGTTGTTCTGGTCCATCACGTTGCCGAACGCCGTCACGAGGTTCCGCGTGACCGTCGTGAACGAGATGCCCCAGGCGTTCAGACTGCCGGCCGGGGCCGGGTTCGTCGGCTGGTTCGCGGCCACGCGGTTGGTGATGCGGAGGATCCAGGTGCCGCCGATCGCCGCGCCGGTGAAGGCCGCGAACGAGTCGAAAACTTCGGGGACGACAACGCCGGTCACGTCGCCGGCGAACGGCTGGGGCGCGCCGCCGTCGGATTGGGAGCGGTACTCGGCGTTGATCCTGTTCCCGCCGGCCCCGCGGAACATGCCGTTGAAGAGCGTGACGACCGTGCCGTCGGGCGCGACGAGTTCGACGGTCAGGTCGGTCAGGCTACCCGGCAGGGGCTTGGTCAGGTTGACCGTGACGCGGGGCGTGCGGACCAGAAGGTTCGCGTTCGCGCCGGTCGGGGTGGGCACGGCGATCGGGAAGCTCGTGACGACGGGCGTGACCGTCGGGGTCGTGAACGCGCTGTAGGTCGCCGGGGTGATCGGGGCGGGCGTGGGGCCGTACGCGGTCGGCCCGAGGACCGTCGCGTTGTTCGTGAAGGTGCCCGAGCCGGCGACGTACCGGAGCAGGTCGTTAACGGCCGGCCCGACGGTGTAGCTGTACGTGCCGACTTTGGTCTGCGGGATCAGGAACGGCACGGTGAACGTCAGGGCCGCACGCCCGGAGACGCCGCCGGTGAAGACCGGCGTCGGGTCGCCGTAGTCCGTCCCGGGGACGAGGATCACGGGCGGGGCCGTGATCGGCGCGGTCGCGCTGCGGTACTGCACGACGATGTCGGCCGCTCTGAACGTGGTGACGTCGATGGGGCGGTCGAAGGTCACCTTGAACGAGCTGAGCACGTTGTCCGGGACCGGTCCCATGTCGCCGGCGGTGACCCGCGGCCCGGCGGCCCCCGTCACAACGTTGCGGAACACCGAGCTGCCGGTGAAATTCAGTTTGGCGGCGACCGCCGCGTCCGGACTGGACAGGTTCTGGTTGCCGGTCCAGTAGGCGGCGAACTTGCCGGGGGCGACGGCGAGCAGCGACTGCCGCTGGCCGACGCCGATGGTCCCGGGGATGGCCGAAATGATTGTCGGGATCGGCTCGAACGTGACCGTGCTCAGAGCCGCGTTGCCGCTCGTCGCGGCGTAGGCAATCTCGTCGGTCGCGGTCCGCGGGCGGTTGAGGTAGATTTGCGCGCCGGGCGTGGTGCCGCCGTCGTTGCTCTGGCTGAACGAGGCCCCGCCGTCCGTGCTGATCGCCAGGTACGTGGCCACCCGGGTCTGGGCGGCGTCGTACCGGCCGTCGTACCACATGACGGCAATGGCACCGGTCGCCGGGTCCACGGCGATGGTCGGCTGGAAGTGCGGCCGGTTCCCCTCACTGGTGTCAAGCGGCAGGTTGTACTTGGCGACCGGGCTGAAGAACGAATCGTCGTTGACCCGCGTCTCGGTTGGGGTCGCCGAAAAAGGTAAGAAGAAGTTTGCCGTCGCCCCGCCGATCGTCGGGGTCAGCACGCTCCGGGACAGGACGATGTTGTACTCGGGCCGGATGCCGAACCCGGGCGTGCTGTAGGCGATGAGCAACTGGCCGGGGGGGCTGACGTAGGTGTTCGACGGCTGCCCGTAGTCCGTCAAGTTGTTGTACGGCTGGACGCTGGTGTCGAAGGCGATGGAGATGCCCGGCCCGATGCCGCCGGTCGGGTTCGACGGCAGCGTCGTGGGGCTGACGAGCGCGACGGGGCTGGCCGCGGGCACCTGGACGTTGATGAACTTGTTATTGACCGTGTCGAACGTCTGCACCTTGGCGTCGGCACCCATGCCGGGGACCAGTGCGTCGTTCGCGCCGGCGGTGACGTTGACCGAGAAGTGGTCGAGGAACTTCTGCGGGAAGTTGGCGGGCGGGATGGCAACGCGGTCGCCGCGGGTGTCGGTGACCCGAAGGCTCCACTTGCCGCTGCCGCTGGAAAGGTAGCTGACCAACTTGCCGGTATAAGCCGACAGCGCGCCGAACCGCGAGTTCCAACTGTCGGGCTTAAAGCTGCCAATGTAGGGAAAGACGTTCTTCGGGTCGTCGATACGCCGGGCGGCGTAGTCGTCGAAAGTCGTGCCGAACGCCTGCGTGACCTGGGTCCCCGTGCTACGCCCCAGACCCAGCGCCTGCGACGGGTTCGCGAAGGCCGGCGACGCCGGCAGGCCGACCGGCTGGTTGAACGGGTTCAAACGTGCGGGGGGGGTGCTGCCGTCGCCCAGAACGCGGTTGGTAAAGAGTTGGACCGAATTCCCGTCCGGGTCGATGAGTTCCAACTGAAGGGTCGATACGTCGGGGTGCTCAAGGGCGACGGTCACCGTCAAGTTCGTGATGCGGTCGGAGGCCGTCAGGCCGGACAGACTCGCCGCATCGATGATGACGGGGAAGTCTGTGATGGAAGGCGTGTCGAAAGTCGCCGGCGAGACTGCCTCGGCGGCGTCCGGGATCGGGGTGCGGTTCCCGCGGGAAAAGCTGCGGATCGACCCGGCGGTCGCGTTGGCGAACCCGCCGTCGGGTGCCGTGATGTCGTAGTTGATGCTCGCCGTCGTCCCGCCCGTAGCGCTGACGCCGCCCGCCCAGCCGATGACCACCCGGCCCGGGGCCGCCGAGGTGCCGGGGCTGAACGCGATGACCGGCGCGCCGCCGCCGAAGTTGGCGTCCTGGGCACTGGACGCCAGGTAGCCGGCCTTCTGCCCGAGGAGTAGTCCGCTGTTGCCGGCCCCGGACGCGGACAGACTGTCGCTACCGTTCACCGCAATCGGCGAACTGAAGTTGAACCCGGCGTCGGTCGAGACGGACGCGAAGATGGCGTTCGGGTTGAACAGCGTCGAGGCGGAAAGGTTGGGGAAGTCGGTCCCCGACGGCGCGGTCCCGATCGCGTTCCAGGCGACGTACACGGCCTTGGGCTTGCCGCTCGCCGGGTCCACCATCGTGTCCCGGGCCGTGTACGCGCCTTCGGTGTACAGCGGCAGGTTGTTGTCCACGGCGATGGTCGGGCTGTACGCCGGGTCGAGGTTGCTGCCCCACCGGTACAGCACCTGTTGGGTCGCGGAGAAGCCGTTCAGGGTCTGGTTGGCGACCGACACGAGCGGCCGCGTGCCCGGGCCGGACGCACTGAAGTTATAACTCTGGACGACGACCGCGCCGGTGCCGTAGTCGTTCGTGTGCTCGACGTAGCCGACGTAGAAGATGCCGTCCCGGCCGAACGTGGCCGACGGCTGCGAGATGTTCGGGAACACGGTCATCGGGAGCGTGGTCGAACTCGGATCGGTCAGCGCCCCGCCCAGCCCGGAGAGGCCGTTCCAGCTCGCCCCGCCGGTCGTACTGTACTGGCCGACGACGTTGAACAGGCCGTCCGAAGTCCGCCGGGACTGCGTGACCATGACCTGGTTCAGGGCGTTCAGCGGGTCGGCCACCACGACCGGACTGCTGAAGTCGGCCGTGACGCTGTTCTTGGCGAACGTGTTGGCGACCTTGTTGCCACTGGTGACCCCGCCGATGGCCGTCGCCAGGCTCGGGGTCGGGGCGATCAAGGCGGCCGGCGCGAGCCGGACTTCCATCTCTTCGAGCCGCGGCCGGACGACGGTGATGACCGAAGCGCGGCGCGGGCCGGCCGCGAACCGGCGACCGCCCGGGCGGCTCATCCGCAAGGCCCAACGGGTCATGACATCGCGGAGTGGTTGCTTCAACATGATGGAGGGCACCCGGAAGACGATTCCCGAAAGATGGAACAAATATTCCGCCGGCGAGGCGATTGCGCAGTCGATGTACGACGACCCACCCCACCACACGGTTTGGTTGATCCGTACTTTGATTCAAGATACTCACCCGGCCTCAAAAACGCCGGCCGAAACCGGGTCGTTCGAGGGGCCTGGGGGCCTGGCGAGTCTGTGGCAAGCGGAACGCCCGGGGCCACCCAGGTCCGCTCTAGCAAACTTAACACCTGGGCGGGAAAGCGCACAAGCAAGTGAGGTTAAATTGTCTGGGCGGGGCGGGCGAACCCCGTAGCCGGTGGGGGTTGTGCACACTTTGCCGTTGTCGGATGGTTTGACGGTCCGGTAACCTGGTCCGTCACCCCTCGATTCCGCCGCCGCCCCCGCAGGACCGCCAACGCCATGTCCGCCCCCGACCTGACCGCCTGCTTCGTGGCCCGCAACCACGCCCGCGACCTGCCCGCCGCCCTCGCCGCCGCCCGGGCCGCCGCCGCCCACCTCGTCGTCGTCGATACCGGCTCGACCGACGACACCGTCCGCGTCGCCACCGAGTGCGGGGCGACCGTCGTCCCGTTCCCGTGGGCGGACGACTTCGCCGCCGCCAACAATGCCGCCCTCGACGCGGCGGGCACCGGGTGGATTTTGTGGCTCAGCCCGGATGAGACGCTGCCCGAAGCGTCCGCGCTCCGCGTCGCCGGCGCAATTTCGGACCCCGGCGTGCTCGCCTACGCCCTGTTGGTGCAGCAACAACTCGTCGCCGACCGGCCCGCCTTCGGCACGGCCAACCACCAATGGCGGTTGTTCCGCCGGCACGACGCCCTCCGCTTCCGCGGCCGCCTGCACCCCGCACTTACCCCCGCCCCGGACGCCGTCGCCGCCGGCCTCGGGTACGCCACCCGCCCGCTGGAAGCCGTGATCGTCCGCCACGCCTACCTGAACGAGTTGACGCCCGAGAAGATTCGCTTCAGCAACCGCCTGATCGAGGCCGAACTGCGCGACCGCCCGGACCGAGTGGACCTCACCGTCGAACTCGGCTGCAACCTGTTGCTTCTGAACGACCCCCGCGGTCACGCGGTTCTCGGGGTGGCCGCGGCGACCCTCAAGCCCGGGTTCGACCGGCACGAGGCCCCGCCGCCCGGCGTCGGCCCGCTCGTCGAGTACCTGCTCGGCGTGCCGGACGGGGACAACCGCGGCCCGCTGGATCGCGCCGCCGCCCGCCGCCTGGCCGCCCGCTGGTACCTCGACGAGCCGCCGGTCCTGTGGGCCTTCGCCGGCGACCGGTACCTGGCCAAGGACTTCACGACGGCCGCGCCGCTGTTGGCCCGCCTGCTGGAACTCGGCCGGACCGGCGGGTACGCCGCCGACCTCGGGTTCGACCCGGACATCGTCGGCCGCGGGGCGCTGATGAACCTCGGCCAGTGTCAGTTGCAGTTGCACCGCCTGCCCGAAGCCAAGGCGTCCTTCGCCGCGCTCCGGACCGACCCCGGCCACGGCCCCCGCGCGACCGAACTCCTGGCCGTGATCGCATCGCTGGAGCGGCAGACGCTCGACAAGGACGCGCCGCAGTAGGGATCGGGCGTTGGGAATAGTTGTTATCGCAAAGTAATGTTTTCGCTTGCGGCCGGCAACCGCCGGTGCGACGATAGCAACAATGTTTTGTAGGTGTGGCGGAGTGCAACCCTTTAACGGCGGGAGTGGTACGCGTTCACGGCCGCGTTCTTCTGGCTGGAAACGAGCTTCAAGTCCTTCCCGGCGATCGCGTACTTGAGCAGGACCGCCCGGGTGCCCCAGCGG
Organism: Fimbriiglobus sp.; assembly: GCA_025362195.1. GTDB lineage: Bacteria > Planctomycetota > Planctomycetia > Gemmatales > Gemmataceae > Fimbriiglobus. Next base: position 44 of record JANYHV010000169.1, on the reverse strand, counting down.
TCCCAGAAAATCTTGTACCGGCCGCCGGGCAGGTCTTTGATGAC
>JANYHV010000162.1 GCA_025362195.1 Fimbriiglobus sp. | reverse complement strand
CGGCGATCTGGCCCTGGAGCGGGATGACGTACTCGGTGCGCATCCGGGCCAGTGTGCCTTCGTGGTAGCGGTGCAGGTAGACGAGGCACTGAAAGGCTCGCTGTTTGCCGCTGACCCACAGCCAGTAGATTGGCCGCTTCTTGTACATCGACAGGTGGTGCTTGTAGAACCCCGTGGCGAGGTAGCGGCGGATTGTGTCCCGTGGCGGCTCGCCGCCCGTCGGGCCGAGGCTGTCGGCGACGAACTGCAAGTTCTCGTCGAGGTGGTCCTTCGGCCACGCCACGCCGATGAATTCCACGAGGCGGTTCGTGGCGTCGTCTCGGATGCCCCAATCGGTTTCGAGCAGCGGGATGATACCGTCGTCGTCGGCCCGGAAGGATTTGTACTGGTCGGTGTCGAAGTCCCGGTTGCCGCTGTGGGCATAGATCAGCCCCGGCTTTTCGAGACTGTAGCGGCCCATCATGCAGCCAATGGCGTAGGAGAGCAGCCTCTTGATGTCTTCGCTTTGGTCGGGCCGGTAGAGGGTGATCTGGTCGTCGGGAACTTCCGGGCAGAGTTCACCTTGCAAACCGTAAGCTTTAATGAAGAGGCGGTTGTTTTCCTCCTCCAACTCCTTTAGGTGCGCAATGCGAGTGATAAACTCGTCATCAGCGGCCTCTTGAGACAGGCGCAGCGTCCCCAGCCGACACTGAACAACTGGTATACATTGAAAATCCCAGGACGTTTCTGATGCGTCCCAATCAGAACGGGCTAGGGCGACGGCTGAATCTACAATCACGTTAATGCGATCCCGGCTTTGGTAGACGGAATCAACGACTGGAATACAACCGACGTTGCCGACCTGAAAGTGCATGGTCGGATTGAGTACGGTCAACATCGCAAATGCGATCTTGGAACAGAGAAGACCAGTTACAAGATTAAGGTCATCTTTCTGTGGGAACGCAGACGAGCCAGCCACATCGAAGACGTATCCCTCCTCACATTGGCGAACGCCAAATTGTGCCGGTGATATGTCAGTCCACGTTACACACGGCATGAAGTACAACGAGGCATTCTTGATCGAGCGAGTCGGTGAGCCATAAAGCTCGGTAGCGTAGGCAAACACTTCACTCCCGTCGTTCTCCCAATTGATGAGAAATGAGTTGTTTCCATACCACTTGCGAAATGACCCGCCCTTGTTGTAAGGAAACCATTTCTTGCCGCACTTGGCAGCCTCGTGTCTGGACGGCAGCAGCAAGCCGATAAGGGCGTGATCGACCTCATGCCATAAACGGAGAAACCGAGCATTGTCGCTGGTAGCCATCCCTTGACGGGGCTTGGCAAGTTCCTCAAGCGACTTGCCATTGCGGAAGCAGTCTCGAAATTGCTCACTCACCCAATATGCGATTGGCGAGCCGGGAATTGAATCGAAGTCATCTTGACTCAAGTGCGAATGCAAATAGTCGCCACGTTGCAATGCCGCAGCTTTTTCTTCTGACCCTCCATTGAGCAAACGAAAACAGGATGCCCGATAGCGCTTGAGCCGTACTTTGAAACAAGTGAATGCAGTGACCTGAACGACTTCACCTGAAATCTGTGAGAACGAGCGTGGCCCCAAATGAGCCATCGAAAGCAGGGAATGATTGAGCAAGATGGAAGTGCGAAACTTCTCGAAACTCGACAGGAACATCCAGCCGTGCATCGTCACTAAGGAGAACACCCCCGACTGGCTGCTGAAAGTTGCACATCGCTCAATGAAGCAAGTACACAGATCGGGTTTTGAGTCAGGGTATTTTTCCTTGACGTACTCTTTTAGAGCAGAATTCAACCATTTCAAGCCCATGTACGGCGGATTAGCAACCACGGCGTCGTACTGCCGAGAAAGCAGCCGTGCCTGCTGCAAGAGCGGTTTGATGACGTGCGCCGAAGCGTGCGTCAGGTCGCCGTGCTTTAGCACGTCATCGAGGCGCTTCTCGATCTCTGACAGCTTCGCCGCCAACTTTGGCGGAACCTGGATCAAAGAGCCGAAGGTCTTGGCGTTCTCGAATAGCGCCAGCAAGGAGGCAATGTCCGCCTGCGAGACGTGGCCCTTCTCGGCCAGCGACTTCTTGCTGAACAGCCCGTCCTTCTCGTCCTGAATTTCCTCGAACAGATACTCGCTCGGCACGTCCTCCTTGTTGATCGGCGAGTTCAGGGAATCCGTAGTCTCGGCGGCGTT
>JANYHV010000124.1 GCA_025362195.1 Fimbriiglobus sp. | reverse complement strand
CTGCGCGAGGCACTCAGTCGAGGGACAGGCGTTTGAGGTTGGGGGACGACGGCCGTGGGGTCGGCCGCGCGGCCGTCCCCGCCGGCCGTACAGGTTGCGGGGTCGTCGTCGTCTTGAACGAGGCGAGGCACTGGTCGAGGTCGTCGGGGTCGATCATGATCTTGCCGCGGCGGCCCGGCATGCCCAGCCGGAACGCCGGCAGCAGGCCCGCCGAGACCCACGCCCGCACGACGGTGTCGCAGACGCAGGCCCTGGCCGCGGCCTCGGTCACGCTCAAGAATCGCGGGGCGACCACGGCCGACTCCTCTCAGTAATGATGGCGTTGAACTACTGCTTCACCTGCTGCCCCCACACGATCGCCGGGAACGCGAGGGCCGCGCAGATCGGGATCGCCTGCCCCGGCGCGAGCCGCGTCAGGAGCGCCGCGGTACTCGCGATCAGCAGCCCGGACGCTAGCGCGACGTGGAGGGCCATCGGGACCCAGGTCCGGGTTACCCCGGACGCCAGCCGGAAGCTGTCGGCGACGAAGTCGAAGGACGCGCCGAGAGAATCCATCTCAGCGCCCCCTCTGCCAGGAGGCGGGCGGGCCCTGAGCCATGACGACGCCCTCGGCGGGGATGGCGTGCCAGTGCCCGCAGGACGCGCACCAGTACCGGCCGCCGCTCACGGCGAGCGCGGGCTTCGGGGCCGGCCGCGGGGCGGCCGGGGCCAGGGCCAGCGCGGGCCAGCCGGACGGGGCTGGCTTCGGCACCGTGGCGTACGCCGGCCCGGCCTTGGTGAGCGTGGGCGACGTGGCGAACGCCGGGCCGACCCGGGGAGAGTTCGTCATCGTCCCGAACGCGGCGGCCCGGTTGCCCGGCCACGCTGCCGTGGCGAAGGCGGGGCCGGGCGTCGCCGGCCCCGGCGTCTTCCCGGACGCCGGCTTCGTCCCGGCCCCCGGCGTGTCCTCCGGGGCCGGCTTCGCCCCGTCCTTCGGTTTCTTCGGGGCGGCCGGCCCGGCGGCGGGCCCGGTGCCGCCGGGCGGCTTGGCGACTCCGGCCGCCTTCTCGCCGCCCGGCGCTCCCTCCGCGGGCGGCACCGGCCCGTCCGACTTCGGGCCGGGCTTCGGCTCCCCCGCCGGCTTCGGCTCGGCGGGCTTCTCGGCGCGCCGCGGGGTCACGCGCATCTGCTCCGAGAACGTCTCGATGAGACCGAGGAAGCGCTGCAGGAGCGCGTCCAGCTCGACGGCCTTGTCCTTGACGGACTTCGGCGCGGACCCGGCGTCGAGGATCGCCGCGAGGGCGGCGACATCGCCCAGGGCCAGGTCGGCCTCGCGGAGCATGGCGGCGTTGCGGCCCATCGCGGCCAGGAACTGGGCGGCCAGCTCCGCGCGGCGCGGGGCGTCGTCGGCGGCCCGGTCGAGGTCGTCGGCGAGGCGGAGGATCGCGTCCCGCATCTGCGGGTCGGCGTACGCCGCGGCGCGCCGCCGGAACCGCTCGGACGCCGCGCGGTAGTCGTAGTCGACGGCGAGCAACTCCGGGATCAGGTCCGCGGCCGAGCGATTGAGGGCGTCGGTCTGCCCCCGCAACTCCTTGACTAGCAGCCGCAGGTCGTTGGCCGCCTCGACAATGCCCTTGCCCTTGGGGTCCGCCCCGGCGACCGACTTGCGGACCGCGGCGACGCGCTGGCGGATGTCGTCGAGGGCCAGCTCGACCCGCTTGCCGGCGTCCGCCGCCGCGACCGTGACGGGGTTCCCGCTCGGGTCGTTCGGGACCGGCGGCCGGAAGGTCCGCTCGCGCAGGCCGGCCTTCGCCTCCTCCGCCTCCTTGGCCGCGGCGTCGGCCTTCGCCTGTTGGGCCTGCTTCTCGGCCTCCGCGCGCTTGTGCTCCTCGATGACTTGCTTCTTGACGCTGTCGGGAACGTCGCAGCCGCCCAGGGCGGCGGCTGCGAAGGCGGCGAACAGAATAGTTCTCATGGTCAACTCCGGGGTGGTGGGGCGTCGTATCGTCTGGTCGAACTTCGTCAGGGCAACGGGCGGTCACTCGGAATCACCGGGGGTCACGGGAATTGACTCGCGTCGTGGGCGGCGAGGGCCTCGACGAACGCCTCGTCGGCGGCGTCGATCCGCAGCCGGGCGAGGGCGGCGGCCGTGAGCGGCAGCAGCGGCCCCTCGGCCCGCTCCGGGCACGGCACCGGCACGATCGGCGCGAGCCGGGCGTACTCCGCGGCGATGTCCGCCTCGAAGTAGAACGCGCCGGTGTCGGACGTGAACGCGAAGCCGGCGAGCGTCCCCGGCCGCAGGGCGTTCGACGGCGTCGGCAGGTTGGTGAACTCCGACGGCAGTACGCACGGGCGGGTCATGTAGGTCGTGTTCGCGGTGGCCGAGTTGGACTGGCCACTCGTCCACGCCGCGGACCAGCTCATGTTGGACCCGCCGCTGGTCGACGCCCCGGACCAGCTCATGTTGGACCCGCACGGGCTGCTGCCGCCGTGGGTGAACGTGTACCCCGTGTTCACGGTGGTGCCGACCGACCAGGTGTCGACGAGCGCCTCGGTCACGCCGGTCAGGTCGCTGAGGTGCCTCGCGGTCGCCCCGTCGCACGCCAGCGCCAGCGTGAGGCGGGTGTTGCTGACGACCTCGTCGGCGCGGTCCTTCCCGAACGCCTGCACCAGCGCCGGCAGCGAGATCACCGACATGCAGGCCCCGAGGCCCGAGCCGCGGCCCTTCTTCGGGATGTCGGAGAGGAACTCCACGTCCTTGAGGTAGACCCCCTCGTCCAGCACGAAGTACGTGAGGTCCTCGCCGGGCGCGACCTGGCGGGACAGGGCCTGCGTCACCAGGTTGCTCAGCATCGCCGAGACGTACGCGCCGAGGGGCTTGATGAGCGGTTGCGTGAACGACACGTACAGGACCGAGTCGGTCGTCCCGAGGAACTGCTTCATGGACAGCCCGCGCTCGGCCCGCTGGTCCAGGGCGGCCGCGGCGCTGAACCTGTCCGTCACGGCCGTCCCGCTCGCCAGGATGTCGCGGCCGAGCTTGCCGTCCAGGTCGCCGGCGACGAACGACTTGGCCTCGGGGTTGAGGGCGAGGATCGGCTTGACGAACCCGCCGTAGGCCAGCGCGGAGATCACGTCCGAGAAGCGCCAGGCGCGCGAGCCGAGCCGCTGGAACGTGATGACGACGTACTTCAGGAGCTGCGAGGTCTTCGACACCCAGAACGGGTCGCTGTTGCGGCCCTTCGACTCCTCGACCAGGCCGGCCACGAACGTGATGGCCTTGGCCTGCGTGTCCACGTCGTCGGCGAGCGCCCAGTGGCGGCCGTGCCCGGCGTTCAGGCTCATGTCGTAGACGGCGACGTGGGCGGGGAGCGACCAGACCACGTCCCGGAACAGGCCCGTCGGGTCCACCACGACCAGGCGCGAGCGCCGGGCGATCCGGTCCGGGCCGAAGAGCAGCCGCGCGACCTCGGCGGTCAGCAGGCGCATCAGCGTCGTCTTGCCGGCCCCCGCCGACCCGAGGGCCAGCGTGAACTTCGTTACCAGGTCGTGGGCGTCGAGCTCGAACCCGCCGACGCGCATCGGCTCGGCGGCCGGCTTGGCCCGCGTCCACTCGGTGACGGCCTCGGCGGTCGTCCGCCACGCGCCCCGCAGGTAGGCGATGCCGGGGAATTCGATGAAGGCGGGCCGCAGCGCCGCCAGTCGGGCGGCCGCGGCCTGCATGGGGTTGACCGCCGCCGCCGCCACCGCCGGCGGGGCGGGCGGGGCGGGCGGGGCGGGCGGGGCCTCCGTCCGCAGGTGACGCTGCACCAGTTTGGCGAGGACCCAGGCCGTACCCGCGACCAGGACGCCGTCGAGAATCAACATGCTTCTGTCTCCTCAGGTTTGGGATCCGTCAGCGCGACCGGCCCGGGGGCGGCTCGGGCGGGGGCGGGGGCGGGCTGTGACGGCCGCGTGACTGGGTGCCGCCGCGGGCCGCCGCCGGGCGGTCGTGGTCCGGCTCGAGGCGCGGCCGGACGACTTCGAGCTTGGCCCCGTCGCGCTCGGCGATCCGGGCCAGGTACTTCTCCTGCTTCTCCGTCAGCCGCCCCGCCCGGTCGTCGATGACGAGGGTCGAGCCCGGGCGCAGCCGCTCGCAGGCGCGGACCTCGCGGTACCGGCGCTCGCCGGCCTCGGCGACCCGGTCGGGCGTGGACCACGGGCGGAAGAGCATCGCCTTCACGGCCTCGGCGTGCGACCGACGCTTGCTGCCCTTCGAGTAGCCGTCCAGGAACCACTCCACCTCGCGGCCGGCGGAGATGGTCTTCGTCAGCTCCGGCGAGCCGAACTTGTCCTTGAGCCACGCGTAGACCTTCGCCCCGAACCCCCGCCAGGTCCGCCGGCCGCCGGGGCGCGACCCCGGCGGCCCGTCGGCGGTGGACGACTCGACCCGCGTCCGCCACCCCCCGGGCCTCGCGGGGGGCGGGGCCCCCCGGGGCGGCGGCTCGGGGGGCACCCGCGCCGGCGGGGCCGCCGCGGACGGGACCGGCAGGTACTCCCGCGGGCCGCCGCGCGGGGCCGGGGGCGGCGGCGTGTGCGGCTTCGCCGGCGGGGCGGGGGGCGCGTAGAGGACCGGCAGCAGTTCCCCGGGGCCGGCCGGCCTCCGGCCCGCGGCCGGGGCGTCCGCAAGCGCGGCGGGCTTGATCACCACCGGCAGCAACTCCTTGGGGTCTGTGGGGTCGCGCCCGGCGGCCGGCTTCGCCGAGCCCCCGATGGGAGGGGTCGGCGCGGAAAGGGTCGGCGTCGGCGCCGCGGCCGCGACGGACCGGTCCAACTCCGCGCGCCGCTCCAGGAGCGCCCGCGCGTACTCCGCCAGCACCTTGGGCGGCGCGTAGACCTGCGTCACCGCGTTCGTCGCCGCGTCCCGCAGCGACAGCGTGTCGAGGCCGTAGGCCCGCGGGTTGCGGGACGCGATGTCGGCGTGCGCGCGGACGCTGGCGAGCGTCGCCCGCTGCGCCGGGACGCTCGCCAGGATCAGGCGGACCTCGAGTTCGGCCTTCGTCAGCGGCGTCTCGATCTCGCGGGCCCCCGCGCGGACGGCCTCGTACGCGGCCGCCTTGTCCTCGTAGGGGTCGGCCGCCGCCAGGCTCGGGCCGGCACGCTGGCGGGCGACCTCCTGGGCGACGGGCAAGAGGTCGACGCGGGCCTCGCGGGCGCGGTCCTCGATCACCCGCAGCCAGACGCCCTGCACCTGCTCGGGCTCGGCGTCCCCCGGCAGTTCGATGCGGACCTCGGCGGCCACCCGGGCGTGGTAGTTGGCCAGGTCCGCGCCGCGGCGGTCGTCGGGGACGACGCCCTCGTCCTTGAGGGCCTGGATGAGCCGCTTGCTGTCCGACATCAGGTCCGAGACCGCGCGGGGGACCGCGGCGACGCGGCAGTTCTCGCCCTCCAGCACGCAGGCGAGGCCCTGCCGGGCGTAGTGGTCGGAGAGCAACTTCTGCGACTCGGCGTTCATCAGTTCGGCGCGGCCGTAGACGGCCTCGCCGAAGTTCCGCACGCTCTGGACGCGGTCGCCGCCGCCCCGCGCCAAGTTGAGCACCTCGGCGTGGACGTGGTCCTGCGGCGCGTTGGGGCCACTCAGGAGGTGGTGGTTGAGTTCGGCGTAGCCGCCCCGGGCCGGCTCGCGGGCCTTGCCCACGGTGAACAACTCCAACGTCGCCTCGACGACCGGGGCGACGCAGGCCGCGCGGCGGTCGGCGGCGCGCTTCGCCCACTCCTGGTGGGGGGTCAGGAGGTACTCGACGACGCTCACGCTCTTGTCGTTGCTGAACACGACGCTCAGGCCGCCGGTGCGCTGGCCGGGCGTGGGGGCGCGGTCCAGCACGCCGACCCCCGCGTGGAGGGCCCGGTACTGGGCCGCGGTCGCCGGGCGGCGGATCGGCCCCTTGCCCCCCGCGGCCGGGTCCGGGACGACGGCGGGGTGGCCGAGGAGTCCGCCCAACTGGTCGGGCGTGGCCATCCCGACGAGCGCCATCTGCCAGAGGCTGAAGGGCGTGTAGGGGTAGTGCGGGCGGCTGTGGGTGACGGACACGCTCACGCGGGCACCCCTTCCGCGGCCGCCGCGCCCTCGACGTGCTCGGCGTACAGGGCCTCGACGGCGTCGGGGTCCAGCGGGGAGAGCAGTTTGGCGAGGAAGAGGAACTGGTGCTTGGCGGCCGCGCCCGCCTCGCACCGGCACGGCCCCTTCGGGCGGCAGGCGAGGACGACGAGCTCCTTGGCGAACACGGCCAGGGGCGTGCCGGGCCGCCGGGCGTCGCGCAGCCGCTCGACCAGGGCGTACGTCTCGTCGTCCATCCGCAGGGCGACGGTGTTTTTCTGCTTCTTCATCAGTAGTCTCCGGTCCAGGTGGGGTTCGCGGGGGTAACGGTGGGCTTGGGCCAAAACACTTCAACGGCGGCGGCCGGGGCGGCCGGCGGCCAGATCCGGTCCCGGTAGCGGTAAACGGCCAGGCCGAGCACGGCCGCGGCGACGAACGCCAGCACGGGCAGTTCGCGGAAGGCCACTGCCCACAGCGCGGTCAGGGGGCCGAGGCGGGACCGGAGCCACGGGCCGAGTCCCGCCCGGACCGGCGGCGGCGTCCGGGGCGGGGCCGCGGGAGGGGCACCGTCGGGCGGCAGCGCGGCGACCATCGCCTCGAACTCGCGGCACCACATCGCGGCGTCCGGCCTGTGGCGCGCCGGCCCGACGAACGCGGCGGCCAGCAGGCGGTCGACCCCGGCGGGGACCGGCGTGCGGTCGGCCGGGGGCGTGAGGCCGGGGACGTTGGCGTAGCGCAGGAAGGCGAGCTTCCCGACCTGCTCGTCGAGGTCCAGGCCGACCGCGGCCATGCCGCCCGGCAGGCACGGGTGGCAGTCGCGCAGCACCTCGTGGAAGATGACGGCCATCGAAAAGAGCGCGTGCGACGCGTCGAACTCGAGGCCGGGGTCGTTGACCTTCTCGGGAGGGCGGAACTCCGGGGTGCCGGAGTAGTCCGGGACGCGGGTGACGACCTGACCCGACGGGTCGCGGTGGCCGGTGACGAACACGGCTGTGGTGTCGATGAGGGTGGCGGCCCAGTCGCCGCCGCGCGAAACCTGGCGGACGACCAGGTTGCCCGGCTTGAGGTCGGTCTCGTTGGGGACGACCCCGCGGCACGCCTCGAGGCCGAGCTTGACGCGGCCGACGGCCAGGCAGAGGCCGGCCCGCGACCGCGCCGAGCGGGCCGCGAACGCCGGGTCGTCGAGGACGGACTGCAGGTCGTCGCCGGCGGCGAGCGGCATGACGACGCCGGCGACGGCCCCGCCGGGCGTGAGGGACACGTTCTCGTCGCACCACGCGACGCCCGGGACGTGGGCGAGGTGTCGGTGTGCCTCGACGTTCCGCGCGGTCGCGGGGTCCGGGGCCGAGAAGTACAGCTTGACGGCCTTGCCGCACTTCGTGCGGAACGCCGCCCCCTCCGCCCCGGGCGCGCCGAGCGGCGCGCCCGGCTCGTAGCGCCGGCCCGTGGCCAGGCCGAACACGTGCTGGGGCGGGGGTGCGGCCACGGCGGCTACTCCTTCTCGGTCGCGCGGATGACCAGCCGGCCGTCCGGGGCCTCGGGCTTGCGACTGCCGGTCACGCGGCTAGTCGCCGAGAGGACCTCGGAGAGGATCAGCTTGATGAACCCGGAGTTGACGGCCTCCGCCTGGCCGAGCGTGTGGACCTTGAACTCGCCCGCGCTGCCGGCGAACGTCAGGCGGGCGACGTGGGCGTCGTGCGGGCCCTCGGGGGCGACGAGGACGACGCGGGTCTTGGTCTCCGTAACGAACGCCGCCCACTCCTCGAAGGCCGCCTGCGCCTCGCCGAGCGGGACGCCGGAGACGAAGAAGTCGGAGCAGGCGATGACGGTGCCCGACACGTGGTGCCTCTTCTGGGCGACGACCGCCTCGGCGAGCCAGGCGCGCTTGCGGCGGGCGTGGCCGGCGAGCAGGCGCGGCCACGGGGACTCGCCGCCGGGCCGGATCTCGGGGGCCTGGATGTCCCGCCAGCTCGCGACCGGGGCGAACACGACGCCGCCGTCGCCGGGGGTGCGGGGCGGCGACTGATCGCCCATCGCCGAGACGGCCCCGAGGACGACGTCCAGGCCGCGCTCGTCAACGGCGGCGAGGATGTTGCGTACCTCGCCGAGGAGCCGCGGCTGGGCGCTGAAAAAATCCTCCATGCTCTGAGAAAAGTCATAGAGAACATCGACGGTGCCGAGCTTGCGCGGCAGGGCGGACATCGGCGCGGCCGTCGGGGGCGACGCCGGCGGCGTGCCCTCGGCCGCGGTCTTCTTGTGAAAAGCCATCACGGGTCTCGCTTTCGACTGGGACAAATCCCCCGACCGAGGAAGTCTCCGCCGGGGGAGTCTGAGTTTCGCACGCCCTCGGCCGCCGGCCGTTGCACGCGTGACGTTATCCGGCGGCGGTGGCCGCGCCGGCCGTGGGCGGGCGAGACGTGAGGCGGGTCTCGGTCGCGCCTTGTGCCGCGGTGCCGGCTGTGAATGCGGGACCGAGACCCGCTCCGCGTCGGAGTTAAAGCACTCGCGCAGACCCCGCGCCCATTACCATTGGGAGTCGCTTCCCCGCCCGCGAACGGTTCGCAGTCGATTGGACGAGGCACTCCAAGGTGAATATGTTGTCGAACGGAGACAAGGCGAGCGAAGGCGTCGGAGGCGACGCGAGCTTGACGCCACCGGCGTCGCACGAAGGGACGCTCGGAAGTGTGACGGGGCCGCCCCGACCGCAATCGGTGAGCGACCTGCGGGCTTTGCAAGAATACCTGAGCGGCCGGGCGGACGCGGCCACGATTGTTGCGTTCGAGGCCGCCCTGGCCGACCCCGACAGCCTGCTGAGCCGCGGACTGCGGGACGCCCTGGGCCGGCGTCCGACCGCCGCCCCGCAGGACGACTGAAGGCGGTGACCGCGCGGCCGCGGTCCCGACGCGTCGTCCAGGAGCCGGCACGGGACCGTTTCACGATTCGCGACTGGTGAGCGCCACGGTCGCGCCCGAGGCCAGTAGGGGAATGCGCGATGAGCGACGGCTGGACCGAGGTCCTCATCGCCCACCTGAGGGGTACTCGGGCGGCGGCCTTGCCGAAGATCGAGGAGAGGTGCCGCAAGCGGCTCCGGGAGTCGGAGCCGGTCCTGAGCGTCATCCCGAAAGCGTTTGAACGCAGACTCCGGGACGAGGTGGACGACGCCCTCGTCGCGGGCTTCCAGAAGGCCACCAAGGAGCGGACCGCGAACTGCCTCGCCTTCGTCTTCTGGCAGTCGCTGCGGTCCCACCTCCGGCGGCGGCGCGAACCGCCCGTCGAACTCCCGGCGATCGCGAGCGCGCTGGGGGTGTCCACGAGCAACCTGAGCCGCTGGGGCCGGAGAACCGTGCCCTCCGCTAACAAGTTCTTCCTCGCCGCCCTGACGTGGTCGATCGACGTGCGGGGGTTGTCGCCGGACTGGTCCGCGTCACCCGCGTGCATTTTCGACCCGGCGGGGTTCGAGGACGTCGTCCCGAGGGGGGTGGCCGTCACCGTCCAGCAGATCCGCGTCGGCGAACTCGGGCAGGGGCACGCGGTCATCGGCCTCGACGAGTTGGACTGCGTGGGAACGCTGAAGCGGGACGGGGCGGGGTTCGGACTGATTTGCGCCCGCGGGCCGGCCGCCGAAGCCGTCGCGGAGGGCGTCATCGGTCGGTCGCCGCTGATGGCCGTGCGCGACCCCGCCAGGGTCGTCGGGATCGCGAGCGAGTGGCTCCTCGCGTACACGCTGTTCGACGAGGCCCGACCGGACTGGGGGTTCCTCCGTGGCCACTGAACTCCAGGCGTTGCAGGCGTACCTGAGCGGCAAGGCCGACGCGGCCACGGTCGCGGCGGTCGAGGACGCGCTGGCCGACCCCGCCAGCCTCCTGAGCCGCGGACTGGGGGACGCCCTCCGGCCGCGCGCGGACGCCGCCCCGCACGACGACTGGTACGGTCGAATGGTCGCCCGCGACAGGGCGGGGGTGCAGTCCACGGTCCAGCAAGGCCGCGCCGCACCCGCGGCGCAGGACGCCGCGGCGGCCCCGTCCGAGGCCCACGCCGGGCGGCCCAGCCGGGCGGTCTACGCGGCGGCCGCGGCGCTGGCCGCGGCGGTGCTGATCGCCGTCGGGGTCGGACTGGGCCGCGGGGGCGGCCGGGAGGTGGCGTTCGCCGCCCGCGCGACGGCCCGGGCGGAGGCGGCGCGCGGGCCCGGCACCGTCGCCGAGGTGGCCGTCGAGAACCGGACCGACCGCAAGGCCTACCTGACCCTCGTCGGCCTGTCCGACGGCCGCCGCCCGGCGGTCCACTACCGGGAGGACCAGCAGTTCATCGACATCGCGGCCGGGGGGAGCCGGACGGCCCGGAGCCTGCCTGCCGCGTTCGACGGCTGCCCCGTCGCGCTCGTCGTCCTGAGCGGCTCGCCGGCCGGCGAGGTCGTCCGCGGCCTGGTGGCCGAGCCGGTCGCCCCGGCCCGGGCCGAGGAGGCGCGGGCCCGGTTGAAGGCGGCGCTCGAGGACGCGGGGTTCCGCGGCGTCGCCGTCGAGGTCGTGAGGCTCGGCCCGCCCGGGCCGTGACGCGGGCCCTGCCGATCGCGACGCCACAACGGGTCTATCCCGGAGGACGGTTTAGTGCGTTCCCCTAAACGTTTCGCCCCCGCGGCCCTGCTCACCGCCATCGCGCTGGCCGTCGGCGTCGCGTACTCGCTCGCCCCAGGGGCCGGCGGGCCGGCTCCCGGGCCGGACGCCGCCGCCCCGCCCCCGGTGGGTGCGACGGCTTCCGCCCCGACCGGGGGCGGCCGGGTCTACCCGTTCCGCCGGGTGGTCGCCCTCGTCGTCGGCATCGACGGCTACCCCCTCCTGACCTCGCCGTCAGACTTAAAGTGCGCGGAGCGGGACGCGAAGGCGGTCGGCGACCTGCTCGCCGAGAAGTTCGGCTACGAGGTGGTTCGGCTGCTCGGCCCGGACGCCACGAAGGCGGCGGTCGAGGCCGCCGTCGGGAAGTACTGCCGGGAACTCGGCGACGGGGAAGCGCTGGTCGTCTTCTTCGCCGGTCACGGCCAGGTCGTCGAACTCCCCACGCGCGGGGAGGCCGGCTATCTGGTCCCGGCCGACGCCCGACTCGACCTGCGTGACAAGTCGGACGCGGCCCGCTGGGCCGAGCAGGCGATCGACATGCGACTGCTCACCGACCTCATGGAAGCGGCGACCGCGCAGCACGTCCTGTTCGTCGCCGACGCCTGCTGCAGCGGGTTCATGACGACGCGCGGCCGCATGGAGCGGTGGGACCTCAAGGCGTCCTGCTTCGGCCGGTCCCGGGCGGTCCTCGCCGCCACCACGCGGCGGCAGGAGGCCGGCGAGGACGCGGCCCGGGGGCACGGGGAGTTCACGGCCGCCCTCCTCCACGAGTTGCGAGCCCAGGACGCGGCGACCGCCCTCGACATCTTCTACCCGCTCTCCCGGAACTTGCCGAAGTCCACCAACGGCCGGATGACGCCGCAGTTCGGCCAGTTCGGGTCCGGGGACGGGATGTTCGTGTTCGTCCCGCAGTCGATCCCGCGGGACGAGATCGAGAACGACCTGAACGGGGCCGGGCGCGACGCCGGGGTCGCCGGGGCGGTCCGCAGGGCGGAGGCGGACGGCAAGCAGCAGACGACGTACAAGGAGTTCCTGGCCACCCTGGACGCGGCGAGCTTCCGGCCGGCCGCCGGGGCCGAAGACTTCCACACCCGGTGGGAGGAGAGGGCCGAGCGGTTCCGGCGGAACGCCGCCGTCGGCAACGTCTGGGCGACGGCGGCCCTGTGCGTCTGCCACGAGGCGGGCCTCGGGGTCGGGAAGGACCCGGCGAAGGCCCACCACCTGGCCCGCCAGGCCGACCGGGTCGCGACGCCGGCCGGGGTCGGCCGGTACCTGCTGGGCCGGTGCCACGAGGCCAACGCGGGGGCCGCCCTCTCGGGCCGGGCGGCCGAGGCGCGGGCCAAGGAACTGTACCTGGAGAGCGCAGCCCGCGGGTTCGGGCCGGGCCGCTGGGCCGCGGCGATGGCGGTCCTGCGCGACGGCCCGCTCGACGACGCGCGAACCGACCAGGCGTTGAAACTCCTGGAGGCGGCCGACGCCGACGGCCTGCCGGCCGCACGCATCGACATTGCGGTGCTGGTGTTGTCGAGCGGGGCCGACCCGCAGCGCGCCATGTCGATGCTCCACGCGGCCGCCGGAGACGACCACCCCCGCGCCCACCACCAACTGTTCGGGGCGTACTCCGAGGACAAGCCGGGCTACCCCGCCAAGGACGTGCCGCGGGCCGAGAAGCACCTCCGTCGCGCCGCCGAGCTCGGCTCGGTGGGGGCGCTGATCGACCTGGGGAACGAACTGTGCGGGCAAGCCGGCCGACTGAAACTCAGAGTCGATTACAAGGAGGGCTTCGTGTTCCTCGACCGGGCGGCCCAGCGGGACGACGCGCTCGGCCTGGTGCAAACCGCCCGGCTCTGCGCCCTCGGCCTCGGCGTCCCGAACGACCCGCCCGAGGCCCGCGCCCGTTTGGAAAAGGCCGTCCGACTCGGCCACCCGGCGGCCGACCAGGTCCAGGGGGAGTGGTACTTGGCCGGGAGGGCTTACCCCCAGAGCGACGAGCGCGCCCTGGAGGCGTTCGCCCGCGGGGCCGCCAGGGGCAACACGATTTGCAGCTTCCGGGCCGGCAAGATGGTGCTCGAGGGCCGCGGGCAGAGAGTCCGTAACGGCCGGAAGAACGGCACGTACCACGACGACTGGCACCAGGGCCTCAGCCACCTCGTCATGGCCTACCAGGGCGAGGGCATCGGCCTTGGGGACCGGAAGTTCGTCGAGGGCACGATCAACAACTTCGTCGAGATCCTCGAAGGCGGATCGTTCAGCAAGGACCTGGACCGGCAGCGGCGCGAGAAGGAGCGCGGCCTGCACGACGAGGGCCTCCAGGCGCAAGCCGGCGGCAAGAGCGGCGGCCCAGGGGAACGCCGACTGTTGCAGTTGATGGACGGCGACATGGCGATGGTGACCCTGCACGGCGAGTACATCCCGCGGGCGACCGCCCTCGCGGCGTCCTGGCGTCAGGAGTCCCCCGACACGTTCCGGTACTTCTGCGACAAGTGGGGCGTCGATCCGAAGACGCTAAAGGTGAATGAAGAAAAAGTCCCGAAGCCGACCGGACGGTGAGTAGACGATCGTTCAGATCGTGCGAGTCGGAGCGCAGCCCCGTAATTCTGGTAAACATTGCTCGACTGCGTGACCGGCGGCTTTGCTTCCGCCCACCGTCGAGAATACAACGCATCCAGACGCAGTGTTTTTCGCATTCAGCTACGCGGTTTAGCATGACGTAGGTCCGCTGCAACCCCATTGGAATACTGAACGGGCGGGCTGACAATCTTAACCATCGTAAAACTCGTTTAGAGACTCCAGAGCCTCGGCAGCGGTACGTTCTTCACGAGCAGTCAGCGCCTCCCGCACCGACTCCATGAACCTTTGGAGAGTGGACGACACGATCGTCGTAAGGAACGCTTGGGCCATCGTGATGCTCATGCTAGCTAGGATCGATTGCATCACCGCTGTAGAAGGGTGAATACGGAGTTGCATGATCGCTAGGCTCAGAAACAGGAGTGTGCCGAGAAGCCCGAAATAGATCACCCAGGCTTCGAGCTGTCGCAAAATGTACAGGCCCACCTGGTTCGCCTGAAAGACTGTTTCGACGCGGGCACGAACTTCGGCGACCTCTTCTGGCGTGGCCAAGCCGATCCGGGCAGCCTGCTCCACGGCAGCACGCCCAGGGTTGAGCGCCCCCTCAAGAGGCAGCAGATTGCGTGTGCCACCTTGGAGATGTCTCGCCTTTATTTGGACCTGCAGTTCCGCTGTCCCAAGCACGTCCCGCCAAGGCGGCCGCGTTAGAAGCGCGAGGCGTAGGGTCATTAAGAACAGCGCGGCTAGCAGGCCGTAGAACATCAGCGCCTGTAACTGTCCGTTCACGGTGTTGAAGAAGAACACCTCGACCAACACGCTTACGCTGCCGTAGTCCGCCGGTAGCACCCGCATGAAGGGGTGGACGACGCCGCGCTCGAAGTCTTTGGGCTTGAGGCCGACGGGCGTCACGCCAGCGTAGTCTGGGTTGAGCGCCTTGGCCGTGGGCAGGAAGTAGTCTTTCAGATACGCGCACACGGCTTCGGCCGTCGTGGGCGTGTTGACAGACCAGAGCGCCGGGATGGAGCGGAGGCGCTGAACGCGGATCAGTTCGTTGCTCGCCGCGATCCCCTCCTTGTGCCACCACGGCACGCGGACCCACTCGCCCGGTCTCCGCTGCAACCCCACGTCAACCGCAACGCGCCACTCGTTGAAGTCGTTCCACTCCAGGATCACCTCGACAATGACCACGTCAGGCTCGTAGGTCGGCACTGGGTCGGTAGGGGCGGTGGCCGGGGCCGGCGGCGACCCCGGCGCTGCCGGTGCCGGTGGATTAGCAACAGCGGTTGCGGGCGGGGGTGGTTGGTTGTTGCGGGCGCGGTAGCGGCTCAGGAGCATCCGGTGTGCCTCGGAGCCGTCGCGTGCCAGCGTCTGTTCGTCAGCGATCGGCGCACCTCCCAGGAGCGGTTTCCCCTCGACCTCGCGGATAATTTCGACGGCCGGCCGAGGGGTCTGGGCTGTCTGAAACGCGCCGGAACCCTTGCTTTGGTCGGCAAACGCCTTCGGCGGAGATAGCGGGAAGTCGAAGGGGGCCGTGACAATTGTCGAGGCAGGCAGTGCGGCAGGGATTCCTGCAACGCGTTCCGCCGCCCACAGGTTGAGT
This sequence comes from Fimbriiglobus sp., assembly GCA_025362195.1. Taxonomy (GTDB): domain Bacteria; phylum Planctomycetota; class Planctomycetia; order Gemmatales; family Gemmataceae; genus Fimbriiglobus. The sequence goes on along the minus strand of JANYHV010000124.1, from coordinate 1,993 downwards.
TGGCCGTAGCCCCGGCCGATCAGCCAGTACGAAGGCGGCAAAGTAAGGACGGTCAGAAATAACAGGCCGCGGAGTCGGCCGCGGATCAATGGCTCAAGGAGTCGTCGCACGGGAGGCCTCGTAGGTTACTTCGACTTCAGGAGCCACATGAGGGGGTCGAGCGGCACGTCCGCGCCGCGCACCGGCTTCGGCGGAATCACTAGACGTTCAATCAGGGCGTCAGAGGACAAGTCTTGTGCGTTAGCGAGCTTCAAAACCGGCGATCCCTTGGGTAGGGTGAGTTGGTCCGCGTTGAACTCAACGGCGGCACCGGCCTTCGGGTCGATCGCCGTGCCGAAGGGCTTCCACGCAGGAGCGAGCCGCAACCTCACCGCCCCGGACGTTGGGGTGTGAACTAAGCCGCCGCGCTCACCGGCGACGAAGCGTGCGGCAGCCGGCGGTGCTGACTCATCGTCTACGAGCGTCGCCAGCGCGGACACTTGGCCAGCCTGGCACACGTAAGTAACTTCGACTTTGGACCCAGCGTAGCGAACTACCCCCACCGTGTCCGTGCCGGCTACGAGCGCTCGCCAGTCTGGCGACTTCGGCAGTAGCCGTATCGATTTCCCCTGCTTCAAGTCGAGCCCAGTTTGCGCCTGGAGCAACGACGTTAGCAGCTTGCCGGCTTCGGTAGAATTCAGTTCGCTTACCAATGGGTCGTGAGCGGGAGGTGGGGAGAACAACTTTGCTAGGTCCAGCCGGCGTTCGAGGGCCATATGGTCTTGAGTGATTGGCGTGGCCATAGGAGCCGGATCAAGCCGCAACAGTATCAGCGACGGCGGGGCGGCTGGCGTTCCTAGCGTCGGCTGGACCCACGCCAAAGCGACCCCCGCGTTGAAGTCTCCGGTAGCGATGTAGCGTGCGAAGGCAATGTTCGGCACGGCGACCTGCAGCGCCTTCTCGAACTGAAACAGGGTGCGAACGGCAGGCGGCACAGGCGGACCCTGCGCGAGCGCTGCGGCGAGGATCAAGAGCGACAATGTCATTGCGCGACCCCTTGGCGGGTCGCCGGGGCGGTGGGCAGTAACTCTGGCGGCAGCGGCCGTTCCTGCTGGAACCGGTTGGCCGGGGTGAGTTCGAGTGTGAGGCGGTTTGCGCCGAGGGCACCCCGGCGGATCTCCTCGTCCACGGCTACCTCGTCGCGCTCGTGGTAGACCACGAGCCGGAGGGGGGCCAGCACCTCGGCTGCGGTCGCGGGGGGTGGGGCGGCCGCGACCCAGGCGGCGAGCGCGAGCGGTTGCCCGTCATGCGTGATCGTCAGCGGGGTCGCCCGCCCAGGCGGCCACCAGGCAACTGCAAAGGATTTGCCCCCCGGCTCCCGCCGGAAGCAGTCGAGCGCGGCGTTGGGGGCAGACTCTTCAGCGACCGCCAGGCCGACCTCGGCACCGACCCCGAGCGACTCTTGCCAGGCGTTGCCTGTAGCCGGCACGATCCGGACCCAGAGCCGGTCTTGAGCCGTGACCCCCTCGGCGGTGTAGACGCTGTGGATCATCGCCGGCACGAAGAAGTTGATGAACGTCAGCAACGCCAACAGCAGCAGGTAAATCTCCGCGAGGAGTTTCTTGAGAAGGCGTGGGTCTTCGGCGGACATCGCGGCTCTCCGCTAGGGTTTATCGGCGGGTGTGCTGGGGCGGCGGGCGGTAGGTAGCAAAGCGACAGTCCACTCTCGCCGCGCGCCCTCATCCGCCGGGGCGGTTGCCCGCAGCATCAGCCGGTAGTAAAAGACAAACGGTCTGGATTCGGAGTACCGGCCGTAGGGAGTCGGACCCATCACGATCGGAATTGAGCCTTTCGTACCCAGCTTCGCATCTAGTCCTAGGCCGTGTGGACAGACTACGGTTTTTCGCTAGTTTTAGGCACTCCCCGAGGGTTTGCCATGCGCCGCCACGAGATCTCGGACGCCGACTGGGAGCGGGTCCGGGCGTTGCTCCCGACCCGCCCCGGCCCCGCCGCC
>JANYHV010000078.1 GCA_025362195.1 Fimbriiglobus sp. | reverse complement strand
GGGCCGGGGGACTGTTCGAAGACGCACCGCAGGCACGGGGTTTCGCCGGGGATGATCGTCATCGTCATCCCCTCGACGCCGACCGCCCCGCCGTACACCCACGGCTTGTTCAACTTGATCGCGGCGTCGTTGATCGTGTACCGGACCTCGAAGTTGTCCGTCCCGTCGAGGATCAGGTCGGCGTCCCGGCAGAACTCCTCGACGTTGGTCCGGTCGATGTCCGCGACGATCGCCTCGACGGTGACGCCGGAGTTGATCTGCCGCAGCTTGGTCGCCGCCGCCTCGGCCTTCGGCAAGTTGTTCGTCACGTCGGACTCGTCGAAGAGGACCTGCCGTTGCAGGTTCGACGGCTCGACGAAGTCGCGGTCGATGATGCGGACGTGGCCCACGCCGGCGCGGACCAGCGTGTTGGCGAGGACCGTGCCGAGGGCACCGACGCCGCACAGGGTGACGCGCGAGTTCATGATGCGTTCTTGACCGGCCTTGCCGATGCCGGGGACGCGCATCTGCCGCGAGTAGCGTTCGAGAGTCATGCTCAATCTTTCCGGGTCGAGCGGGAGACGGAAGTCCCCCGAGTTGGGCAACAAATGCGGGGGGTCAGCCGCCGTCGGCGACGCCGAGGTCGGCGAGGAAGCCGGTCAGGAAGTGGACCGACTGCTTCGGCCACTTCTCGTGCTTGGCGTAGCCGACGAGGGTCTTGATGTCCTCGCGGGTCCGCCGGAGGTCGGCGCCGCCGAGCCGTTGCAGGTAGCCGGCGAGGTACTGCATCGCCTCGTCGGCGACCTTGCCGTTCAAGACTTCTTCTTCGGACCCGCTCAAAAAGACGTAGGCGTGCAAGGTCGCCAACAACAGCGGGTGGACGCCGAGTTCCTCGGGGATCAGCGGGAAGACCGACGCGCCGTCCGGCACGTCGCCGTCGGGTTCGCCGTCGTCCCCAGGCTCGTCGTCTTCGTCGAGTTCATCGTCATCGTCGTCGGGCTTCTCGGTCACGGGTCAGCCCCCCGCGACGGCGGGAATGAGCGCGACCACGGCCCCGTCGGCCACGACCGTGTCGAGGTCGTCGAGGTAGCGCACGTCCTCGTCGTTGACCAGGACGTTGATGTAGTGCCGCAGCTTCTCGCCGTCGTACAGCTTGGCCCGGATGGCCGGGTGCCGCGCGACCAGGTCCGCGAGGACGGCCCCGACGGTCGCCCCCTCGACGGCCACGCGCGTCCGGCCGTCGGTCAGGTCGCGCATCGGCGAGGGGATTTCAACGGTTACCGACATCGGAACTCCAAACCTAAGAGATTTACCGCAGAGGGCACGAGAGTGCGCGGAGAAAAGCAAATACCGAGAAAGGCCAAACGCGAGTGGGTTTTCCGTTGGCACTCTTCACCGAAGTGGCGCACTGTCGCCGAGTGGATTTCACACGCATTTATGTCTTTCTCATGTGCTCTCATGTGCCCTCTGCGGTGAATTGGTTTTCATTACACCAGCACGGCCGAACCGTAGGTCTTGGGCAGGCCCATGTCGCCGCCGGTGAAGACTTCGACGAAGGCGTCCAGGCTCGGCTTGATCAGGGCCGGCTTCTCGACCGCGCCTTCGACGGCGTCTTGCGTCTTCAGGCCGTTGCCGGTGATGCACAGGACGATCTCCTCGTCGCGCGGCAGGCGGTTCTCGGCCAGCAGCTTGCGGGCCACGGCGATCGTCACGCCCCCGGCCGTCTCGGCGAAGATGCCCTCGGTCCGGGCGAGCAGCAGCATCCCCTCGACGATCTCGTCGTCGGTCACGTCGTCGGCCCACCCGCCGGTCGTGTGGATCAGGTTCTTCGAGAAGTACCCGTCGGCCGGGTCGCCGATGGCCAGGCTCTTGCAGATCGTGTTCGGCTTGCGGACCGGCTTGTGCCGGTCCCGGCCGGACTTCACGGCGTCCGTGATCGGGTTGCACCCGGTCGCCTGCGCCCCGTACATCTTGGTCCGCGGGGCTTCGCTCACCAGGCCGACCTTGTACAGCTCTTCGAACGACTTGTGAATCTTGCCGATCAGCGACCCGCCGGCCATCGGGGCGATGACGTGCCGGGGGAACCGCCAGCCGAGGTCTTCGGCGATCTCGTAGCCCATCGTCTTGGACCCTTCGGCGTAGAACGGCCGGAGGTTGATGTTGACGAAGCCCCAGTTGTACTTGAAGGCGACCTGCGTACAGAGGCGGTTGACTTCGTCGTAGGTGCCGTGGACGGCGATGACCTTGGCCCCGTACACGCTGGTGTTGAGAATCTTGGCCTTCTCGAGGTCGGACGGGACGAAGATGTACGCCTCCAGCCCGGCCTGGGCGGCGTTCGCGGCGACGCTGTTGGCCAGGTTGCCGGTGCTGGCGCAGCCGACCGTTTTGAAGCCGAACTCGCGGGCCTTCGACAGGGCCACGCTCACCACCCGGTCCTTGAACGACAGGGTCGGGAAGTTGACCGCGTCGTTCTTGATCCACAGCTTCGACACGCCGAGTTCCTTGGCCAGGCGGTCGGCGCGGATGAGCGGGGTGCAGCCGACCTGCGGGCCGACGGTCGGGGGGCCGTCGAGGGGCAGGAGTTCGCGGTACCGCCACATGGTCCGCGGCCGCTGCTCGATCTTGGCCCGGGTGACGGTCGCGCGGATCGCGTCGTAGTCGTACACGACTTCGAGCGGGCCGAAGTCGTCGGTGCAGAAGTTGACCGGGGACTTGGGGTAGATCTTGCCGCACAGCTTGCACTGCAGCCCGATCGTGAACTCGGCTTGGGGGATGGCCACAAAAACACCCTGGAATGGTGGGCAAGGGTCAGTTTCGGGCGGCGGCCGATCCAGAGGACCGCGCGAAAATGCACCGGCAGGGCCGGGGAAAATTCGGGGGCGGTGTGGTGAGATAAGAAACGGCGAACGGAGTTTCGGGGTACGAAGTCGCTCGCCAGTATCTTATCTGCCCCAACTCGTGCGGGGATTGCTCCTCGCGGTCGTCGGGCAGGAGTTAGCACCAGCATCGAACGTCGAGCCTGGCGGCTGTCGGTCCGACCGGTTGCTGCGACGTCGTCGGGCCTGAAACCCTCAGTCGCTCTGGATAAGATACCCACCGTGTTGTCGGCCTCGACGCACCACCCTTCGGCGGCCCGTCGAGGTTGAAGTGATCATAAGCCCGGTCGCGCCAAAGGGCAACGCGCCGGCCCGGATTATTTCCGCCCCGCCCATCCCCGCCGCGCCTTCACCGGACGTTCACGGTCGGCCGTCGGCGCGTCCGTATCATGGCGGTGTCGTCGGACCGGTTCATCGGGGTGGAGTGAAGTCATGCCGCGCGCGGTCGTCTGCCCGAACTGCCTGGTCGAACTCGACATCCCCGAGGAGCTTGCCGGCCAGCCGGTGCGGTGCGCGACGTGCTCGACCGTGTTCACGCCGTCCCAGGCCGCGGCCGCCCCGGTCGCCCGGCCGCGCCGCACCCTCGACCGGGCCGAGTCGCGCAACACCGCCCTGGACGAGGAGCGGCCGCGGCGGCCCCGGCCCAAGCCGTCCGGCGCGGGCCGCATGCTCCTGATCGTCGGGCTGGTCCTCGGCGGCGGGGCGTTCGGCTTGTGCTGCCTCGGCGTCTTCGGCCTGCGCGTCGTCACCGAGCGGCTCGACGACCCGGTCATGCAAGCCTACAAGTCGCCCGACGGCCAGTTCGAGGCCGTCTTCCCCGGCCCGACGACCGCCGCCCCGCTGACCCTGTCCGACGGGACCAAGATGCTCGGCGTGGCCCACAGCCGCCGCGCGATGGGCAAGGAGTTCGACACCTGCTCGGTGCGGTACTTCGACCTGCCCAAGGCCCCGCGGACCGATGCGGCCAGGGACGCCGTGCTGGCGAGTACGGCCAAGGCCGTCGTCGGGCCGCGCGCCTTCGACTTCGCCGTGGACCAGGAAAAGACCACCGTGGACGGCTACCCGGCCCTGGAAATCACCGCGCAGGACGCCGACCCTCAGATCGAGATGTACGCCCGCATCGTCCTCGCCGACAAGCGCGTGTACGTCGTCACTTACGAGGGGCACAACCTGGACGCGGACAGCCCACGGCTCAAGAAATTCTGGGCCGGCTTCCGCGTCCTCAAACCGGACGCGGCCGGCGACAAGGCGAAAGGTCGATAGACGGCGGCCGCTATTCCCGGTGTCACTCTCGTGTGCGAGGTTTTCCGATGGGTCGTGTCTTACGGGGTCTCGGGCTGGCGGCCGGGTTCTGCGCCGCGCTGGCCGTCGCCGGCTGCGCGCAGGGGAATTCGCCCGGCGGCCCCGGGGACAAGGGCGCACTCCCGCCGTTGAAGGTGACGGTGGCGACGCCGCTGGTCAAGACGATCACCGAGTTCACGGACGTGACCGGCACCCTGAAGGCGATCGAGCGGGTCGAAGTCCGCCCGCAGGTCAGCGGGTACATCGACAAAGTGCTGTTCAAAGACGGGGCGGAGGTCAAGCGGGGCGACGTGCTGGTCCGCATCGACCCCAGCCTGTACAAGGCCGACCTGGACAAGGCCAAGGGCGAGTTGGCCGGGGCGGAGGCCCAGGCCAAGCTGTCCGCCGTCGAGGAGGCCCGGTACGCCAAACTGCGCACGTCGTCGGCCGCGTCCCAGGACGAGTACGACCAGGTGGCCGGCAAGAAGAGCGTCAACGACGCGAACGTCCTGACCGCCCGGGCGAACGCCGACCGCGCGCAGAAGAACCTCGACTGGACCGACGTGCGGGCCAAGATCGACGGCCGGGTGGACCGCATCCTCGTGACCGAGGGCAACCTCGTGTCCGGCGGCACGGCGGCCCCGACGCTGCTGACGATCATCAACAAGACCGACCCGATCTACGCGTACTTCGACATCGACGAGCAGACGGTGCTGTACTACTCGGAACTCATCAACGCGGGCAAGTTCACGTCGGTCCGGGAGAAGAACGTGCCGATGGAGTTCCGCCTGAAGGACACGAAGGACGCCGACGGGTACCCGTACAAGGGCGAACTCGACTTCGCCGCGACCGAACTGAACGCGGCGACCGGCAGCCTGACCGTCCGGGCGGTCATCCCCAACCCGAAGCCGTACAAGTTCTCGGCCGGCCTGTTCGTCCGCGCCCGCTTGCCCGGGGCCAAGGTCGAGAACGCAATCCTGATCCCGGACGCGGCCGTCGTCGTGGACGGGGCGGGCAAGATCGTCTACACCCTCGACGCGGACAACAAGGTCGTCGTCAACCCCGTCAAGACCGGCCCGCTGACCGAGGGCCTCCGGGTCATCGTGTCCGGCCTCAAGCCGACCGACCGCGTCGTCGTCCGCGGCGTCCAGCGGGTCCAGGCCGGCGTCCCGGTCGAGCCGGAACAGGGCAAAATCACCCCCGACGCGAAGTAGCCTCGCTGTTCCAACCCGGCACGGCAATCGCTAGCCGCGGGAGATCCCAAGCGCTCCCGAATCGGAAATCTCCCCGCACCCAGGTTGGACCGGCTGGCACCCGCCGCCCGCCGGGAACTATCACCCCCACCAGGACGCCGCATGTTCGCCCGCACGTTTATCGACCGGCCGGTCATGGCCTGGGTCATCTCGATCGTGATCGTCCTGTTCGGCCTGGCCGCCCTGACGCGGTTGCCGGTCGAGCAGTACCCGGAGATCGCCCCGCCGACCATTCAGGTGACGGCCACGTACCCCGGGGCGAACGCCGAGATCGTCGCCGCGACCGTGTCGAGCACCATCGAGCAGCAGGTCAACGGCGTCGAGCGGATGCTGTACATGACCAGCCAGGCGACGAACGACGGCGGGTACGCCCTGACGGTCACGTTCGAGCAGGGGACCGACCTGAACATCGCCCAGGTACTCGTCCAGAACCGCGTCCAACTCGCCCTGCCGCGGCTCCCGCTGGAAGTCCAGCGGCAGGGCCTGACCGTCAAGAAGCGGTCGCCGGACGTGCTGCTGGTCGTGAACATCTTGTCCCCCGACCTGTCCCGGGACGCCTTCTACCTGAGCAACTACACGACGGTCCAGATCATCGACGAGTTGACGCGGGTCAAGGGCGTCGGGGACGTGTTCGCGTTCGGCCGGCAGGACTACTCGATGCGGGCCTGGCTCGACCCGGACAAGCTCGCCGCGGTCAACCTGACGGCGGGCGAAGTGGTGACCGCGATCCAGAGCCAGAACGTGCAGGTCGCCGCCGGCCAGGTCGGGGCCGAACCGTCCCCGGCCGGGACCTCGTTCACGTACACGCTCAACGCCCTCGGCCGGCTCTCGACCGTCGAGCAGTTCCAGCAGATCGTCGTCAAGATCGGCGCGCCGACGGCGGACGCGACCGGGGCCACGATCCGCCCGGCCATCCGCCTCAAGGACGTCGGCCGCGTCGAACTCACCTCGCGGAACGAGGACGTGACCGCGTCGTCGAACGGCCAGCCGATCATCGGCGTGGCCGTGTTCCAACTGCCCGGCACGAACGCCCTGAACACCCGGGACAACGTCGTCCGCAAAATGGACGAGTTGAAGAAGCGGTTCCCGACCGGCGTCGATTACGTCATCCGGTACGACACGACCCCGTTCGTCCGCCAGTCCGTCAAGGAAGTCTTCCACACCCTGCGGGATGCGATCATCCTCGTCGCCATCGTGGTGCTGATTTTCCTCCAGGACTGGCGGGCCATGATCCTGCCGATGATCGACGTGCCGGTGTCGCTGATCGGCACGCTCGCGGTCATGTACGTCTTCGGCTTCACGCTCAACAACCTCACCCTCTTCGGGCTGGTCCTGGCCATCGGCATCGTCGTGGACGACGCCATCGTCGTGCTCGAAAACGTCGAGCGGTGGATCGCCAAGGGCGAGGACTCGCGGACGGCGACCATCCACGCGATGGGCGAGATCACCGGGCCGATCATCGCCATCACCCTGGTGCTGAGTTCGGTGTTCATCCCGAGTGCGCTGCTCCCGGGGATCACCGGCCAGTTCTACCGGCAGTTCGCGCTGACGATTGCGACGGCGATGGTCATCTCGGCGATCAACGCGATTACGCTGACCCCGAGCCGGGCGGCGGCGATCTTCAAGAACCGCGGCGGCCCCGACGGGCACGCCACGACCGAGACCCTGCCGTGGTACGGCTGGGCGGTCCTGTTCGGCTACTTCTCCCACGTGCTCCTCGAACCGCTGCTCGCCCCGCAGCTGAACCTGCACGCGGACAACGACCTCGTCGCCGTGCTGATCGAGCTGATCTACGCCGTGCCCGGCGTGGTCCTCGGCGTCATCGTCGCCCGGCCGCTGAACGCGCTGCTCCGCCGCTTCTACAAGGCGTTCAACTGGGCGTTCGGGAAGTTCACCCTCGGCTACCGGTACACCGTGCAGGGCCTCTTGTACGTCGCCCCGTTCGTGCTCGTCGCGTTCTGCGGGCTGCTGTACGTGACCTACCTCGGCTTCACGCGGACGCCGGTCGGCTTCATCCCGCCGCAGGACAAGGGGTACCTGATCGTGACCATCACCCTGCCCGACGCGGCCGGGGTGCAGCGGACCCGCGAGGTCGTCCGGCAGATGGACCTGATGACCCGCGCCGTGCCGGGCACCCGGGGGACGGTCTGCATCATCGGCCAGTCGCTGATCCTCGGGGCCAACGGGTCGAACTTCGCCACGATGTTCGTCACCCTCGACGACTTCGAGCAGCGCAAGCACGACCCGAGTCTGAACGCCTTTGCCATGCTCGGCAAGTTCCAGGCGATGTACACGGCGGAGGTCCAGGACGCCCAGGTGAACGTCTTCCCGCCCCCGCCGGTGTCCGGGCTGGGCAACGCCGGCGGGTTCAAGATCATGATCGAGGACCGCGGCGACCTCGGCCCGGTCGAGTTGGAGAACCAGACGAAGGCGCTCATCGCCGCGACCCGGGGCGACCCGAACATCACCTTCGCGTTCACCCTGTTCCGGGCCAGGGTGCCGCAACTGTTCGTCAACGTGGACCGGCAGCGGGCCATGCAAATGGGCGTGCCGATCAACTCGATCTTCGACACCCTGCAGATCTACCTCGGCAGCGCCTACGTGAACGACTTCAACCGCGACGGCCGGACGTGGCAGGTGACGGCCCAGGCGGACGCCAAGTTCCGCGTCACGAAGGAGTACATCCGCAACCTGAAGGTCAAAACCGACACCGGCCAGATGGTGCCCCTCGGGTCGGTCCTGGAGGTGACCGACTCGGCCGGGCCGATCGTCCTGCCGCGGTACAACATGTACCCGGCCGCCGCCCTGCTCGGCGCGTTCCCGCCGGGCGTGAGTACCGGCACCGGCATCAAGGCGGTCGAGGCCGTCGCCGAGAAGACCCTTCCCCGCCAGATCGGCACCGAGTGGACCGAGTTGTCGTACCTGCAAACCCAGGAAGGGTCCGGGGCGGTCTACGCCTTCGCCGGGGCGGTGGTCCTCGTCTACCTCGTCTTGGCCGCCCTGTACAACAGTTGGTCGATCCCGCTGGCGGTCATCCTGGTCGTGCCGATGTGCCTGCTGTGCGCCATCGTCGGGGTCCGGTTCGTGAAGGGCGACATCAACATCTTCACGCAGGTGGGGTTCATCGTGCTGGTGGGCCTGGCGTGCAAGAACGCCATCCTCATCGTCGAGTTCGCCCAGGACCTGCGCCGCCAGGGCAAGCCGCTCAAAGAGGCGACCCTGGACGCCTGCCAGATCCGCCTGCGGCCGATCGTGATGACCTCATTCGCCTTCATCCTCGGCGTCTTCCCGCTGCTCATCGCCCAGGGGGCCGGGTCCGAGATGCGCAAGGCCCTCGGCGTCGCGGTGTTCAGCGGCATGATCGGCGTGACCGTCTTCGGCGTGCTGCTGACGCCAGTGTTCTACTACGCCATCGAGCGGCTCAAAGGCGAGAAGCACGCCGAGCCTGGCCAGCCGATGACTACCGCGCTGGCGGTGCCCGTGGCCGAAAGTCAGTGAGCGCCTTCGGGAAAATCCCAACAGCCGCTCGGCGAGACAATTTTTTGTCTTGACTCGCCGGAACATGCGGTTGCTTTGGATTTTGCTTCAATTTTCTGACTCTCCTCTCCCCTTCGAGGTCGGCGACATGATTGCCTTGCGTTTCCCGACTCTCTGCGCCCCGCTGTTCGCTCTGCTAATCGCGACCACGCTCGGCAGTGGCAGTGCGTCCGCCCAGTTCACGACCA
>JANYHV010000058.1 GCA_025362195.1 Fimbriiglobus sp. | reverse complement strand
CGCGCGACGTGGGATCCCCGTCGGACCGCCGTGATCGTGGTGGACATGTGGGACGACCATTGGTGCAAGGGGGCGGCGCGTCGGGTGGTCGAGTTGTCGGGGCCGATGAACGAACTGCTGCGGCAGGCGCGGGCCGACGGGGCCTTCATCCTTCACGCACCCAGCAGCACGACGCGATTCTACGAGGACACCCCTCAACGCCGTGCGGCGCGGACAGCGCCCTTCGCCATGGCCCCGGTGCCGCTTTCGACGGCGGAGCGATGGGGAACCAAATGGTGCTGGCCCGACCCGGTCCGCGAGCGCGAGCTGCCGATTGACGACTCGGACATGGGTTGCGACTGCGCGACCAAGTGCACCATTCGCGAAGCCTGGACCCGCGAGATTTCGACCCTTCAGATCGATCCCGCGGACGCCATCACCGACGACGGCCAGGAGGCGTGGAACCTGCTCACCCAGCGCAAGATCGACAACGTGGTCCTGTGCGGCGTCCACCTGAACATGTGCGTGTTGGGCCGGCCGTTCGCCATCCGCCAGATGGTCAAGCTGGGCAAGAACGTGGCGTTACTCCGCGACCTCACCGACACGATGTACGACCCGACGCGGCCGCCCGGCGGCACGCACTTCGACGGGACCGACCGCGTCGTCGAGTACGTCGAGCGCTACTGGTGCCCGAGCTTCGTGAGCACGGACATTACCGGCAAACCGGCCTTCCGCTTCAAGGCGGCGCGGTGACCGGAGTGCGTTCCGACGCTAAAGGCACTGGTGGTCCGGCCGTGTCGCCGCCGGCGGGTCAGGGGGCGGTGACTTCGCCGAGGGTGAGCCAGCCGGGGGCGTCGGCGTCCTGGGTCGTGTTGGCGAAGCGGACGGGGTGGCCCTTCGGCAACGGGTTCGGCACCCGCACGGCGACGCGGTACGGGCCGGCCGCGACCCCGGTCAGGTCGAGGGCGTCCGTCCAGTCGCGGGGCGTGTCGCCGGGGAGGAGGCCGGTCAGCTTGCCGGTGCCGGGGAAGCTCTTGGCGACCTTGCCGCCGGCGAGCAGGCCGTACTCGACCGGCCAGGCGGCGTAGAACGGGGCGACCCCGCGGTTCTCCAGTTCGACGGCCACCGGGAGTTTGCCGCCGGCGACCTTGCCCAGCGTGACCGCGACGGCGTGGAAGTCGTAGCCCATGCGGCGGACTTCGTCCTCGGCCCGCTTCCGCCGGACCGGGTCGGCCTTCTTCTCGAACAGCCCGGTTTCCATCAACCAGGTCGCGTGGGTCTCTTGCACGCAGCGGCGGAAGTCCTGAATCTCCGCCAGGCCCGGCTTCGCATCGAAGACTCTGCCCCACGCCTCCGGGCGGACCTCGCCGCCGATGGGGTGCGCCTTCCACTTGGCCACCGCCGCCGGCCCGGCCGCCTTGAGGACGGTCACGTAGAACCAACTGTCGTCCGCCCGGCCGGTGTCGAGGGTGCCCCAGGCGAACGAGTCGTCGTGGTAGCCGAAGGGCCGGGCGTCGTTGGCCGCCATCGACTCGTGCTTCGCCCCGGCCGGGTAGCGGAGGAGCACCGGCGTGACTTTGAACGCCGCCTCGTAGGCGTCCATCACTTCGGCCTGCACGGCCCGGCCGGCGAACAGGTCTTCGCTCGGGTACGTGTGCCACTCGCCCCACTGGCCGAGCAGGCCGGCCGTGAGGAAGCCGATGCGCGGGTCGCCGTCGTACTTCTTGCCGAAAGCGGCGACGAACCGCGTCAGCACCTTCCGCAGCCGGGCGTCGGCGTAGTCCGGGGTGATGTTGTTCTCCGGCGGCTTCGACGTTTCGTCCCGGTATTTGAAGACCTTCAGCCCGTCGTTCAGCAGGAACGCCGGGAGGCCGTCCGACTTGCCGGGGTACTCGACGTAGACGCGGAAGACGGCCTGGTGCCCCCGCCCGGCGCACCCGTCGAGCAGCTTCTCCAGCGGCTTCCAGTCGTAGGTGTCGGCCGCGGGCACGAGGGCCGACAGCGGCAGGTAGTCGAACTCCATCGAGTGCGGGAAGACGCCCTTCCAGTCCCCCGAGTACGGCACCAACCCTTTGAGCGGGTTATCGACCGGCGACGGCGCGGCGGCGAGCACCCGCCGGCCCTCCTGCGCGGGCGAGTTCACCGCCGCCAGCGCGACGAGGAGCAATGCGAGCAGACAACGACGGGCCATGCGAAAGCTCCTGGAAGACGGCGCGGTTACGGGCGACCGGCCCGGACCCGTTCGACGGCCTTCGCGGCTTGCGCGCGGACGGCCGGGTCGGCGTCTTTGGTACTCACGACTTCCAGTGCGGGCAAGGCTTCGGCGGCCGCCGGCCCGAGGTTCAGGAGTGCCAGCACGGCCGCCTTGCGGACCCCCGCGTCGCGGTCCTTCACCGCCCCCGCGACGGCCGGGATCGCGGCCGGGTCGGCCGGACCGACGCGGCCGAGTTCTTTGACCGCCTTGGCCCGGGCCTTGGCGTCCGGCTTGTCGAGTTCGGTCAGCCAGTGCGCGACCGGGTGGCCGCCGGCCGTCAGCGGCGCGTCCGGGCGGCCGCACCCCGCCGCAGTCAGCAGGCCGATCAGCACCGCGAATCTCAGGGTACGGCGCATTAGTCCAGCCCCTGGATGACTTCGCCACCGGCCCGCGTGCCGAGCGCCCAGAAGGCCTTCCGCTCCGGCCCATCGGCCGTGATGCTCCGGACGAAGCGGCCCGACCCGTCGGCCATGACGAGGTTGACTCCGCCGGTGTGCTTGCTCGAAAAGTCGTCCAGCCCGCCGTCCGCGTCGGTCTTGATGTTGACCCAGTTGTTGTGGACGAGGGTCAGGGCCTGCCCGGACCCGGTGGTCGTCGTCCAGGGGTTGGTCGGGCCGGGCCGGCAGACGGCGTTCGTCGGCACCCCGGCCCAGATCCCCTTCGTGTCCGACCAGGCCCGATCCCCGGCCATGACCGTGCTGCTCGTCCCGTCGGTGATGTCGGTCAGCATGACCCGACTGTTGCGGTAAAACAGGCCATTCCCAGTCGGATCCTCGACTCCCGAAGCGTCGTCCCCGACGGTCGCCGCGTAGCTACTCGGGCCGGCCAGGCAGACGGTCGCCGTCCCCGCGTCGGTCACGGCGAAGGCGGCCGCGGGCGGCTGGTCGGACGGGCACAGGTAAACTTTCAACACCTGCTGAACCCCCGCCTGGGTCTCGACCGGCTTGGTCAGGTCGAGTTGCCGGTACAGGTTGTCCTGTTCGACGTGGGGCAACAGGTACGCCGCCCACCCCCAGCCCGGGGCGGTCGCGGGGTACGACACGGACGCCGTGTACCCCGGGGGCAAGCCGCCGTTCGCGTCGTGGAAGCCGTGCAAGGCGAGGCCGATTTGCTTCAAATTATTCTGACACTGCAACCGCGCCGCCGCCTCCCGGACCTTCTGAACCGCAGGCAACAACAGGCCGATGAGAATGGCGATAATGGCGATGACGACCAGAAGCTCGATCAACGTAAACGCACTGCGGCGGCGCGGCATGACTCGTCCTCGGTAGGGGTTGACTCCCCCAATCAGACGAGCCGTTGCCGGAAAACTCTCCGGGTTCTCTCACAAATCTCCATTCCCAAGGCGAGCCGGTCGTCGTCACCCGTGCCCGCAGGTCGCGGTGTGCTCGTGCGGCTCCACGGTCGGCAGCGGTTGCACGAGTTCGCGCAGGCCGGGGCCGAAGGTTGCTGCGAGGGACGCCGGCGTGAGGACGGTCGCGGGGGGGCCTTGCGCGGCGACGACGCCTCCGCTCAGGCAGAGGACGTGGTCGGCGATGCGGGCGATCAGGCTCAGGTCGTGCGAGACGAGCAGGATCGTCACGTCGGTCGTGCGGTTGATGCGGCGGATCAGGTCGTAGAACGCCTGCTGACTCTGGAAGTCGATCCCCGCGGCCGGCTCGTCGAGCAGTAGCAGCTCGGGCGACGGTTCGAGGGCGAGCGCGAGGAGGATGCGCTGGAGTTGGCCGCCGGAAACGCCTTCGAGCGGGGTGTCGATCAGGTGGCCGACATCGACTTGCTCCAGCAGCCTGGCGATGCGGGCGTTCAGCTTGCGGCCGAGGCCGAGGAAGAGCGGGCCGCGCTTCAGGGTCAGGCCCATCAGGTCGCGGACCGTGAGCGGCAGGCGGGGATCGACGGTGAGCCGCTGGGGCACGTAGCCGACGTGGTCGGGGCGGGGCTGGCGGTGGTCGTGGCCGCAGTGGAAGGCGATCGTGCCGCGGTACGGGAACTCGTGCAGCAGCGTGCGGAGCAGCGTCGATTTGCCGCAGCCGTTGAGGCCGACGAGCGCGGTGACGGTGCCGCGCTGCACGTCGGCGGTCAGGCCGCGCAGGACCTCGACGCGGCCCCGGTGGACGCGCAGGTCGCGGAAGCTGACCAGCGGCGGGGCACTGCCGGGGGACTCGACGAGCGGGAGGGCGATGGTCACTTCAACGCCCCGGCCAGGGCGACGACGTTGGCCCGCATTTTGGCCGCGTACCAGTCGCCGGACAGTTCGCCGGCCGGGCAGGTTTCGAGGGGGTCGAGTTCGACCATGACCACGTCGGCCAGGCCGCGGCGGGTCAACTCGTCGCGGACGCGTTTGGCCGAGGATTGGGCGGAGAACTGCGGCTCGACGGCGATGACCCGGACCTTCTGGTCGAGGCACGCCTTGACGATCTCGTCGAGCTTCTTGGGCGTCGGCTCCTGACCCGGGACCGACTGGATGGGGTCCACCATCGTCAGCCCGAAGGACTGGGCGAAGTAGGCCATCGACGCGTGGAACGGCAGGAACTTGCGGTCCTTCTTGTCCTTCAAGAGCGCGGCCCCGTCGGCCTGGACGGCGTCGAGTTTGGCGTGGAACGCCGCGGCCCGGGCGGCGTAGTCGGCGGCGTGCGGGGCGTCGATTGCCGCGAGTTCGCCGGCGAGTTTGGTGGCGAAGGTGCGGGCGTGCTTGAGGCCGAGCCAGGCGTGCGGGTCGGTGTTGTCCCCGTCCGCGGCGTGGGCCGCGTGGTCGTGGCCGTCGTGCTCGCACGCGCCGCCGTCGAGCAGGTCCTTGGGGTCGATACTCGCGCCCAGGTTGACGACGCGGACCGGCCGGCCGGCGGTGGCGGCGAACTTGGTGGCCAGGCGGTCGTCGAGGCCGAGGCCGTTGATGACGAACAGGTCGGCCCGGCGGAGCAGCCGCAGATCGCCCGGCTTCGGTTCGCCGCCGTGGGGGCTTTGGCCGGACATGACCGGGAGGACGACGGCGTCCGGCCCGGCGACGGCGAGGGCGATCGAGGCGACGGGCGGGAAGGAGGCGACGACCTTCGGGCCGGGCCGGTCGG
Organism: Fimbriiglobus sp.; assembly: GCA_025362195.1. Classification (GTDB taxonomy): domain Bacteria; phylum Planctomycetota; class Planctomycetia; order Gemmatales; family Gemmataceae; genus Fimbriiglobus. Next base: position 14,418 of record JANYHV010000058.1, on the reverse strand, counting down.
GCCAGCCGTCGGGGCCGCCGGTGCAGCCGAGGACGAGCGCCGAGACCACCGCCCCGAGGCCCAGGGGGAGTGCGAGAGCGCGGGCGGGTTTCATGGCGAGGCTCGGGGGATACGTCGTTTTACGCGGCACGCTTTTTATTGTACGCCACCGCCGCTCCCCGAGTTCGCGTGAACGCCCCTCCGCGCTAATCGTCGAGGGCGACCTTGGCCGGGTGCTCCCAAAAAGCCTTGGCGGCCACGACTGCGTCGCGGAACCCGTGGTCGTCTCGGACGGCGTCAAGGGTGCGGTCGGCGGCGACGGCGGCGAAGTCGCGGTAGCCGAACTGGAAGGCTTGCCGCAAGTGATCGACGGCGAGTTCGGCGTCGGCCGGGTGCCCCGGGGTCGTCAGGGCGTACACCCGGGCGGCGTGGTAGTGGAGGACCGGGCCGGTGCCGAGGGTCAGCGCCCGTTCCACGTCGGCGTGGGCCAGGTCGCGCTTGCCCGTCGCGGCCAGGAGGGCGGCCCGGGCGACACGGACCGGGGCGGACTCGGGGGCGACGGCGACGGCCTTGTCCTGGATCGCCAGGGCGTCCGCGAAGTCGCCCCGCACGGCCGCGAGTTGGGCCAGGTTCTGCCAGGCGGTCACGGCCTGCGGGTTCAACTCGGTCGCCCGCACGAAGTCTTGCCGGGCGGCGGCCGGGTCGTCCGTCGCGCGGAGGTTGCCGCGGGCGATGAAGTCGGCGGGCGTCGCGGGCACGCACCGCCGCGCGCTCAGCCGGTCGGCGTCGGCCCCGGCCGCGTCGCCCAAACTCGCGCGGACTTCGGCGCGGACCTGGAACGCCCGGGCCGAGTTCGGTTCGAGGTCCAAGTAGTGGGTCAAGTCGGTGTCGGCGTCGGCGAACTTCGCCAGGGCCTGGCGGGCGATCCCGCGGTACAGGTACCCGGCGGCGAGGCGCGGCTCCCGCGCCAGGGCGTCCGCGAACTCGCGCTCGGCGTCGGCCGGCCGCGACTGGAGCAGGGCGATCGTCCCGCGGTTGAGCGACGCCCGGCCGTTCTCGGGGGCCAGAGACTTGACGACCAGGAAGCGCTCCAGGGCGCGGTCGTAGTCGCACATTTCTTGGCGGCAAACGGCGAGCAGGAACTGCGCGGCGGCGTGCGTCGGACGGTCCAGCGTGACCTCCTCGAGCGGCGTCACGGCCTTGGCGAACCGGCCGGCCAGGAAGGCCTCGACGCCGGTCAAATACGCTTCGGAAATGGGGTCGCCGGCGGTCAGGCCGTCCGGCACCGGGGGGACCGGTCGGCCGGCGGCGGCGAGGAGCGCGGCCCGCTCCCGGTGCAGTCCGCGGGGCGTCCCGGGGCCGGCGTAACAGGCGTCGGCGAGGGCGTGCCAGGCGAGGGCTTCGACGGCCAGGGCGCGGGCCTCGTCGGCCGGCCGCGTGCGGGCCGGAATCATGACCGAGGCCGCGTTGAGCCGGCACAACTCGCCGCACTGGGCCGCGAGGTCGCGCTGCTCCGCCGCGGGCAAGCGGCGGAACGCGGCGGTCGGCTCCCACGCCCGGCCGGCGACGAGGCCGTACCGGGCGAGCAGGTCGGCCGACGCCGTCAACGCCCCGAGGCGGCGCGGCGGATTGACGCGGTTGAGGAGTTCGATGCGGAGGTCGGCGAGTTCGGCGAGCGCCGCCCGGTGGCCGTCCGCGGCGACGGCGTCGGCGCGGGCGTCGGCGTGGTAGGCCAGCCCGCCGGTCAGCCCGACGACGCTCAGGGCGAGTGCCGCGGTGAGTACGCGGGACCGCAGCCGGGGGTTGCGGCGGTGCCACTTGGCGACCCGCTCCCGAACCGACGGTTCCGGGGCGAAGGCGAGCGGCCGGGCGTCGAGTTGCCGCGTCAGGTCGGCGACCAGCGCGGCGGCCGACGGGTACCGGCGGGCGGGCAGCGGTTGGAGCAGGGTCTCGACGATCGACTCGACGGCCCGGGGCACGGCCGGGTTGTGGTCGCGGACCTTGCCCGGTCCGGCGCGGCGGTCGAGGGCCATCCGCGCCAGGTCGGGCACCGCCGTCGCCGGCCGGGGGAACGGGTCTTTGCCGGTCAACAACTCGTAGAAGATCACGCCCAGGCCGTACAGGTCGGTCCGCGCGTCGAGGTGAGCGTCGTCCCGGAGGCGGAAGCCGTCGAGTTGCTCCGGGGCCATGTACGGCGGGGTGCCGCCGGTCTGCGCGCGGGTGCCGGCCGACGCCTCCTTCGCCAGGTTGAAGTCGAGCAGGAGGGGCGTTCCGTCGTCGGCGATCAGGACGTTGGCCGGCTTGAGGTCGAGGTGCAAAATCCCCCGGTCGTGGGCGTGCCCCAAGCCCTCGGCCAGGCCCCGCACCGTCCGCAGCACCCAGTCCACGTGTTCGAGGGCGGTCATGCCGTCGAACGCCCCGGCGAGCGACCGCGGCGCGGGCACCGGGACCGCCGGCGGGGTCGCCGAGGGCCGGGCCAGGCTCGGCCGCGTCGTGGTCGTCCGGGCTTGGGCCTTCGTCGAGACGTTCCCGTTCCGGGTCGCCGGAGAGATGCCGGTCGAGCGGTACGGCCCGACCACGTCCGCGAGCGTCCGCGCGCCGAGGTACGGCATGCACACGGCCTGGAGCGGCGCGGCGTCGTGGACGGAGTAAATCGGCACGATGTTCGTGTGGTGCAGCTTCGCCAACTGCTCCGGCTCGGTCGTCGGTCGGGTCGTCACTTTGAGAGCGACCGGCCGGCCGGCGAGGGCCAACTGGCGGGCCAGGAAGACCTTGCCGAAGGCCCCGGTGCCCAACTCGGACACCAGTTCGAAGCCGAGAAAGGTCTTGCCCGCCCGGGGGAACTCGGTGAACCGCACGCCGGGGACGGCGGGGCCGGGGTCGTGCGCGGCCAGAACGGCTTCGACCGCGCAGTCGAGCGTGCGGTCGAGGTCGAGCCGCCCGAACGGCGGGGGCGTGACCCCCAGGTCCGAGGGGTGCGAACTGGCCGAAAAGCCGAAATGGCCGGCCGGTTGAAGGCGTTGGAGCGTGGGCATGGCAACCCGGGGGCGACGCCGCGGGACAGGCCGGGCGAGGCCGAAGGCAAGTGCAATGGATCAGGCCGAAAGCGAGGGGGCGGCCTGTTGAGATGTCCCGCGAGTCAGGGACGCCCGACTATTCTTACCACGCCAATGCCCCGGCGCGACCGATTCTTTAGGAATCTTCGGACTTCGGTCCGGGTGATAAAATTGAGGCGATTTACCAGCCGAGGTTGTGGCGGAGTTGGTCCAGGCCGCCGGTCAAGGCTTCGGCCGCCGTCGCCGACCGGCCCAGGCCGTCGTCGAGCCGCCGGCCGTTCACCGCCTGGGTGACGCTGCACGTGAACTGGCCCCCGGCCGGGCGGACTTCGAGCCGGTAGTTCGGTTGTCCGCCGACCGCGACGATGGTGATGTAGTCGCGCAGGCCGGGCTTCAACGAGCCGTCGCGTTTGGTGAGCCATTCGGGCGTCGTCGGGAGCATGGTGAGGGTCCAGCTTTGGGGTCAGAATAGTTGCTGCAGAGCACACAAAGGCAAAAACGATTTACCGCAGAGGGCACACGAGGGCGCGGAGAAAGGCAAAGGCACGAGTTCAAATTCCCCCACCATCCTTACGCCTCCAAGCTAACGAAGTCGTGAAGGGTGCGAACTCGGATTTGTGTCTTTCTCATGTGCTCTCTCGTGCCCTCTGCGGTAAATCGTAGGGGTTGGAAAACCCCAACACTCATTCCGGCAGCGGCTTGCCCTTGGTTTCGGGCAGGAACGGCAGCGCGAAGACGCCCAGCACGTACACCAGGCACATCGTCGCCCCGGCGTACCGGATGGCGTCGCTCCCGTACCCGTCGTAGACCTTCGTCTCCAGCATCCCCAGGCCGAACGGCCCGAGCGCGGCGACCAGGCGGCCGGCGTTGTAGCAGAAGCTCACGCCGGTGCTGCGGAAGCGCGTCGGGAAGAGTTCCGGCAGGTAGATGGCGAACCCGCCGAACACCGCGAGCTGGCAGAAGCCCATGACCGGGATCATCCACATCACGTCGTCGCGCGTCTTCAGGTTCAGGAACGTCCCCGCGGTGGCGAGCGCGCCGAGCAGGAAAAACAGCGCGAACGTCGGCCGGCGGCCGAACACCCCGGTCACCGCGCTGAACGCGAAGATGCCGAAGAAGGCCCCGGCGTTCTGGAAGAGCGACGTGATGCCCCGCCACCTCGCCACCTCGCCCTTGAGTTGGTCGCCGGTGAACCCCTCGGCTTCAAAGGTCGATTGCAGGGCCAGCCCGACGAGCCGCGGCGAGAAGAAGCCGATGCCCCAGAGGCCGACCACGCCGGCCCCGGTGAGCAGCAGCCCGAACAGGACCCGCTGCTTCCACGGCGACGTGGTGAGCAGGGCTTTGAGCGTGCCGAAGAAGGCCTGGACCGGCGACTCGCGCACCCCGGCCAAGGTCGCGGCCCGCATCGCCAGCCACTTGTCCGGCTCGCGCAGCGTGAGTTGCACGACGGCCAACAGGAGGCCGGGGACGATGCCGATGAGGAACATCAGCCGCCACGGTTGCAGCCACTCGCCGGGCGTGAACGCGCCGGACTTTTGCAGCCCCCCGAGTTGCAGCGAGATCAGGGCCGCCGAGCAGTTGCCCAGCACGCTCGACGCCTGGAACATGCCCAAAATGTACGGCCGGGGCGCGTCGGGGACGGTCTCGGCGAGCAGCACCACGGCCGCCGCGAACGCCCCGCCGACGCCCAGGCCGGTCATGAACCGGTAGGCCATGAAGTCCGTCACGCCGACCGACAAGGCGCTGAACCCGGTGAAGAAGGCGTACAGGCCGATGGTCGCGGTCAGGGTTTTGACCCGGCCGAGGCGGTCGCCCATGACGCCGAAGAAGACGCCGCCGACGGCCCACCCGATCATGAAGATCGCCGTCGATTGGGTGCCGTAAGCCGCCACGATCTTGTCGCCCACGGGCAGCCCGGTGAGCGCGGCGATGGCGGGGTCGCGGGCCAGGATGAACAGTTGCTGGTCGAGGCAGTCGAGGTCCCAGGCCAGGCAGCAGACGACGAACACGAACCACTGGTAGGGCGTGAGCAACCGCAGCGACGCCCAGCCGGTGAGCGGTTTCGTCTCGGTCATGGCGGGGAGCCTTCGGCGACAGGGCGGGGCGGGGGGGCGGTTGGTATACGCACGCCCCGGCCTGCCGACGAACGTCCCGGCGGCGGGCCGGCTACTTCTTCTTTTTCTTCTTGCCGTTGCGGTAGCCGTCCGCCCCGTTGCCGTCGGCCGGGCGGTCGTTGCGGATCTGCCGCTTCGATTGCTCGTCGGCCTGCTTCTGCAACTCCTCCATCTTGGTGCGGAGCCGGCCCATGAACCCGGACCGGTCGGGCTTCTCGGCCGGACCGGACTTGGCCGGGCCGACCTGCGGCGCGGCCGTGGACACGGCCATCGACTTGACCACCGGCTTCTTGATCAGCTTCCGCTCCATCAGGCCCCAGGCGCTCGAGCAGATGAAGTACAGGCACAAACCGGACGGCGACTTGTAGAAGAAGATCGCCATCATCACGACCATGAACTTCATCATCTTCTGCTGCATCTCCTGCTGCTCATCGACGGCCGGCGGCATCGACAGGTACTGCTGCAGGAAAATCAACGTCACGGCCACCAGCGGCAGGATGTTCAGGTACGGCCCCAGGTAGATCGACATCGACCCGCCCATGCTCTCGGCCCGGCTGACGAACGGGATCATCTCGGACCACCAGACGGTCATGTCCGGGGCGGCCAGGTTGTTGAACCACAGGAACGGTTCGAGGCGGAAGAAGACGCTCTCCTGCAGCGCGAAGTACAGGCCCATGAAGATCGGCATTTGCGCGAAAATCAGGGCGCACCCGCCCATCGTCGCCAGCGGGTTGACGCCGTTCCGGAGCAGCAGGGCCGTCTTCTCCCGCTGGAGGGTTTGCGGGTCGTCCTTGTGCTTCTCGGCCAGTTTCTCGAACTCGGGCTTGAGGGCCAGGTTGACCGCCGCCATCTTGGCCATCGTCGCCTGCTGCCGGCGGGACGGCAGGAACAGCACGAGCTTGACGAAGACCGTCAGCATGATGATGTTCAGGCCCCAGATGGGGATGTACCGGTGAAAGGTGCCGAGCAGGGTGTGCATCACGTTCGTGAAGAAAATCACCACGTCCGTGAAGTAGATCGAGTTGGCGAACCGGGCCAGCGCGTTCGGCGAGTGGTAGTCGGTCAGGGTGTTCAGCCCGAGGCGGTCGAGGTACCGGTCGACGAGGTCGGGGTCCACGTCCGGCTCGCCGGTGGTCTTGTCCCGGAGTTGCCGGAGCAGGCGGACCTTGACCGGGCCGTTGTAAATCACGTAGGCGTGCGACGTGACCTCGCCGGGGGCGGGGTTCAGCGCGTACGAGACGGCGCGGAAGGTCACGTCGCCCATGAAGATTTGCCCGGGCGCGTCCCACGGGTGCGGCTCCCGGGTCGGCCGGACGTACTCCCACGTCGTCGTCCGCTTCGCCGCCTCGGTCGCGTCGTCCAGGGCCAGCGAACTGGCGAAGTACTGCGTGACCACGGCGGCGTACTGGAAGGTGTTGTCGCCGCGGGGCACCTGGGTGCCGCCGTGCTGCGTCTGGACGGTCGCCGCGTCGTCGAACGTGCGGAGGCGGCCGCCCTTCGGCGTCAGGCTGCCGGTGAGCACGTTGCGGTAGCCCATCGCGTACCACTCGCCCTCGACCGGCAGGCCGCGCGGGCCGGCGATCTGGTACCGGAACCGGCCCTTGTCCTTGACCCGGCCGGGCAGCGGCTCGATGTCGAACTGGAAGCCGACGTGGTAGTCCTTCGGGCCGAGCGTGAAGGTCTTGCGGAGCTTCAAGAAGTACGGGGCGGCCAGGGTCGTCTCGAAGGCGACTCTGAACGACTGGCCGTCCGCGGCGGCGGAATTTTCGGCGACGGTCCAGACGCGCTGGCCCAACTCCGGCGACGGATACTTGTCGTTGAAACTGTCGGCGTCCGACGGCTGGCGGAGCGGGTCGTCCTCGCTGACGTAGTGCAGAATCTGGTACGACGCCTCAGCCAACTGCAGGCCGGTCGGTTCCGGGCCGGGGACGAGCGGGGCGAAGTTGCCGCCGTCGGTTTCGGTCAGGGTCGTCTTGTCGCGCGGCCGCACCACGCCCGGGATGAGGTTCATCGGCTGCGGCACGCCGCCCGCAGTGCGGACTTCCTGGCCGAGCCGGTTGGCCTCGTCGAAGCGCGGCAGGACGAGTTGTTGAATGCCCGCCCCGCGCGTCGTCAGCAGCGGGCGGTTGTAGCAGGTGTCGTTGCCCAGCGCGATCAACTCCGCGGGCTTCGACGGGACCACCGGCTTCGGCGGCTCGACGGCGACCGGCTTCGGGGCTTCGGCCGTCGGCGGCTTGACCTCCGGCGGGAGCAGCTTCATCGGCCACTCCAGCGCCGGCGACGTGACCGCGGCGGCACTCCCGGTCAGGGCGAGCAGGGCTTCCCGCGGCGGCTTCTTGGGGAAGTACGTCTTGTCGATGTACCAGCCCCCGACGCCCAACGCGGCGGCGAGGACGACGAACAGGGCGACGTTCGGAATGTGCTGACGCATGGGGTCCAACTGGCGGTGCGGTAGAAGGCAACCTCATCTTATAGACGGATTCGCCGCCGGGCGTCAGGGGTTTGGAGGCGAGCCAGAAGCGTCAGCGCCTGGAGTTCCTCGCGCGTCAGACTCCAGGCGCTCACGCTTCTGGCTCGCCTTTCAGTCCGCCGGGTACGGCACGACGACGACCGTGTCCGGCGTCAGGCCGGTCAACGTCGTTCGCGCGCCGTCCGGCCAGCGGACTGACAGGCTGTGCAGGGTCGCGTTGCGGCCGAGGCCGAAGTGGGCGACCGGCTCGTGCGGGCGGCCGTAGCCGGTGCCGGGGTCGAGGACGCGGAGCATCGTGCGGGGGACGCCGTTGACGGTCGCCGTGAGCCGCACGCTCGCCCCGTAGGCCGGCCCGTCGAAGCGCGACTTGACGACGACGCGGAGGCAACTGCCGGCGGACGCGGCCTGGAACAGCCGGTCGCCGAGGGCGATTTCGAGCCGGCCGTCGGCATTGACATCGGCGACGTGCAGGCGGTGTGGCCCCGGTGGTGCCGTCAACGCGCCGGCGTCGAGGAGGCGGCCGTCGGGCAGGCGGAAGAGGCGGACTTCGCCGTCGAGGACGACGAGCAGTTCTTCGTGCCCGTCGTCGTCGAAGTCGCCCGCGGCCAGGGCGGTCACGTCGCCCGGCCAGGCGAAGGCCGGGGAGGCGTCGTCGCGGAAGGTGCCGTCGATTTGCCGCACGAGCCAGCGGTGCGGGCCGGTCGCGCCGGGCACGACCAGGTCGAGCCGGCCGTCCTCGTCGAGGTCGAGGGGCAGCGCGCCGCGGGCAAGATCGGCGACGAGCTGCAGGCCGAACTCGGCCCCGGCGACGGCGTAACTGCCGTCGGGGCGGCAGGCTTCGAGGCCCAGGCAGCCGGCCGGCATCGCCACGAGTCGGTCGAAGCGGTGGGTCAGGATCGGCCCGACGGCCAGCACGTTCGCGGCGGTCACGACCTGGTACCGGCCGGTGCCGCGCGGGTCGCCGAGCATCGGGGCCGGGTCGCGGGCGGGCCGGCCGGGGAGTTCGACGAACATGCCGGCTCCGGGTCAGATCAGGCCGTCGGTCGGGCTGCTCGCCGTGGCGTACAGCCGCTTCGGGATGCGGCCGGCGAGGTACGCCAGCCGGCCGGCGTCGGTCGCCAGGCGCATCGCGTGGGCCATCCGCAGCGGGTCTTTGGCCCCGGCAATCGCCGTGTTCAAGAGCACCCCGTCGCACCCGAGTTCCATCGCCAGCGCCACGTCGGACGCGGTCCCGACGCCGGCGTCGATGATGACCGGGTAGTCGGGGTCGCCGTCCTTGAGGTACTCCAGGATGATGCGGATGTTGTTCGGGTTGAGCACCCCCTGGCCGCTGCCGATGGGGCTGCCGGCCGGCATCACGCTCGCCGCCCCGGCCGCCTTCAAGCGCCGGGCCAACGCCGGGTCGTCCGACGTGTAGGCCAGTACGCGGAAGCCTTCGGCCACGAGTTGCTCGGTCGCCTTGAGGGTGTCCACGGGGTCGGGCAGGAGCGTCCGCTGATCGACGAGGCATTCGAGTTTGACCCAGTCCTGGCCGGGGTTGTCGAGGCCGCTCAAGAGTTCGCGGGCGAGCCGGGCGTGCCGCACCGCGTCCTCGGCGCTGAAGCACCCGGCCGTGTTCGGCAGGACCGTCAGGTGCTTCAAGTCGAGGTAGTCGAGCAGGCACTTGCCCTCGTGGTCGATGAGCCGTTCCCGCCGCACGGCGACGGTCGTCACCTCGCACCCGCTGGCCGCCAGGCAGTCGCGCATCAGCCCCGGCGACGAGTACTTGCCGGTGCCGGTGAACAGCCGGGAGCGGAAGCGGAACGGCCCGACGACGAGCGGCGTGTCGGCCGGCGGCGCGACCGGCTCCCCGCCGCCGACGAGGGTGACCATCTCGACGACGTCCCCCGGCTTCAGCGTGTAATTGGGGTGGTCGGCGCGCGGCACGAGGGCGCGGTTGACCTCGACGGCGACGGCCCGCGGGTCGGTACCGAGGGACCGGACGAGGTCGGCCAGCGTGGCCCCGGCGGGCGACTCGCGGGGCGTGCCGTTGAGCATGAAGGTGAGCGTCATGGCGGTATGATACGCAAAAATCCCCGGGGAAAAGTGCTGGCCGAAGGAGTGTACGGATGACTATTCTGAGCCGAAACGGTCCGACGCGGGGACGACGAGACGACACCGAGGGCGGCCCATGTTCGCAGCAGTCGTGGTGGGGTTCCTGGGTCCGCTGCTCGACGCGATCGACTGGGGCAAGCTGGCCGGCGGGCTGGTCGTCCTGGCCGCGGTCCCGGTCCTGTTCGAGATCACCCGGCGGATCGCCAACCGCAGCGTCAAGATGGACCTGGCCAACCTGACGGACCGGCTCAAGAACGCCGGCGACTCGCTGAGCAACGCGCAGACGGCGAACCAGGTGAGCGCCATCGAACTGGCGACCCGGAACCAGACCATCGCCTTCCACGAGCGGACCATTTCGCAGCTGCAAGCCGAGGCGGGCAAGCTCAAGAATTATTGCGGCACGCTCCTGGCCGCCGGCCGCGGGTTGTCGAAGGAATTGCGCGACTTGCGGCTGATGAAGGCCGAGTACGACAAGCTCCGCGAGCACCGCGCGGCCGACGCGGACAAGGTCCGCCTGCTCGAAGACACCGCCCTGACGACCGACGAGAAGGTCGCCGCGCTACGTCGGCTCCTGGAGGAGCGGGAAAAGGCCCTCGAACGGGGGGAGCGGCGGATGAGCAAGGCCCGCCGGCTCGAAGGCTACCTGCTCAAGGCGAAGGCCCTCCAGGCGCGGCCGCGGTTCAAGCCGCTCGCCGAGCGCAAGCGGCCGATCATCTCGGTCCTGAACTTGAAGGGCGGGGTCGGCAAGACGACCCTGACCGCGCACCTCGGGGCGGCCCTCGCCCGCAAGGGGTACCGCGTGCTGCTTGTCGATCTCGACTTGCAAGGCTCGCTGACCGGCCTGATGCTGCCGCCGGACGCGATCCACGAGCAGTTCACGAAGAAGCGGCTGATGCAAGACTTCCTGCTGCACGCCGCCAAGCGGCCGGCGGCGGAGGCGTCGTCGCTGGGCACCCGGCCGACGCCGACGCTGACGCCGTACATCGTGCCGGTGCCGATCGCGCTGCCCGGGACTTCGCCGGCCGGCCGGGTGGGGTCGCTGAGCATCGTGCCGACCTCGGACAGCCTGGCCTACGCCGAGTTGAACCTCACCCTCGGGTGGCTGCTCAAGCAGGGCGAGCGGGACGCGCGGTTCCTGCTCCGCAAGGCCCTGCACCTCAAGGGGGCGAACGCGGCCTACGACATCGTGCTCCTCGACTGCCCGCCGCTGTTGAACATTTCGTGCGTCAACGCCCTCGCGGCCAGCGACTACCTGCTCGTCCCGACGCTGCTCAGCTCGAAGGCGACGGAGCGGGTGCCGAAGCTGTTGAACACGGTCCAGCGGCCGGAATTCGTGACGCACGTGAACGCCCACCTCAAGGTCATGGGGGTCGTGGCCAACCGCACCCGGCAGGCCCAGCCGACGGGGCACGAAGCGGTCCTGTGGCAGACCCTGCCGAAGATGATTCAGGCCGGCCAATCGTCGCCCGCTAAACTGTTCGCGTCGGTCGTCGCGCAGGACGCGTCGATCACGGCGAACGAAGAACAGTTCGTCCACCCGAAGCCCGGCAGCCGCGCCGAGCAAATGATCGCCGACCTGGCCACCGAGCTCGAGAAGGAACTTCCCGATGACTGTCGAATCGCTTAGCCAATGGTTTCACAAGGTCGCCGACCTCCCGGCAACGGACGGGCCGGCCGCCCCGCGCGACGTGCTGCACCGCATCGAGGCCGCGCTCCACCCGTTCCTCGGCCTGACGCTCGAGGCGTTCGCCGAACTCCTGGGCAAGGTGAAGAAGCCGAAGGCCCCGCCGAAGCCGAAGAAGACGGACGAGGAGAAGGCCGCCGAAAAGGCGGAGAAGACCGAGGCCAAGCGGGTCGCCCGGGAGACTGAGAAAGTTCGCAAGGCCGACGAGGCGAAGCAAAAGAAAGACGACGCGGCCGCCGCCAAACTGGCCGCCAAGGAGCACGCCGCCGCCGAGAAAGCGGCGAAGAAGGTCGCCGACGCCGCGGCCAAGGTCGCCGCCAAGGACGCCGCCAAGGCCGACGCGGTCGCCGCCAAGGCGGCCAAGAAGTCCGCCGACGCCGAGGCGAAAATCGCCCCGCTCCTCGAAGCCGCCAAGGTCGTGGCCGACGACTTGCGCGACCTGATGCGGACGTTCCCGGGCGGGGGCGTGGCGAAGGCGACCGTCGACGCCGGGTTGGCGACCCTCCTGCCGTTGAGCAAGCCGCAGTTGCTGCACGTCGCCCGCCTGCTGGAATCGGACGCCGGACTAAGCGAAACCACGAGCAAGCCCCAGCTCATCAAGGCGCTGCAAACGATGGTGGTGCGGGTCTGGAAGACGAGCGACAACGTCAACCACTAACGGCCCGCGGGCGTTTGCCCGGTCGGGGTCGGCCGATACAACAGTCCTTCCCCGGACGCTTCCCCTCGCAAGGGCACCCTACGAATGGCCGTGCAACACTTCCTGCCGCACACCCGCGTGCCGACCCTGACCTTCGCCAGCGCGTCGGCCGCGTCGAAGTTCGTCGCCCGGGAGATCGACAAGCTCGTCCGGGCACGGAACGCCGCCGGCCGCTCGACGGTGCTGGGCCTGGCGACCGGCTCGACGCCGGTCGGCCTGTACCGCGAGTTGATCCGCCTGCACAAGGAGGAAGGCCTGGACCTGGCCCGGGTCGTCACGTTCAACCTGGACGAGTACTACCCGATCGCGCGGGAGGACTCGCACTCGTACTTCAAGTGGATGCACGAGACCTTTTTCAACCACGTGAACGTGCCGTGGAAGAACATCCACATCCCCGACGGGACGATCAAGCTCGACGAGATGGACGACTTCTGCGCCGAGTACGAGCGGAAAATCCGCGAGGCCGGGGGCATCGACATCCAGGTCCTGGGGATCGGCCGGACGGGGCACATCGGGTTCAACGAGCCGGGGTCGCCCAAGACCTCGCGGACCCGCATGGTGACTCTGGATAGCATCACCCGGCGGGACGCCGCGGCCGGCTTCTTCGGCGAGGAGAACGTGCCCAACCACGCCGTCACGATGGGCGTGGCGAGCATCCTGGACGCCCGCAAGGTCTACCTGTTGGCCCTCGGCGAGCACAAGGCGACGATCACCTTCAAGGCCAACGAGCACGCGCCGACCGAGGCGATCACGGCGAGCTTCCTGCAAGAGCACGAGGACGCCGTGTTCGTCCTCGACAGTGCCGCGGCGGCCGAGTTGACGGCCATCAAGCGGCCGTGGGAGGTCGGGCCGTGCGACTGGACGCCGAGTCTGGTCCGCCGGGCCGTCGTCCACCTCAGCGTCGCCGCCCGCAAGGGCCTGCTCATGCTCGGCGACGACGACTTCCGCGAGCACCAACTGTTCGACCTGCTGCGGGAGAAAGGCCCGGCCGAGAAGATCGGCGAGGAGGTCTTCCACGACCGCCTCGAAACGATCAAGCTGTACCCGGCCGGCAAGGTCCGGCCGCTCTCGACGACCAGCCCGTCGTTCCCGGACGCGTCGTCGATCCTGACCACCCCGGCCCCGGTGTACGACGCGGGGCCGAAGTCGGTGCTGGTGTTCAGCCCGCACCCGGACGACGACGTGATCAGCATGGGCGGGACGATCATCCGCCTGGTCGAGCAGGGGCACAAGGTCCACATCGCGTACATGACGAGCGGGAACATCGCCGTGTTCGACCACGACGCGCGGCGGTTCGTGGACTTCGTGGACGAGTTCGTCGGCGGGTTCGGTGCCCCGGCGGACAAGGCGGCCCTGGGCACGATGAAGGCCCGCGTGTTCCAGTTCCTGGACGCCAAGAAGCCGGGCGAGCCGGACAGCCCCGAGGTGCTCAACATCAAGGGCATGATCCGCGCCACCGAGGCCCGCGCGGCGGCCCTAGCGTGCGGCATCCCGCCGGCCCAACTCGAGTTCATGAACCTCCGCTTCTACCGCACCGGGACCATCGACAAGGCCCCGGTCCAGCCCGAGGACGTGGCCGACATCGTCGCCCTGTTCGAGAAGCTGCGGCCGGCGCAGATCTACGTCGCCGGGGAAATGTCCGACCCGCACGGCACGCACCGGCTGTGCGCCGAGGCGATCTTCGAGGCGGTCCGCCGGGTCCGCGCGACCGGCCAGTTCTTCGACGTGTGGCTGTACCGCGGGGCGTGGGAGGAGTGGGCCCCGCACGAGGTCGAGATGGCCGTGCCGATCAGCCCGGACGTGCTGGAGCGGAAGAAGCAAGCGATCTTCCGGCACCAGTCGCAAAAAGACCGGGCGATGTTCCCCGGCGGGGCCGACCGCCGCGAGTTCTGGCAGCGGGCCGAGGACCGCAACCTGGCCACGGCCAAGACGTTCGACACCCTCGGCCTGCCCGAGTACTACGCGATGGAAGCCTTCGTGAAGTGGAAGGACTGAGTCCGACTGAGGACCCAGAGCGGTTCGGACGCCGGCACGCGGCCGAACCCGAGCCACCGATCGACGATATTGAGCGGGGAGAACAGAAGCACGCAACCGTAGTTCTTGACCCGCCAGGCGTCGGACATCTCGGGCAGGAAGTAGTAGAACCCGCAAATGTGATAACGGTCGGCCGTGGCGTAACCGCGTCGGGAGAGGGCCAGGTACGACCCGACGTAGCCGACGAACAGCAGGGCGACGACGGCCAGCAGTGAGCGACGCTTGCGCACCCGCGAGTCTCCTTAGGTAGCTCTCCCGCAGGGGCGAACTCCCGGCGAGCGGCCCACTCC
>JANYHV010000506.1 GCA_025362195.1 Fimbriiglobus sp. | reverse complement strand
CGAGCCAAGAGCGTGAGCGACTGGAGATCGAACCACCTCCAGTCGCTCACGCTCTTGGCTCGCCGGGTCGAGACTCGTGCGCGTCGTTGACCTCGCTTCAAGTGTGAAGTTATCGGTCCGGAGCGGGGACATGTGATGACGAAAGCACAGTGGGACGTGGCGACCGATCCCAGCCTGATGCTGGGCTTTGTAAGAGACATCCTCGGAGAGCGAAAGCGAAGGCTTTTCGGCTGTGCGTGCTGTCGGCGAGTCTGGGGCGAGTTGACCGACGTACGGAGCCGAACCGCGATTGAGGCTGCCGAACGATACGCCGAGGGCGAACTGACGGAATCGGAACTCGAAGTCGCGGCCAACGAGGCGAGCCTTGCCTGGTCGTTGACGGAAGCGGAATACGAGTCTAACGAGCCGTACTCCTTCGCCGCCGCGGCTTACAATGTTGCCATCGATCACGGCTGGTGGGGGGAGCTCCTGCATTCGAGCCGCCCGATGTCATCGTCCGCTTAGCGTCCTCTGACACCCTCGCAGAAGGCGTCGCTCAGTGCGACTTGCTGCGGGACATCTTCAACCCGTTCCGGATGGCGGTCCCTGACGCGACTTGGTTGACGGACACCGTACTCGGCCTTGCCCGGAACATAGCCGCACTCGGTACTTTTCGACGCCTGCCGATACTCGCCGACGCCTTGGAGGACGCGGGGTGTGCCGACGTTGAACTCCTCGACCACTGCCGCGACGTTGGGCCACACGTCCGCGGGTGCTGGGTCATCGACGTGTTGCTCGATAAGGAGTAGGTCGAGTTTTGACTCATTCCGCGTCTCCTCGGCAAAACGGTTTCAGACGCTCGAATCGCGCGTCACGGTTGCGGCTTGCTCGACCGCGTCTGGTGGGACTGGTACTTCGCCCGCTTGCTGAACTTCGCCATCTCGCCACTCGCCAGGTCGGCTTCGATCAGGGCGAACGCGTCCGCCTCCTTCTGGACCTCCGGCGAGTCCGACGCGGACAGGAGGACCGCCCTCGCGTCGCTCAGGAAAAGCCTCGTCCCGACTTCGTCGCCCTGATCCGAGCAGCCGGTCGCTTGCTTCTTGAGGCGGGCGATCAGCAACAACGCGGCCCGCTCCTGGACCTCGACGGCGACCGGCAGCGTGTCGTAGACCGCCGCGGTCACCGAGGGCAGCGTCAGGGTCACGGCGAGTTCCTGCCGCTCGACCTGCTTCGGGCCGACCCACGACAGGCGGACGCGGCAGATGTCGCCACCGAGGCTCGTCGGCGGGACGTTGAGCCGGACAACGGCGAGGACCGGCATGCCGGCGACGAGGTTCGGCAATTTCAGGCCGGCCCCGTGTTGGTCCGGCTCGAAGTCGTTCAGGATGTCCGCGACGGTCGCCCCGGCCAGCGGCTCCACGGCCAGCCGCACGGCGTTGCCGAACGTCGCCATCAGGCCGAGGAGTTCGGTCTGGAAGAGGTCGGCGAGTTGCTGCGGGCGTTCGATGTAGTAGTAGTTGCCGTCGCCGGCCCGGGCCATGGCCTCCAGCAAGTCTTCGTTGTAGTCGTCGCCCAGCCCCATCGTGGTCGTGCTCACCCCCTCCCGCGCGAGCCGGGTCACGTCGGCGGCGATGGCGACCGGGTTTAGCTCGCCCATGTTGGCCTGCCCGTCCGACAGGAGCAGCACGCGGTTCATGCCGCCCGCGAGCCGGTGCCCGTCCACTTGCCGCCCGCCCTCGCTCCAGCCGGCGTGCAGGGCCGTGGAGCCGCCGGTGACGACGCGACTGATCACGCCCACGATGCCGGCCTTATCGACGGCCGGGGCGTTCTCGACCAGGGTTTGCACCGCGTCGTCGAAGACCGTCACGCTGACCCGGTCGGTCGGCAAGAGCTGCTGGACGGCGTAGATCGCCGCCTCGCGGGCGTACTCGAGCTTCTTGCCGGCGGACATCGACCCGGAGCGGTCGATGACCAGCCCGAGGTTCAGGGCGGGCCGCGGGGCGTTCAACTCGGACGCGGGCGGGGTCAGCTTGATCAACAGGTCGAGGACGGTCGCGCCGTCCGAGCGGACGGCCGGGCGCAACGGGACGAGTTCGACGCGGGGGTGTCTCATGGCAATCGCCTCCTGAGAGATACTGGAATGGTCCGGGAGTCGTTGTCGCGGCGGTAGCGAGTGTGACGCGGCATTCGTCGTGACCGGCAAGATTCGGGAGGCTCCGCTTGAGGTGGGGTCGATGACCCCGGAAGCCGACCGGCCGCACAGGGGCTAGCTACAGAGAACCTGAGTCCCGAGCAATGCAACGCTTCCCCGGAAGCGTGACAGACGGCGACCACAGGCGGCCCGGGACTGGTGCTCCCGAGGGCCATTTGATAGCGGTGACATCCCGCCGCTCACGCCGGCGGCCCGCTCGGCTTCTTGCCGCCGCGGGGGTGGTATTTGGCGTGGATCGCTTTCAGGCGGTCCCGATCGACGTGGGTGTAGTGCTGCGTCGTGTTGATCGAGGCGTGGCCGAGGAGTTCTTGCACCGTCCGCAGGTCCGCGCCGCCGGCCAGGACGTGCGTGGCGAAACTGTGCCGGAGCGTGTGCGGCGAGACGGTCGTCGGCAGGCCGGCGCGGGCGCAGTACTTCTTGACAATCTTCCACAACACGATCCGCGTGAGTGGCTTGCCCGACCGGCTGGTGAACAGCACCGTCGCGCCGGTGTCGGACTCCTTGGCGACGCCGAGGCGGCCTTCGCCGAGGTAGTCGCGCAGGGCGGCGACGGCCGGCTTGCCCAGCGGGACGACCCGCTGCTTGCTGCCCTTCCCGGTACACTTCAAAAAACCCGAGTCGAGGTACAGGTCGTGCATCCGCAGGCCGACGACTTCACTCGCCCGGCAGCCGGTCGCGTACAGGGTTTCGAGGAGCGCCCGGTCGCGCAGGTAGAAGCGGTCGCCGGCCTTGGGGTTGGTCAGCAGTTCGATCACGTTCGCCGGGGACAAAACGCCGGGGACGCGCTCCCAGAGTTTCGGCGAGGCGAGCAGGTCGGTGGCGGTCGGGTCGCCGCGCTCTTCGAGCCGCAGGAAGCGGTAGAACATGCGCAGGCTGACGATGTGCCGGGCCATCGTGCCGGCGGCCAGGTCGCAGTCGTGCAGGAAGCCGATGTACCGGGCGAGGTCTTTCAGCGTCGGCTTCGAGGCGTCCGCGAGTTTCACCGCGCCGACCCACTCGGCGTACCGTTCGAGGTCGCGGGTGTACGCCAGCAGGGTGTTCTCGGCCAGCCCGCGCTCGGCCTTCAAGTAGTCGCGGAAGGCGTGGATGTCGGCGACGAGTTCGTTGAGGTTCATCCGGCCAGTATGGACTGCCGGACGAGCGGCCGCAACAGCACCACGGCCCGGCCGCGGTGGCTCAGGGCGTTCTTGACCGTCGCGGACAACTCGCCGAAGCTGGCGTGGTACTCGGGGACGACGAACAGCGGGTCGTACCCGAACCCCCCGCCGCCGGCCGCCGTCTCGGCGATCACGCCCCAGCACTTCCCGGCCACGACCGCGACGACCTCGCCCCGGGGGTTGGCCAGGGCCGCGGTGCTGACGTAGTAGGCCCGCCGCGCGTCCCCCGTCTTGCCGGCGAGTTCGCGCAAGAGCTTGGCGTTGTTGGCCGCGTCGTCGCCGTGGGTGCCGGCGTACCGCGCGGAGAAAATCCCCGGCGCGCCGCCCAGACTCGGCACGACCAGCCCGCTGTCCTCGCCCAGCACCCACTCGCCGAGCGCCGGGGCCAACTGCTCCGCCTTGAGCCGGGCGTTGGCTTCAAACGTGTCGCCGGTCTCCTCAACTTCCGGCGCGGCCGGGTACGGCGACAGGTCGGTCAACTCCAGCGGCAAGTCGCCCAACAGCGAGACCAACTCGCGGAGCTTCTTGACGTTGCGGGACCCGAGGACGAGACGAGTCGGCATGGGCATTCTCCGAGAACAGTTTTACCGCGGAGCAAACCCCACCAAAACCATTCACCGCAGAGGGCGCAGAGGGCACATGAGAAAGGCAAAATCGAGAGGGCTAAAAACCCGAGTGGGTGACCCAACGCTTTCGCGTCGCCGTCGATTCGGTCGCGCCGGAATGTTCTAGGCCGTGTGGACAGATTGTAGCGGTTATTGCAGCAAGACCATTATCGACACCACCTGAACGAACGCCAGGAAGTTCCGGGCGGTCTTCTCGTACCGCGTCGCCACCCGCCGGGACTGCTTGAGCTTCGCCCAGA
>JANYHV010000479.1 GCA_025362195.1 Fimbriiglobus sp. | reverse complement strand
CGCTGGCGGTAGCCCTTCGACAGCGTGCCGATGAGTTGCCGGCGCACGTCCTTCAGCCAGCAGCGCTCCAGCACGTAGTCGATCCGCTTGCGGCGGGTGCCCCAGCCGAGGCCCTTCAGGCCGGCCCGGAACCGCAGGTGCTCCTCGACGCGCAACTCGGGGTACAGCGGGCAACTCTCGGGCATGTAGCCGATCCGGCGGCGGGCCTGGATCGGGTCCGAGAACACGTCGAAGCCGTTGATCGACGCCCGGCCGCTGGTGGCGGTCAGGAACCCGGCGAGGATGCGCATGGTGGTCGATTTGCCCGCGCCGTTCGGCCCGAGGAAGCCGACGACGTGGCCGCGCGGCACCTCGAACGACACGTCGCGGACGGCCGGGTACTCGCCGTAGTATTTCGTCAGGTGCTCGACCGCAATCATGCCCCGTCCCCGCAGCCTCGGACCCGCGTCACCCGCTAACGATTACGCGGAAAGTGCCGGTCCGGCAAGGGCGGCGGAGCCTGCCCTTCCCGGCGACCGGCGGGTGTTCGCCCGCTGGTCCGACCTGGGATGAGAGAGTTAGCCTGGGGAAGTCCCAATCGCTCGCCCGCGGAAATCAGTCCGATTCCAGGTCGGACCGGCGGGCGGACACCTGACAGTTGAGGACCTCTCGGCCCTCGACGACTCGTACCGGAGGATGGCGTGGACGCGGGTGCGGCCGCGCGTCCTTCAGGGCCCCCCCGGCCCGGGCCAGCCCCACCCGGAACCAGGTTCGGCACGGCCACCGGGATCGCGCCCGACACCGCCACCAGCGCCGCCATCGTCCCGACGCTCCGCCCCCGGCCGGATCGACCTCCCACACCCGCACCGCCACCGCCTCCCGCCGCGACTCCCCGTTCCGCACGTGCGGCGGCCGCACGGTCGTCGCCACCGACGCCCCGGCCGCCCAGTGACCGCCTGCCGGGACCGGCCCGACCTCATCGACGTTCCGCACCCACAGGCGGCTCTCGCGGTCGAGCCGGGCGCGGCGGGGTCGGGGAAGAGTCGGGGGAGGAACGGGCCGGCGTCGCGGGCGACGGCCTGGACGACGCGGGCAAACCGGCGGTCGCGGCGGGCGTCGCCGAGGTCGAGGCCGGGGGACAGGGCGTCGGCCAGGGGTGCGACCGACCTGTCAACCCCTAAGATGTGCCCAACTGTCAGGGCTGACACCCGCCGCCCGCCGGCAACCTACGGCTTCGCCGCCGCGTCGAGGCGGTCCAACTCCGCCACCGCCATGTCGGTCATCTCGCAGCCGGGTGCGCCGTACACCTTGACCCACCGGAAGTGAGCCAGGGACTCGGCCGGGCGGCCGCGGATCGCGTAGTGCATGCCCAAGTAATAGCGGGCCTCCGTTCGCTGGTCGTCGTCGGTGGCGAGCTTCAGCAGTTCGGGCTCGTCGAGGTCGCCGCGGAAGAAGCGCACCGCCGGCTCGGGCCAAGCCGCGTCGAGCCTACCGGCGGACTCGGACAGGAAGCGCTCGGCGGACGCCCCGTCGCCCGCCTGCCCTGCCGCGAGGTACCCCAGGATCACGAAGTAGGCCGACGGAGCACGCTGGTAGCCCAAGTGGTCGAGGGCCTTCTGGAACCTCCTCACGGCGTCCCGGTCTCGGGTCACCTCCTGCGGCACCATTTGCTTGAAATAGGCCTCGGCGGCCACGGGATCGATTCGGGCGGCCTCTTCGTAGTCTCGGATCGAGTTGTCCAACTCCTCTGTGCAGGCCCCGGCGGTGCCGCGGCCGAGGAAGGCCCGTACGCACACGGGGTCGAGCCGGATCGCCTCGTCGTAGTTTTGGATCGCCCGATCGTAGTCCCCCGTCCCGAAATGGCAGTGCCCGCGGTTCGTGAACATGCCAGGCAGCGTGGCGTCGCGCCGGAGGTACTCGTCGTAGCCCCGAATCGCGTTGCGGTACTCCCCCGCCTGAAACAAGATCAGCGCGAGCGTCCCGTGCGCCCAGACGTTTTCCGGGTTAGTCCGGGCGAGGCGGCGGAGGTAGGCGGGGGCGTCTCCGGCCAACATGAATACGACGGGTCGTGGCTGGTGCGGCCGCTCAGTTTCCCGGTCCAGCCGTACTCCGAGAGCGGGTTCCCGCACGGCAACGACCAGTTCATCTCGACCGCCGCGACCGGGTGGGCGGCGACCGAAGTGACTCTTGCGCTAGCGTGCCCGGCCCCGTCAGGCCGGCTTGCGGGCGCGCCAGACGAGGTACCGCATCGCCCCGGTCCGGTACGCCAGCCAGATGCGGCCGACGGTCAGCAAGAACACCCGGTTCCGGCTCGCGGCGCTGAGTAAGTATCCCCGCGCCGCCCGGTCGGCGAAAGCCTTGCCGACCGCCCGCCGCGCGCAAATGCCCCACGTCCCGCGGACCTGGCGGGTCACGTCCGTCGCGGCCTCGACCTCGAACCCGGCCCCGATCAGGAGGCCCCGGTAGTCGGCCTCGGTGCCCATCGAGGGCAGGCGGCCTTCGCGGCAGATCGGTTCCAACAGGTGCCGCACTTGCCACCGCGGCACCGGGTCGGCGGCGGTCCAGGCGCACACCGCCAGCCGCCCGCCCGGTCGGAGGACCCGGAACGCCTCGGCGAACGCCCGCGCCTTGTCCTCCATGTGCTCGGTACTCTCGACGGCGTAGGCGGCGTCGAACGCCGCGTCCGGCAGGCCGTTGGCCAGCCAGTCGCGGAGGAGGTACCGGGGGTTGTCGCCCGGGGTGGCGGCGACCGCGTAGTGGAACTGGGCCGGGGTGATGGTCAGCCCGGTGACCCGCGCCCCGTGCCGCGCGGCCAACTGGCGGGCGGTCGCCCCGTACCCGCAGCCGATGTCCACGGCCGCACACCCCGGGCCGACGCCGGCCTCCGCGGCGACCAGTTCGGCGAGTTGCTCGACCGCTTCCGTCGGCGTCTCCCGGCCGGTCCGCCAAAGCCCGTGGTGGACGTGTTCGCCCCAGACCTCGCGGTAGATGCGGTCGAGTTCTTCGTAATGGTCGGCGACTTCTGCGAGCGGGATCGGGCGGGACGAGCGGATCATGTCCGGCCTTTCGCGTCTGGAATCGGAGGCGGTCAGGGCTTGGCCGCGTCGGGGCAGGTGCGGTGGTGCATCTCGACGGTCAGGTCCTGGATGCGCTCGCTCAGGGACTTAACGGCCTCGGTCAGGGTCGTGTTCTGCCGGACCAGGTCGAGGAGCAGCGTGGCCTGGCCGGCGGCCTCGTCCTGGCGGCGGGCGGCGGCCCGGGCGAGGTCTTCGCGGTGCTGGGCGTCGGCGTCCGCGTGGGCCTTGTCGCGGTCGGCCTGGCGGGTCTGGGCGAGCAGGATCATCGGCGCGGCGTAGGCGGCTTGCAGGCTGAACGCCAGGTTCAACAGGATGAACGGGTACGGGTCGAACGCGGTCAGCCCGGCCACGTTCACGGCCACCCAGATCAGCACGATCACCGTCTGCGCGGCCAGGAACAGCGGCGTGCCGAAGTACCGGGCGAACGCCTCCGCCTTGGCCCCGAACCAGCCGTCGCCGTAGGCCGCCGTCAGGTGGTCGTGGACGCGGTGGAAGCGGCGGTGGTGGTCGTGCGACGGCGTACTCATGCGGCCTCCGGGGCGGTCAGTGCAATTCGACCCTACCAGTCCAACGACCCAGCTCAGCCGCGATGGGGGCTGAGACCAACTGCGGACGACGGGGAAACCTGCGTGTTCCTGTCGTCGGCTGCAGGGCCAGGTTTGGCCGTCTACGCATCGGGGCTGAAGAACTCGAACTCGCGGTGGATCATCCAGTACCGCGACCCCCCCGACTCGAAACCCGTTAGCTCGCTGTCAAGAAACGGCACGCCCTGTGGTGACGCCGACCAGAGTGCGTATGCGGAACAGGGGTACTCCCAGTAGGCCAGTGGCACAGTTCGGTTGCCGCGAATGAAGTCCCGGCCCGATTCCATGTATCCCGGACACTTCGAGACGGCCGCTGTGAAGTTGCCGAACGGAAGCTCTCGGCGGGACATCAGGTACAAGCGGACCACGGGCACCGCTTCAGAGCCGGGAATGTAGCCGACCAGCACAGTGTGCTTCGTCCGCATCTGCCATAGTCCCTCGATGCTAATCTGCACGAGCAACTCGTGCAGATTGAGGTCGTCCGGCGACGTTGCGCCTGCGGCCTCTAAAAGCGGGGCGAGATGGAACGCGAAGACCTGCCCGACCGGGGTGAGTGCACCGCCGTGCAGGATGTCATGTTCCGCCCTTGAGACGCGGCCTGGGTCGATTTGGAGTTTGGGTAACTTCATGGACGGCCCGATGTATGACAGCAGCGGTTTCGCACCAGCGATGTTTCTGCTTGCCTAACAGTGTATTCGGCTCCGCCGCAGGCGACTCGTGTTAGCCCGACGCGCTAGCGAGGGTCGAGCGGTCGAGGGCAACGCGGCTGTCGATGACCGCACGGCCCACGACTCCCGACATTATCGACGACCCCTCGACCCTCGCTAGCGCGTCGGGCTAACACGAGTCGCCTGCGGCGGAGCCACCGCCCGTTCAACGGCACCGCGGGTGTCCCACTCCGCAAACTTGAAGCCCGCTCGAATCCCGAGTCGCCGGCCACCCGGCCGCGGGGCATTTCAAAAGTTTTCCGATTGCTCCCGGGCGGCACTCGGGCTACGCTTGACGCACTGCCGGTTCGCCCTTCGGTCCGACTTCGCCGACGTTCCCACCCCGCGCACCTCCTTCGGAGGCCTGTCCCGTGCTCACCTTTCCCGGTCAACGCCGTACGTTCTGCGACGGCATCGCCCGCCGCGACTTCCTCACCCTCGGTGCCCTC
>JANYHV010000463.1 GCA_025362195.1 Fimbriiglobus sp. | reverse complement strand
TGAATCAGCGCGTCCGACAGGCCGAGGTCGCGCACCACGCCCCGCAGTTCGCGGCCGAGGTCGTCGTCGCCGACGGCGGTCACGACCTGCGCCGGGTGCCCGAGGGCGTGGCAGTGGTAGGCGAAATTGAACGGCGACCCGCCGGCGACCTTCCGCCCGTCCGGGTACACGTCCCACAACAGTTCGCCGACGCCGAGAATTGGTCGCACAGCCCACCTCAAAGTTCGCCGACACCCGACACCCGGAACCCCGCACCCGACCGACGAGTGTACCAACCGACCTGAACATTTCGTGCGGAATCGGGGAATATCGCGGCCGGGAGCGGGGTCTTGACGGGGACGGTATCATGCCTGCGGGCGGCCGAAAAGTACTCTCACGGCCGTTCCCCACCCCACTACGAACCTCCAAGTCCGTTGGCGCGTCTCATGCGTGTGAGTCGCCTCGTCGTGGGCCGATTGCGTTGACAGAGAGGGTTCAAGATCATGGGCGATTACGCTTGGTTTCTCGGCGGGGCCACGATCGCGTTCGGCGTCATCGCCAGCACGTGGGGCAAGGTCAAAACCGTCGGCTGGCGGCTGATGAACTTCGCCGTGCAGCGGATCGAAATCCCGACCCAGGCCGGCCACGAGGCGGTCACGGCCTACCTGATCGCGCGCTTCCGCCGGTCGCGGAACTACGACCGCATGTTCGGCGCGAGCTGGGAGTACCGCAAGGACGGCCGGTACGGCCTCATCCCGTACGAGCAGTTCGGCAACCGCACGCTCGTGCTCTGGAACGGCTGGTACCCGTTCTTCTACTCGAACCAGCAGGAGTCGAAGGCCCCCACCAAGGAAGGGCACAGCAGCAACGCGACCAAGATTTACTCGACCCTGACCTTCATGCGCGGCACCCTGAACGTCGAGAAAATCCTGCAGGAAGCGTGCGAGGTCCGCAACTCGATTTCGTGGGCCGCCGAGGACGCCGACCAGCAGTCGAAGACGCGGTTCATCATCCACCACGTGCCCAAGCGGGGCGACTCGGACACGGACAGCGACTCGGGCAGCAACGGCCTCGCGTGGTACCAGCAGGGCACCTACCGCCTGCTCGGGCACGAACCGGGCGACCTCGGCAAGCGGCCGACGATGAACGGCAAGGCGCTCGACAACCTGATCTTCCCGCAGCGGATCAAGAACCTGATCCAGGAGATCGAGTTGTGGCGGAAGAGCCGCGAGTGGTACCGCGAGAAGGGCATCCCGTGGAAGCGCGGGTGGATGCTGTACGGCCCCCCCGGGACCGGCAAGACGGCCCTCGCCCGCGCCTTCGCCGAAGACATGAACATGCCGATCTACGTCTATAACTTGGCGGAAATGTCCAACAGCGAGTTGACCCGGGTCTGGTCCGAGATGCAGATGAACGTCCCGTGCATCGCCTTGATCGAGGACATCGACAACGTCTTCCACGGCCGGGAGAACGTGGCCCGGAAGAACCAGGGCATGATGATGTCGATGAACATGCCCAAGAAGGACGACGACAACAACGACCGGCGGGGCGGCGGCATGATGATCCCGCTGACCTTCGACTGCCTGCTGAACTGCCTCGACGGGGTCGAGCGGTCGGACGGCATCTTCACGATCATCAGCACCAACGACGTGTCCAAGGTGGACCCGGCGCTGGGCCAGCCGCGGCAACTCCCGGACGGCACGTCGGAGTTCATCAGCACGCGGCCCGGCCGCATCGACAAGGCGGTCGAGCTGGGGTACATGGAGCCGGCCGACAAGAAGAAGATGGCCGCCCGCATCCTCGGGGCCTACGAGCAGCAGCACCTCGAAATGCTGCAGTTCGTCGAGCGGTACCCCGACCTCCAGGAGACGCCCGCGCAGTTCCAGGAGCGGTGCGCCCAGGTCGCGCTGAAGTGCTTCTGGCACGAGCAGACGGCCGCCAAGGCGTTGCTCGCCGACCGGCCCGCCCCGGCGGCCGCCGCTTCGCACCCCCGGGAATTGATCCTGAACGGGCACGCGAAGGGGTAGACGATCGGGTGTCGGGTGTCGGGTTTGGGGTGTCGCAGATTGGACCGCCGGTCGCACTGGGTTGCGGCCGGCGTTTTTTCGTACTCTGGGTTTGTCGCCCGCGGTCCGTGCGGTTGACGATCGACCACACCCGACACCCGACACCCGCTGGATTGGTACGCATGATTATCGTCATCGGCGGCGGCGTCATCGGCACGGCGTGCGCGTACTACCTGGCCAAGGCCGGGCGGGCGGTCACGCTCGTCGAGCGCGGGCGGGTCGGCGGGGCCTGCTCGCACGGCAACTGCGGGTACCTCTGCCCGAGCCACGTCCTGCCGCTGGCGATGCCGGGGGTCATCGGCTCGACGTTGAAGGCACTCTTGCAGCGGAACGGGCCGTTGAAGGTGCGGCCGGGGTACGCGCTGTCGCAACTCGGCTGGTTCCTCGGCTTCGCCCGGCAGTGCAACGCGGCCGCGATGATGCACGCCGCGACCGGCATTCAGGCCCTGCTCGACGACTCGCGCCGCCGGTACGACGCTCTGCTCGCGGACGAGGCGATCGAGTGCGAGTTCGACACCCACGGCCTGCTCTTCGTCTTCCAGTCGGCCGGGGCGTTCGACCACTACGCGGACGTGAACACGCTGCTCACCGACCACTTCGACCGCCCCGCCGTGAGGTACGACGCCGACGCCCTCTTGCAGTTGGAGCCGGCGCTGAAGCCCGGCGCGGCGGCCGGCGGTTACCTGTACACCGGCGACGCGCAACTCCGGCCCGACAAGCTCATGGCCGGCTGGCGGGCGGCCCTGACGCGGCTCGGCGTCACGGTCGTCGAGGATTGCGCCGTCACCGGGTTCGCCAGCGACGCCGGTCGGGCGCGGGCGGTTCAAACGACCCGGGGCGAGATCGCGGGCACCGAGTTCGTCGTCGCGGCCGGGGCGTGGTCGCCGACGTTGAACGCCGTGCTGGGGTGCAAGCTGCCGATCGTACCGGGCAAGGGGTACAGCCTCACCACCACGCGGCCGAAGGTCTGCCCGGCCTACCCGATGATCTTCGAGGAGCACCGCGTCGCCGTCAGCCCGTTCGCCACCGGCTTTCGCGTCGGCTCGACGATGGAGTTCAGCGGCTACGACGAGACCATCGACCCGAAGCGCGTGCAACTCCTGCGGGACGGCGCGGCGGCGTACTTGCGCGAGCCGGAGGGGGACACGGTCACGGAAACCTGGCAGGGCTTCCGGCCGATGGTCTACGACGGCAAGCCCATCATCGACCGCAGCCCGGCCCTGGCGAACGTGACGATCGCCGCCGGGCACGGCATGTTGGGCCTGTCGATGGCGACCGGGACCGGCAAGCTGGTGAGCGACCTGCTCACCCACACCCCGCCGGCGGTGGACCCCACGGCGTATGCCCTGAACCGGTTTTAGTGCCGGGCCGAGGCTTCTCGGCTCCGCCGCAGGCGACTGTTAGCCCGACACGCTGGCGAGGGTCGATGGGTCGTTGACGGTGTTCGGGGTCGTCGGCCGTGCGGTCATCGACATCCGCCTTGTCCTCGACCGTTCGACCCTCGCTAGCGCGTCGGGCTAACGCGCCTGCGGCGGAGCCGAAAACCTTGCCGATGCCCGCTCTACGCGGCCGTCGCCTTGTCGCCCTGGCCGCGGAAGAAGAGGACGAACACGGCCAGCGCGACCAGCACGCCGACGGCCGGGATGAGCCAGAAGGTCTGCCAGTCGGTCGCCTTGGCGAACCCGTCCGAGGCGCTCGTGAACTCGCGGGTGACCCAGCCGCGGTCGGGGAACCACTCGGTCACCTTGAGCGCTTCGGTCTTCACGCCGGTGGGGCTTTCGGTGGTCGTCTTGGCCTTGACGACGTTCGAGAACTCGTTGCCCAGCCACATGGCGACGCCGTAGGTCAGGAAGACGAACAGGGCCTGGGCGCTGCCGCGGATCTCGGCCGGGGCCTCGCGGTCCACGTGGATGAACCCGGCGGCGAAGAAGAAGTCGAAGCAGATGCCGTGCAGGGCGATGCCGAACAGCACGAGGTAGAAGCCGAGGTCGGTCGCCGGGGCGAGCGCGAAGGCGAGGTAGCGGAGGCCCCAGCAGAGCATCCCGAGCGTCAGCACCCACTTCATGCCGAACCGGTACAGGAAGAACGGCAGGAACGGCAGGATCAACATCTCCGCGACCTGGCCGATCGCCATCGTGTTCGACACTTCCTTGACGCCGTGCTTGTCCCCGATGAACACGCCGGTGTAGCCGTAGTAGAAGGCGAGCACGATGGTGATGAGGAACGACGCGCCGAAGAAGACGGCGAACGGGACGCTTTGCAACAACCCGACGGCCTTGAGGAACGGCAGGGCGTCGCCGGCCCGGCCCCGGGGCGGCGTGTGCGGCAGGGCGAACGAGAAGACCCCCAGGCCGGCGGACAGGCCGGCCGCGAGCAGGAACGGCACGTTCGAGGTCTGCCCGTTGATGCCCAGCCGGGTCAGGCCGAAGCCGACGAACAGGCCGACCGCGATCCAGCCGATGGTGCCCAGGACGCGCAGGCTCGGGAAGTCCCGGCCGCCGTCCGGCACGTTGGCGAAGGCGACCGTGTTCGACAGCGACAGGGTCGGCGAGTAGACGAGCGAGTAAGCCAGCGCGAGGAACCAGAACTTCCACGACGCCGCCGACACGGCCGCCGCGTCCAGCCCGGCGACCGACTCGAACTGCGACATGAAGTAGAGCAGCACCGCGCCGGCGATGTGCAGCAAGCCCATGAGCTTTTCGGACGCGAAATAGCGGTCGGCGATCTGGCCGACGACGATCGGCGCGAAGATCGTGCCGAGGGCCATCGTCCCGTACATGCTGCCGATCGACCCGCCGAGGCCGATGACTTCGAGGCGGTTGCCGAAGGTGACGAACCACGCCCCCCAGACGGCGAACTGCAAGAACATCATGACCGACAACAGCACCCGCGTCGGCAGCGCGAGCGGCGGGGCGGACGACGAACCGGACGGGGCGAGCGCGGCCATAGGGTTACCAGGC
>JANYHV010000428.1 GCA_025362195.1 Fimbriiglobus sp. | reverse complement strand
TCAGTTTAACGACGCCACGTTATTAGTTATTGAACAAGGAATCAGCAGCTTGCAGGGACACAACTATGAACGATATAATCCAAAGAAGTTGGCGGGTCTTGAAAACGTTGGTGCTATCAACCGGCGTTGTGGTTGCGGGTGCATCGGGCGCGTGGTTGGCTAAACCGTCTAGTTCTGAGACGAAGATTAGCTCCTCCAGTCCGTCGCAGCCGGAACCGCCGAAAGCGGAGCGGATTACTCGTATCGGTGCGGATCGTGTTAAAGTGCCGGAAGCGGTTGCTGACAAAATGGGGCTGAGTACGGAGCCGGTTGTCCCATCAACTCAGCCGATTCGGCTGCCGCCGTTCCAGGGTGCCCTCAACGTCGATAACAACTGTTTGCAACGAGTCCATGCCCGTTTCCCTGGCGAGATTGTCAAGATCGGTACGGTTTCCGAACCCGCGCCTCGTGACTTGCGTGTCGGTGATGTGGTCACGAAAGGGCAACTGCTTGCAGTGGTCTGGAGTTCCAGTTTTGGCGAAAAGAAGAGCGAACTCGTGGATGCGTTGTCACGGTTACGCGCCGATGAACAGACACTGACCCTGCTTAAGGAACTGAATGAGCAGGGTGGCACTCCGTTAAGCACAGTCCGTGCTGCCGAACAAACCGTGCGGGCTGATCGGATTGCAGTGGA
This sequence comes from Fimbriiglobus sp., assembly GCA_025362195.1. Classification (GTDB taxonomy): domain Bacteria; phylum Planctomycetota; class Planctomycetia; order Gemmatales; family Gemmataceae; genus Fimbriiglobus. The sequence goes on along the minus strand of JANYHV010000428.1, from coordinate 4,538 downwards.
ACGCGCCGAACGAACTCTGCAATCTTGGCGTGTCACCGATGAAGAAATTGCCAAGGTCCGGGCGGAAGTGGACCAACTGAAAGATGCGAAAAGCAAGAAGTCTGGCTCCGCCGATTGGGCGAGCGTCGAGGTTCGAGCTAGTATGGATGGAACTGTCTTAATGATGAATGTCATTGTCGGCGCAATTGTCGATACTTCCCTTGATTTGTTTCAAATCGGCGACCTGTCCCATTTGACGATCTGGGCGCACGTTTATGAAGACGATCTGCCGCGCTTAGCCGAAGTCCCTAAGCCCATTCGCTGGTCGGTCGCGGTTCCGTCGCGTCCCGGCGTTGTGTTGAACGGAACCCTGGAACAAATTAGTGCCGTGATCGACCCGAACCAGCACACCGCACTGGTCAGCGGGCGAATTGAAAACCCGCGTGGTGAGCTAAAGATTGGCCAGTTCGTGACGGCCCAAGTCGATCTTCCGCCACCGCCCGGCGAATTGGCCGTGCCTGCGGATGCCGTTGCGGAAGACGGTCGGGATAGTGTGGTTTTCGTGCAGAGTGCCGACGATCCAACGGTTTACCTGAAATGTTCCCTGCAAGTGGTGCGACGGACACGCCAAACTCTTTACGTCAAAGTGGGCAGCGGAATGCGCGCCGGCGACCGAGTTGTGACGGCTGGTGCGCTCCTTCTTCGTGAAGCCGTCGATGCGTTGCCAGTTCCGGCCAACTGATGTTCACACGACTTGAATCCGACCCCCTCTGCTCAGCGATGGCGTTCGCCCGTGTCGTACCCTGATTCCGATTTGAGCGAGATATGGTCCGCAAACTGATTGATGGAGCGCTCGCCAATTCCCTGATTATCTTGTTGTTTACTACGGCGCTGGTCATCGGCGGTGGGTACGCCTTTGTCCACGTTAACATCGAAGCCTACCCGGACCCCGCCCCGGCGATCATTGAAGTCGTCGCCCAGTTCCCCGGGGCGTCGGCGGAAGAGGTCGAGCGGCAGGTCACCATCCCGCTCGAAGTCGGCCTGGCCGGGATGCCGGGCCTGGACGTGACCCGCAGCAAGTCGCTGTTCGGCCTGGCCCACGTCCGCAACCAGTTCACCTACGCCCGGGACTACGAGCAGGCCAAGCAGGACGTGCTCAACCGCATCGGCAACATCACCCTGCCGCCCGGCGTGGTCGCGCAAATCTCCCCCGCGTCGCCCATCGGGGAGATCGTCCGGTACACCCTGAGCAACCCGACCGACCCGGCCACCGGCGCGCCGGTGTACACCCTCTCGGACCTCAAGGCGGTGCAGGACTACATCGTCCAGCGCGAACTCCTGCGCGTCCCCCGGGTGGCCGGGGTGAGCGGGTACGGCGGCACGGTCAAGCGGTACGAGGTGCAGCCCGACCCCGACCGCCTGGCCCAGTACGGCATCCCCCTCGCGCAGCTTCAAGCGGCCCTGGGCAACGCCAACGTGAACGGCAGTGGGGACAACCTGACGCAGGGCGCGATCACCGTCGTCGTCCGGTCGCTCGGGCTGATCGGCCACGGCCAGGACCCGCAACTCGCCACCCTGGCGATGACCGACCCGGTCGCCGCGGCCGCGTACCTGCGGGCCGAGGAGGCGCGGCGGATCGTCGAGGTCCGCCAGGTCGTCGTGGCCAGCGTGAACAATGTGCCGGTCCGCGTCGATCAACTCGTCACCGGCGGGCCGGTGCTGTCCCAGGACGGCACGCCGCGGGTGGACGACCGCCGGCTCGTCGCGGCCGGGGTCGTCGTCGGCTTCCAGACGCGCCAGGGCCGCAACTCGATCAGCCGGCCGCGCCTGAACGCCCAGGGCCAGCAGGCGACGGCCGCCGACGGCACGCCCGCCTGGGACGGCGAGACCGACGTGGTCCAGGGGGTCGTGCTCCTCCGCAAGGGCCAGGAGTCGCTGCCCGCGCTGCGCGACGTGTTCGCCCGCATCGACGAGTTGAACGCCCCCGGCCGACTGCCCCCGGGCGTCCGCGTCGTGCCGTACTACGACCGCCGCGACCTGATCGACAAGACGACCGAGACGGTCCACGAGAACCTGCTCGTCGGCATGGCCCTCGTGACCGCGATCCTGCTCATGTTCCTGGGCAACGTGCGGGCGGCCGTGATCGTGGCGATCAACATCCCGCTCGCCCTGGTGTTCGCCTTCGGCGTCCTGTACGCCCGCGGCAAGTCGGCCAACCTGCTGTCGATCGGGGCGGTCGATTTCGGCATCATCGTGGACTCGTCGGTCATCGTCGTCGAGAGCATCTACCGCGCCCTGTCGGCCCCCGGGCAGGCCGACAAGCCGGTCGCCGAGCGCATCGCCGCCGCGTGCGGGCAGGTCACCAAGAGCCTGCTGTTCGCCACGCTCATCATGGTCTGCGCGCTCATGCCGCTGTTCACGATGACCGGCCCCGAGGGGCAAATCTTCGGCCCGATGGCGGACACCTACGCGTTCGCCCTGGCCGGGGCGCTGGGCCTGGCCCTGACCGTCTCCCCGGTCCTGTGCCTGCTCCTCATGCGGCGGCTCGCCCCGAAGCGGGAGAATCTGCTGGTCCGCGTCTTGCAGTGGTTCTTCGTCACGCAGTTGCACTGGATTCTGAAGTTCCGCGTGCCGGTCCTGGTGGCGTTCGTCGCCGGCCTGGCGTTCACGGCGGTCAAGGCCGTGAACATGGGCCGGGAGTTCATGCCCGAACTCGAAGAGGGGACGATCCTGGTCCGCGGCACCTTCCCGGTCAACGTGTCGTTCCCCGAGGTGTGCGCCCGGGCCGACCAGTTCCGCGCCGTGATGCAGAAGTACGGCGAGTTGAAGGCGATCCCCGTGACCGCCGGCCGGCCGGACGACGGGACCGACCCGACCGGGTACTACAACCTCGAATCGAACATCCCGCTGCGGTCGCAGGAGCAGTGGCCGGTGGACCCGACGCGGGGCCGGCCGCGGACCAAGGCCGACCTCCTCGCGGACATCGAGCACGACCTCGACGCGGCCTTACCCGGCGTCGATTTCGACTTCTCGCAGATGATCCGGGACAACGTCATGGAAGCCCTTTCGGGCGTCAAGGGAGAGAACTCGATCAAGCTCTTCGGGCCGGACCTGGACGCGCTCGAGACGACGGCCGGGGCGATGCGGGACGCGCTCGGCGCGGTCCGCGGAGTGTCGAACGCCGGCGTCTTCCGCACCCAGGGCCAGGCGAACCTCGAGTTCCCCATCGACCGGCAGAAGTGCGCCCGCTGGAACGTGTCGGCGGCCGACGTGCAGGCCGTCGTCCAGTCGGCCGTCGGGGGCAAGGCGGCGACGCAAATCCAGGAGGGCGAGAAGCTGTTCGACCTGACCGTCCGCTGGCCGGCGGCACTGCGGGCCGACGAGCAGGCGATCCTGGCCATCCCGGTGCCGGTGTCGAACGCGGTGGCCGCCGGGGGGGCGACGACGCAGTCCGCGACGCCGTTCGCCGGCGGGTCGGCCGGCCTGTCCCCGACCGGCACGACGCTGGCCCTGCCGTCCGCGACCGGCAGCGCGTTCAACGCCCCGCCGGTCGCCCTCGCCGTGCCGACCCGGCGGCTGCGCGACCTGGTCACGCCGCTCGACCGTTCGGGCCGCCCGGACGAGTCGGCGTCGTTCTTGCGGCCCGGGGCTTCGACGATTTACCGCGAGCAAGGGCAGCGGTTCATCGCCATCAAGTTCGAGGCCCGGGGCCGCGACCTGGCGAGCACCGTGGCCGACGCCAAGGCGGCCGTCGAGCCGCTCGTCCGGTCGCCGTACCGCACCGAGTGGAGCGGCGAGTTCAAGCAGATGGAGGCCGCCGAGGGCCGCATGGCCAAGGCCTTCCTCGCGTCCCTGGTCCTGATCGCCGTCATGCTCTACATGGCCTTCAACTCGTTCCTAGACGCGGCCGCCGTGTTCCTCAACGTGGCCGGCGTCGGCATCGGCGGGGTCTGGGCGCTCGACCTCGCCGGGCTGAGTTTCAACATCTCGGCGGCGGTCGGGTTCATCTCGATCCTGGGCATCGCGGTGATGAACGGCCTGGTCATGGTGTCGAGTTTCAGCGGGCTGCGGGCGCGCGGGGTGCCGCTCGACGCCGCCCTCCGGGACGGCGTCCGGCAGTGCGTCCGGCCGCTCATCATGACCCTCCTGGCCGCGATCCTCGGCCTGCTCCCGGCCGCCTTCTCGACGGCCATCGGGTCGCAGTCCCAGCGGCCGCTCGCCCTCGTCGTCGTCGGCGGGATGCTGGCCACGATCGTGCTCTTCAACCTGCTCCCCCTGCTGTACAGCTTCTACGGCGACCGCACCCCGCCCGAAGGCGCGGCCGACATGGCCCACTAATCCGCCGGCCTGACGACTCAGTCGCCCAACCGGAACAGGTCGCGGAGGATGGCCCGCTCTTCCTGAAGCAGGTCGAGCAGCACCCGCTCGTCCTTCGTCCGCACGTACCGGACGCCGACGCCGAAGAGCCGGGCGGCCAGGGCGAAATCCGGGTGCCGTCCGGCGACCTCCCGCCAGACCTCGGCCCACGCTTCGAGCGTGCCGGGGAGGGATTCCGCGTA
>JANYHV010000386.1 GCA_025362195.1 Fimbriiglobus sp. | reverse complement strand
GGATCGCCCCCCAGCCCCAGCCCGGCTGGTAGGTGGCCGGCTGGGGGGTGCGGTACGCCGGCGGGAACACGCCCACGGCGCCGGCGTGGTTGTGCAGGCCCAGGCACTGCTGCTTCAGGTTGTTGCTGCACTTCATCCGCGACGCCGCTTCGCGGACTTTCTGGACGGCGGGCAACAGGAGGCCGATGAGGATCGCGATGATCGCGATCACGACGAGGAGTTCGATCAGCGTGAAGGCACGCCGCCGCAACGGGAACGAGTGCACGGACTGGACTCCGGTACGTGGAAAAATGAGTGGTTTGCAGCCGTGGAAGAACGAACTGCGGGTGTGAGAATACCGACTAAATTCTCACACTACCACTCGAAAATCTCACAGTTGGCCGGAATACTTCCTCATATTTCCGACGGACTGACCTGTACTATTCCGGCCGGTCCTGGCGATGGCGGCTGCGGTCGCGGGCTTGGCGGAGCTTCGCCAGCGTGTCGGTCTCGTCCTCGACCGGCTTCGTCGATTCGCAGTCGGACGGCTTGGCGGTCGGGGTCGGACCGGAACTTGCCGGGGCCGTGCCGAGGTAGTCGTCCGCGCCGGCCGGGGCGGGGTCGCCGGTCGCGCCGGCGGCGTCGAACCGCTTGCCGGCGCGGGTCTGGGCGAGGGTCGCGCCGACGGCCTGCTTGCGGCGGGCCAGGCGGTCGAGCGTCTCCCCGGCGTCCCCGGCCTGGGACGTGTGCCGGACGGCCGACCAGGCGCGGCGGGCGAGCACCCGGACTTCACTCGACTCGACGGCGATGCGGCGGAGGGCCACGTCGAACAGCAGCGCGACGGCGGCGGCGAAGACCAGCCAAAACCAGAACGGCAGGATGGCGCGGGTGCTCGTCGGCGCGTCCCGGAACAGGTCGCCGGTGGCCAGCATCTTCGCCAGGTCCTCGGCCGCCTCGGTGTGGAAAGTGCCGCCGGTGATCTCGCTCAACCGCTTCAACAGCGGCGTGTTGCTTTCGAGGTCGGCGAACTCGGGCGAGTACGGCACGGTCACGCCGGCCCGGCCCGCGTCCACCGTCTTCAACTTCGCGGTGCCGTCCGGGTTGACGAGTTGCGTCCCCTTGGCGTCCTTCTCGGGTTCGAGGGCCTGGACGTTGAGGAAGTAACTGCCGGCCTCGTCGGCGGGGAATTCGGCCTCGTACAGGCCCCCTCCCTTCGGCTTGAACTCGACCGCCGGGGCCTTCTCGCCCGGCCCGAGTTGCTTCGGCGTGGTGACCGCGCCGCGCAATGTGACGCCGGCGACCGGGCGGTCCTTGTCGTCCCGCACGTCGGCGACGACGCGGACCCGGCCGTCGCGGTACTCGGTCGTCATCGTCAACTTGCCGCGCTCGGGTTCGCGCATGACCCAGTTGATGAGCTGCTCCCAGAACTTGCGGTACATCTCGGACCCGACCCACTCCTTGTCCCAGTACTGCTTCTCGGCGTCCGGCTGGGTGCGGGCGTCCGACGTGAACGCGACCGCCTTGCCCAGGCCGTACCGCCACGACGCGAGGAGCGGGAAGCGCTGGTCGGGGTACGGCGACGGGCCTTCGAGCGACATGCCGGCGAGGATGTTCGGCTTCAGCGTCGTGCGGACGAAGCCGTGCAACTTCGGCAGCGGGTTCGGCAGGCCGGGCGGGAGCACCTCGGACGACCCGGCCGCGCCCGTGTACTTGGGCACGAACGGCTCCTTCGAGATGAACGACTGGCTGACGCGGCGGCTCTCCTTGATGTAAATCGCGGGCAGTTGGTTGGGGTTGGTCACGTCGTAGAAGTTGCCCTTCTTGCCGTCGCCGTCGCGGGTGCCCTCGGCGATCAGCTTCATCTTCGACTTCTCCGCGCCGCCGTGCGTGGCGACGCCGACGGTGGTACACGTGATGCCGCCCTTGGCCATGTTCACGACGGCGGCCTGGCCCGGGCCGGAGTAGTTCGGGTCGCCGTCGGAAATCAGGATGGTGTGCTTGACGGTCAGGGCGTGCTTCGGGTCGGACAGCGTGGTGTACGCTTCGACCAGGAACGGGTCGAAGTCGGGCATGTCCCCCGGCACCAGTGAGTCGATCTTGGCGAGCAGGCGGGTCCGCGTCGAGCCATCGACCTCGCCGACGGTCTGGAAGGGGATGTGCCAGATCACGCCGCTGCCGGCCCCGTTCCAGACGCCGCCGAACTGCATCACGCCGACCATGTCGGCCGGCCCGAGCCGCTGGACGGCGAGCTTGGCGATGTCCTTCTGCCACTTGTTGCCGTCGGCCATTTCGGAGGCGTGCATGATGAGCACCAGCCCCCCCTTCCCGGCGGCCTTCAGCGCTTTGATCTCGCAATCGACCGGCAGGGCGGCCTCGATCGGCGTGCCCTGGTAGCCGCCCGCGCCGAACCCGTCCGACCCGCCGATCATGACCAGCCCGCAGCCCTGGTCGTAGACCTGCGTGCGGAGCATCTCGGCCTGGTCGGCGGTGAACCGCTCGTAGGGCACGTTGGCCAAAATCACCGCGTCGTAGTTCGACAGGAACACGCCGAGTTCGCCCTTGTCGGCCGGCAGTTTGTCGGCCGGCAGGCGGTCCACGCGCAACTTGCCCTGGGCATTGCCGTCCTTCTTGTTCAACTCGAAGCGGAGCGTCTGCAACAGGTAATCGTGGCTCGAACTGTTCGTGTCCGGCAACGGCTCGTCGAGGAGCAGCACCCGGCGTTGACCGCGGGAGACGACGGCGGTTTCGACGCGGTTGTTCTCGACGCGGTCCCCGGGCAGCCCGGTACTTGCCACGCCGCCGGCCATCGGGCGGGATTCGGTCGGCGTGAAGGTCGCGCGGAAGGTGAACGACGAGTCGCCTTGCGGGTCCACGCGGTCGCGGAAGCGGAAGACGTTCAGCCCCGGCAGCAACCGCACCTTCGGCGGCTTGCCGGCTTCGAGCAGTTGCGGGTTGTCCTCGATCTCGATGGCCGCGCTCTCGCCGGTCGAAGCCTTGACCACGTCGAGCCGCCCGTCCACGACCTTGTCCGGCGAGGCGTTGCGGATCAACACCCGCACCGGCAGGCGTTGGCCCTGGGCGGCGAACGGCGGGGCCTCGATGGCCTGGACGAGTACTTCGCTCTCGTTGCGGTAACCGGGGGCCAGGGCGATCGTGTCGATCTGCACGCCGTTGCTGTGGGCGATGTTGGCCTGCTCCTCGGCGTTGCCGATGTTCTCGTTGCCGTCGGAGACCAGCACGATCCGCTTGCCGGTCCCCTGCGGGAAGGACGCGAGCGCGAGCTTGATGGCGGCGCTGATATCCGTGTACTCGCCGTTGATCGGCCCGGCCTGCCGCTCGTCGATCGGCATCCTGTCTACCTGGGCCGGCGGCAGCGCGAGCCGCGGCCGCTTGCCGAACAGGATCAGGCCGACCTGGTCGTCGCGGTGCGTCGGCGGCCGCTTCATCACCGCCGTCTCGATGAAGGTGCGCGTCCGCTCCCAGCGGCGGTCGAGCGTACTCGACTCGGGGCCGGTCAGGTCGAGGTCTTGCGGGATGCTGTAACTGCGGTCCACGAGGAACAAGACGGTCGCGTTGTCCGTCGGCCGGCGTAACCGTGGCTCGGCGAGCGCAGCCGCCAGCAGGGCGACGCCGAGGCACCGCAGCGCGATGGCCGTCCACTTCCGCGTCGGCCCGAGGCCCGACAGGCTGCGGCGGCTCATCAGGACGATCAGCGGAACGAACGCCAACAGGGCCAGCCATTCGGGCCGGACGAACTGCAAGCCGCGCACGCTCTTGGACGCCTCGACCAGCCCCGCCCCCGCCGGCCGCAGGGTCAGCCCGCCGACCCCCAGCAGCAACAGCGTGACAAGGGCGACCCCCACCGGGAACGACCAGACGCGGAAGATCAGCATCACGAACGTCGCCAGCGCGAACCCGGCCAACGCCACGCTCACGGCGACGACGGCCGGGTCGAAGGCGTAGTCGAAGACCGTCACGGCGGTGCCGCTTAGCAGCACGCCGCCCAGCCCGAGCGACCCGGCGACGAGCGCAACGCCCCGCCGACGCACGGCTAACGCGACCCCGGCGAACGCCAACGTCAGTAAGGCGAGCCAGTTCGAACCGAGGAAGTCGATGGTCGGCTGCATCATCACCTCACGTCGTGCGGAGCAGTCATTGTGCGGGGTCCGCGCCCGAATCCGCAGTCCAAAATCTGCAATTCGCGATTCTAAAAGTCCACGCGCTGGACGCGGTGGTTCTCGGTGTCGATCACGTGGACCCGGCCGGCCGCATCGACGATGACGGCCCACGGGTCGGCGAGCTTGCCCGGGGCGTTCCCCGGGCCGCCCCAGGTGCCGAGCGACACGCCCTCGCGCGTGAACTTCTGCACGCGGTGATTGCCCCGCTCGACGACGTACAGGTCGCCCTTCGGCCCGAAGGCGAGGTCGTAGGGGTACGACAGTTCGCCCGGCCCACTCCCCGGCGAACCGAAGGCGCGGACGAACTCGCCGGTCTTCGTGAACGCCTGGATGCGGTGGTTGCAGGCGTCTGCCGCGTAGAGCAAATCATCCGGCCCGAAGGCGAGCGCGCGGAGGCGGTTGAACTGCCCCGGGGCCTGGCCGTTCTCCCCCCAACAGGCGACAAAATTCCCGTCGGCGTCGAGCTTCGTCACGCGGTCGTTCTGGCCGAACTCGGCGACGTAGTAGAACCCGTCGGCGTCCTGCACGATGTCCGACACGTACCCCCACTCCCCCGGCTTCGTCCCCGGCTTGCCGCCGAGGGTCTTCAAGAGATCGCCGTCGGCGGAGTAAACCCGCACGCAATGGTAGTGCGAGTCGGCGACGAGCAGGTTCCCGTCCCGGCCGACGCCCAGCCCGCTCGGCCGGCCGTTGCGGAAGTCGGGCGTCGTCCAGGTGTGCCCGAGGTGCTTGCCGTTCAGGTCGAAGCCCTGGATGCGCGCCGTGAAATCGACGACGAACAACCGGCCGGCGTGGTCGATGACCGCCGCCCGCGGCCGGTTGAACTTGCCATCGACGACCCCGCGAGTCCCCCAAACGAGGTCCGGCTTCCGCCCCGATGCCGACGGCGCGAACAAGGCGTACCCCCCCACGGCAAGCAGGCTGAGCACAACGGCGATGGCAAGCAAACGGCGCAAGGCGGAACTCACGGAGGAGCGGTGGCATTACTTTAGCAGCCGCCCGCAACATCGGCGCTTGACAAGACGCCGGCGGCGGGCGACCATCTCACCGCGTGGTGGGAGTGAGTCCCAAGCCCGTTTGCCGGGAAACCGGCCAACTCCCCGGGGCTACCCCGTGGGATTCGTTCGCAGTCGATTTTGGGGCGACGGCACGGGTCTACCGCTCGCGGTAGGACCGTGCCGTCCACACGAGACCGTCGGGCCACCCCCACCACGCCACTTTTCCCCATGACCAAAGCCGCCGCCACGTTCTTTTTGCGCAACTTCGCCGCGGCCCTCATGGATGGCGAGTGGGGCGGGGACGCCATGCATTCAAGCGCTAAAAAGGCGTGGCCGCGGGTCGCACCCCGCAAACGCGGCTGGCTGCGAAACATCCTGAAGGCGTTCCCGGCAAAGCCGACGTTTGACGTACTCGTCGCGTGGCTGACAGAGCAGCCCGAGTACTACAACGTTCTGGTCCTGTCAGGTTTCGAGGGCCGACTCGGGAGAACTGGCGACCGGCGCTCGCACGTCGGGATTTTCCTGCCGCTCATCGAGCCGACCACTTGCACCGTGCCCGTCACCGGCGAGTTGCCGGCCATCGCCACCTTCGGCCAACTCGCGCTGCACTTGAACCTCACGCCTGGGCAGTTAACCGTTTATTCGGACCTCCACCGACGGAACAGCCTGCAGCCGTCGAGTGACACCAAGCGGAACCCTTACCGTTACCGCGTCGTTCGCAAGCGATCCGAATCGGGGCAGACGATGACGCCCGCGCCCCCGCCGCCGATGGGATTCTTGCGACGGCTGGTCGTGGCCCTCCGTTCGGAGTGGTTCCCGACGACGACAGAGCAGCCGACGATGACAGTGCGTCTGAAGTCCCGGTTGCTCGAAATTCCCAAGCCGCGACTCAAGCGTTCCCAACGGTGGATTCTCGACGAAATTCTCGCCCTGCTCCCGGTCCACGACGCCGCCCACGGCTTCGTCCCCGGCCGCTCGATCGTCACGAACGCGGCGCTGCACACGGGTCAAGAAGTCGTCGTCCGCTTCGATTTGAAAGACTTTTTCCCGTCCGTGCCCGCGTCCCGCGTGCGCGGCGTGTTCGCCAAACTCGGCTACTCGCAAAGTGTCAGCCGGCTGCTGATGGGACTCTGCACGACGATCTGTCCCGATGCGATCGAGTTCGCCGACTGGGACTACAGCATTCTCTGGAGGCGGCCCCACCTGCCGCAGGGTGCCCCCACTTCGCCGGCGCTGGCGAACCTGTGCGCGTACCGCATGGACTGCCGGCTCGCGGGGCTGGCGAAGCGGTTCGGGGCGACGTACACGCGCTACGCCGACGACCTCACGTTCTCCGGCGGCCACGAGCTGCGGCGGACGCAACTGCGGCTGCGCAAGTGGGTGATTCGCGTCGTGACCGAGGAGGGCTTCACGCTCAACGCGGCCAAGACGCGCGTCAAGAGTCAGTCGGATCGGCAGACGGTCACGGGGCTGGTCGTCAACGTCATA
>JANYHV010000022.1 GCA_025362195.1 Fimbriiglobus sp. | reverse complement strand
CGCCGAAGCAACGAACACTTTGACAGGGGCCACCACGATGGGCATGGAAAACTTCAATCGCGCCCAACAGGGCATCATCAAGCGGTACTACCAGAACATCGACAGCATCCAATTGCAGCGGCTCGCCGACCTGGCCGGGGAGTTGTACCTGGCCGCGGGCAAGAAGCTCGAACGCACCTGGAAGGCCGTCGTGGCGACGCTGGAGAAGCTCGAAATCCCGAAGGCGCGCATCGACCACATCGTCAAAGAAGCGAAGCCCGAACTCGTCGCCGGGATCGTCAAGGAGTTGAGCGCGGCCGCGTGACCCGCATAAGGCCGAATTTACCCTAGCTTCACCGGGACTTTACGGGCGGGCGGTAGAACGGGAGAGTACCTGACGCGGCGGGTCACGGACTGGCCGTGGCGCGGCGACCAGGACGACCGGAGATTCCCGATGCGCGCAGTTCTGTTGGCAGTGGTGGCGGTGGTGGCGGGCTTCGTGGCCGTGCAAGCGGCCGACGAAAAGGTGCCGCTGGACAAGCTGCCCAAGGCGATCACGGATACCGTCAAGAAGCGGTTCCCGAAGGCCGAACTCGTGTCGGCCGAGAAGGAGACCGAGGGCACCAAGGTGACGTTTGAAGTGGCGATCAAGGACGGCGAGACGAAGATCGACGTGGACGTCGCCGAGGACGGCACCCTGCTCGGGTTCGAGACGAACATCGAAATCAAAAACCTGCCGAAGGTCATCAGCGACGCCGTCGCCACGAAGTACCCGCAGGGCAAGATGAAGTCGGCCGAGTCCGTGACCAAGGTCAAGGACGGCAAGGAAACCCTCGAATACTACGAGGTCATGGTGACCAACGACGGCAAGGACGTGGAAGTCGAAGTCCTCCCGGACGGCAAGCTGAAGCCGGCCGAGAAGAAGGACGAGAAGAAGAACTAAGGGCGGTTCGCCTGCGGTTTCTGCCCCCGGGGCGACCCGGGGGTGTCGGGCGGCAAATCGGGAAAATCGGGAGTTCGATAGCTTCTCCCCGGCGGAGCGTCTATACTCCCGAAAGACGCTCCCTTCCCGATTCGGCCCCGTGAATGAATCGGCTTTCCACTGCCACGTGCGACGAGGGCACTGTCGATGGCGACGGTGCGAGTTCAGGCTTGCCGATGAGCGATCGACACCCCGCCGCGGGGCCAGTCGGGACTGGCTCACCCCCCGACCCCGGCGCGAGCCTGGCCCCCGAGTGCTACGCCTGGTTCCCGGCCCTCACGGCCGCCCTCGCCCGGCCGCCCCGAGTCCCCCCGGTCGCGTCTTCTCATCCCAACGGCACCGCCCCCCCGTTTACCCCGGCCGACGCCCTCATCGGGGACGGCACGCCCGCCGAACTCGCCGCCCTCCGCGCCGCCGTCGCCTGCCCCGACCTGTACCTGATCGAAGCCGCCGGCCCGGACCAACTCCGGCTCGCCGGGCACCTGGCCCTCGCCTGCCGGCAGCGCGGCGAGCGCGTCCTGATCCTGACGGCCGAGCCGATCGACGCGGACAAACTCGTCGTCCGGCTCCGCGACGCCGGGGAAGCCTCGGTGCTGCGGGCATTGGGCGCGGGCGAACCGGCCAACCAACTCCCGGCGGCGTCGGCCGAGCGCGTCGGTCGCGCCCACGGTGAACTCGCTGTGCAGCAGGTGCGGGCGAAGTTGCAAGCCGCCGCACACGAGGCCGCCGCCCGCTGTGCCCCGCTCGGAGCCGCCGCGGCCGACTGGGAGTCGGCGACGGCGGCCCGAGACCGGTCCGCCGAACTCCGCGCCGCCCGCGCCGGGCTTTCGACCCCGACTCCCCCGCCGCGACTCGCCGCCATTGCCGTTGAACTCGAAGGCGTGCGGTCGGCCTACGCCCAGGCGACCGCCGAGCGCGACGGGTTGCAAACCGCCGCGGACGCGAAGAAACCGGCCGGCTGGATGGCGAGCGTGAAGCGCCTGTTCGCCGCCGACGAAGTCGCCCCCGGCAACCGCCCCGCACTCACCGCGAAACTCGCCGACCTGGACGCCCAGGCCGTCGCACTGAGCCTCGAAGCCGAGACCTTGAACGCCGCCCACGCCGTTGCCGAGGCCACACAGACCCGAGCTGTCGCCGATCTCGACGCGCAACTCCTCGCGGCAACGCCGGCCCACGACGCGGCACAAGCCCGCTTCGACGCCGTCGGCTTCGGCAGTTGGCCGACCGCCGCCGAACTCGCCGCCCGACTTGCGGAAACGCGAGCGGAGGCCGACCGGCACGCGGCGACCCTGCGGCAGTTCGACGCCGACGCCCCGGTCCTGGCCCGCCGGCTGATCGACGCCGCGGCCGTCGTCGTCGGCCCGGCGTCGGCCCTGCGCGGCGAACCGGCGCTGCACGCCCCGGGCCACTTCGACGTGGCCGTCGTGACCGACGCCGAACTCCTCGGCGAAGCAGAATTGCACGCCGCCTGGTCGCTGTCCGGCCGCCGCGTGCTGTTCGGCGACGCCGCCGTGCCGCCGCACCCGCCCGGGTACCGCAACGGCCGGACGCCCCCGACCAGCCAGTTCGTCCGCCTGCTGCACCGGCACCACGCCCCTGGCCTGCACGTCGATCGCGACCAGATGACGGCGCAACTGCTCGCGGTGCCGGCCGACGCCGCCCTGCACTGCGAGCCACTGGCCGATCAGCCCGAAGTCGAACTCCGCTTCCTGCACACGACGGGGACGCCGGTCCTGGCGCAAGTCGCCTTCCCGCCGAACTTCGCCGTCGCCGCCGCCAAGGCGTTCCTGGCCCGCGAACTCGGGGCGTACTTCCTCCGCCTCGCCGGGCCGCCCGACTGGACCGAGACCGACGCCGCCGTCGTAGCCCGCGTGCCGGGGTCGCCGGCCGGGGACGGCATCGACCTGGGCTGCGGCGTCACCGAAGAGGCGGCCGACGGCTGGACGGTCGCGGTGCGCTTCGACAAGTCCCACGGCTGGACACGTTCCTCCGCTCAAGCCCGCCTCGCCGAACTCGCCCCGACGCCGCGGTCGGCCCGCTTACCGCGGCCGCCGAAGGCCCCCGAGTACGCCCAACCCCGCCGCCCGGCGGGCGTCCGCGGCTGACCCGTCCCCCTGTCCCCGTCCGGAGTTTCCCCATGTTCACCGCCTCCCTCGTGGCCGGCCTCCTCTTGGCCGCCCCGCTTCCCGCCAAGCAAGACGAAAAGCCGGCGACCAAGAAGGCCACGATGCAAATCGGCCACATGGTCTACTTCAAGCTCAAGGACGCAAGTCCCGAGGCGAAGCTGAAGCTCGTCGAAGCCTGCGACGCGTACCTGGAAGCCCGCGACGGCGTCGTCTTCTACGCCGCCGGCGTCCGCGGCGAGGAGTTCAAGCGCGCGGTCAACGACCTCGACTTCGACGTGTCCCTGCACATCGTCTTCAAGGACAAGGCCAGCCACGACGCCTACGAGGTCCACCCCGAGCACCTCAAATTCATCGAAGCCGGGAAAGCGAACTGGACGAAAGTCCGCGTCTTCGACAGCGAAATGCCCCTGCGGAAGAAGAAGT
>JANYHV010000289.1 GCA_025362195.1 Fimbriiglobus sp. | reverse complement strand
AGGTCTCGTTTCGCCCGACGCCGATTCCCCGCCCCGGCTAGAAGATAGGCGTGCCGGTCCCGCCCGGGTTCTGGTCTCCCCGCCCCCGCACGCCGCCAGGTTCACCATGACGCTCTGGGACTCCGCCAGCAACTTGGCCCTCTTGCCCCTGATCCTGATGGGGTTGGCGATCCTCGTGGCCCTGGCCTTCGAGTGCATCAACGGCTTCCACGACACGGCCAACGCCGTGACCACGGTCATCTACACGCGGTCCCTGCCGGCGATCCCGGCGGTCGTCTTCTCCGGGTTCATGAACTTCGCCGGCGTCATCATCGGCGGTACCGCCGTCGCCTTCGGCATCGTCAACCTGCTGCCGTCGGCCGTCCTCCAGAGCGACGACACGACCCCGCTGCTGGTCATGGTCATGTCCCTGCTGATCGCCGCCGTCTGCTGGAACCTCGGCACCTGGTACTTCGGCATCCCCGTGTCCAGTTCGCACACCCTGATCGGGTCGATCTTCGGCGTCGCCCTGGCGAACAGCCTGGCCGGCGGGTTGGGCCTCGGCGGGGTGAACTGGAGCAAGTTCATCGACACGGCTCAAGGGCTGTTCGTCGCCCCGGTGATCGGTTTCGTCTGCTCGGCGGTGCTGTTGCTGGTGATGCGGGCGGTGATCCGCGTGCCCCGGCTGTACGTCCCGCCGGTCGGCGAGGACAAGCCGCCGCTGTGGATCCGCGCCGTCCTCGTGTTCACGTGCGGGAGCGTCAGCTTCTCGCACGGGTCGAACGACGGGCAGAAGGGCATGGGCCTGATCCTGCTCGTCCTCCTCGGCTTCCTGCCGACGTACTACCACCTCAGCCCGGCCGGGGACGCGGCCCAGGTGGCCAACGTCGTCGCCGCGGCCCGGGAACTCCGCCCGGCGGCCGAAGCCGCGACCGCGGCGGACGCGAAAGCCGCCGGGAGTCTGGCCAAAGACCTGGCCGCGCTCGAACTCGCCCTGGACGGCAAGACCCGCTTCCACGACGTGCCGGCCGACGAACGCCGGGCGGTTCGCAAGGCGACCTTCGCGGTCGAGAAGGCGTTGAAGAAGCCCGAGACGGCCAAACTCCTCGAAGACGCCGGGGCCGCGGACGTGGCCGGCAAGCGCAAGATCCTCCTCGGGGCCGTCGAACACGTCCCCCTGTGGGTCGTCATCAGCGTCGCGCTGGCGCTCGGCGTCGGCACGACCTTCGGGTACCAGCGGATCGTCGAGACGGTCGCGCACAAGATCGGCAAGACGCCGCTGACCTACGCCCAGGGGGCCGCGGCCGAACTCGTCGCCGCCCTGACCATCGGCGGCGCGAGCTACCTCGGCCTGCCGGTGAGCACGACCCAGGTCGTGTCCAGCGGCATCGCCGGGACGATGGTGGCCAACGGCAACGGGGTGCAGGGGCCGACCGTCCGCAAAATCCTGATCGCCTGGTTCCTGACGCTGCCGGCGACGATGCTCCTCTCGGGCAGCCTGTACACCGTCGGCCGGTTGATCCTCGTCAAGTGACCGGCTCAGGCGTGGTACTTCTTGTAGATGCCGGCGAGGCCGAGCGGTTCGACCCGCAGGTTCTCGACCGGTTGGCGGGCGAGCCACGCCAACAGTGCCGGGGTCGGGCCGTGGTAGTCGAAGTCGAGCCGGCCGGCGTCGTCGGCCGGGAGTGCCTCGCCGGTCGGCCCGGTGGCCGGACTGCCCCCGGGAAAGGTCGCGGCGACGTGCCGGCCCTCGCGTAGTTCGCTCATGTCTTGGACGTGGACCAACTCGCCCTTCCGCAGCACGATGACCCGGTCGCAGACCGCTTCGACCTCTTGCAGCACGTGCGACGAGAACAGCACCGCCTTGCCGGCCACCTTGGCCAGCAGCAGTTGCTCCATCAACTCGTCCCGCATGGTCGGGTCGAGGGTGTTCGTCGGCTCGTCGAGGATGATGAGCGGGACGCGGGGCAGCAGGACCGTGAGCAGGGCGACCTTCCGCTTCATGCCGCTCGACAGGGTCGTGAGCGGCCGGTCGGGGTCGATGTCGAGGCGGCGGGCGAGCACGTCCACTTCGGGGCCGGGCACGTCGCCCCGGAGCTTGCCCAGGAACTGGACGAGCTGCCGGCCGGTCATCGAGTCGTACAGCCGCAACTCGCCCGGCAGGTACGCGACCTTGCGGCGGGCGGCGACGCTGTCCCGCCAGCAGTCGTGCCCGGCGAGGGTGGCCCGGCCGGCGGTCGGCTTGAGGAACCCGAGGAAGCTCCGCAGGGCCGTCGTCTTGCCCGACCCGTTCGGCCCGAGCAGGCCGACGACCTCGCCCGGCCGGATGGCCAGGTTCAAGCCCTTCAACGCGGGAAACGTGCCGTACACCTTGGTCAAGTTCTCGGCCAACAAGATCGGCGGCGACATCGGTGAATGGCCTTGGAGGGGTCAGGCGAGCGGCGGGTGTCAGCCCGCCGGTCCGACCTGGAATGGGGGAAACTGCCCGGTGCGAGCGGCGGCAACTCGCCTCGGGTTGTGTCTCGCCCGTGCAGGTTGGAACAGCGGGCTGACACCCGCCGCTCGCCGGGAGGGAACAGCCGGCTAGTTCGTGATGCCCTTGGTGATGCCGAGGAACACGTCTTCGAGGTTGATTTCTTCTTCCTTGAAGCTCTTCAACTTGAACTGCTCGCCGATCAGCCGCTCGGCGATGAAGCTGCCGTCCTCCTGGCCCTCGGCCAGCGTGATCTTGACGAACCCGTTGGTCGTGTCGAGGTCCACCTTCTCGACCTCGCTGTACGTTTCGAGCCGCTTGGCCGCTTCCTCGTTGCGCTCGCGGCCGACCGACACCATGTACACGTGCTTGCCGCGGACCTGGCGGATGGCCGTGTCCACGTCGCCGTTGTACAGGAGCTTGCCCCGCTCGATGATGCCGATCTTGTTGCAGATGTCGGCCAGTTCGGGCAGGATGTGCGACGAGACCATGATCGTCTTCTGCATCCCGCGCAACTCCTTGATGAGTTCGCGCATCTCGATGCGGGCGCGGGGGTCGAGGCCGGACGCCGGCTCGTCGAGGAGCAGGACTTGCGGGTCGTGCAGCAGCACGCGGGCCAGGCCGAGGCGCTGCGTCATGCCGCGGCTCAGGCTGGTGACCAGG
>JANYHV010000016.1 GCA_025362195.1 Fimbriiglobus sp. | reverse complement strand
CGTCATCAATAAGGTGGACGACCCGAAGTTCGAGATCGCGGCCAACGAGTTCTACCGCCTCGGCCACGGCGAGGGCATCCTCGTGTCGGCCGAGCAGAAGCGTGGCAAGGAAGAACTCCTCGACGCCATCGTCAAGCTGCTGCCCGAGGGCGGGGACAACACGCCGCCGGGCGAGATCGAGCTGAAGATCGCCATCGTCGGCCGGCGGAACGTCGGCAAGAGCACGTTCATCAACAGCCTGGCCCAGGCCGAGCGCGTCATCGTTTCGGAGGTCGCCGGGACGACGCGGGACAGCATCGACGTGCGGTTCGAGCGGGACGACAAAATCTTCCTGGCCATCGACACGGCCGGCGTCCGCAAGAAGAAGAGCCTGGCCACGGACATCGAGTTCTACAGCCTGCACCGGGCCGAGCGGTCGATCCGCCGGTCCGACGTGGTGCTGCACTTCTTCGACCCGCGGGTGCGGGCCAGCCGCGTCGACAAGCGGCTCGCCGAGTACATCCTCGAGAACAACAAGCCGGCGATTTTCGTCGTCAACAAGTGGGACCTGGCCAAGGACACGATCCCGACCGGCAAGTGGGCGAAGTACCTGCGCGACATCTTCCCGATGCTCGAGTACGTGCCGATCGCGTTCATCACGGCCAAGAGCGGCAAGAACGTTTACCGCCTGTTGAACCTCGCGCAGCAACTGCACAAGCAGTCCGGCCGCCGCGCCAAGACGGGCGAGTTAAACCGCGTCGTGCAGGGGGCGATCATCGCCAACGGCCCGCCGATGCGGCTGAACCGCCAGGGCAAGGTCTACTACGCCACGCAAGTCAGCGTCCACCCGCCGACGATCGTGCTGATGACCAACGGCCCGGAACTCTTCGACGACACGTACATCCGCTACCTGACGAAGACGATCCGCGACGCCTTCCCCTTCCGCGAGGTGGCGATCAAGGTCGTGCTCCGCGACCGCAGCGAGGGCACACCCGGCGGCAAGCGGAACGACAACGACGAGATCGACCTGGCGATGCTCCCCGTCCCGGCCCCCGGCGACGACACGATGGAACTCCCCACCCTGGCCAGCGAGCCGGTCATCGACGGCGAACTCGACGGCATCGAAATCGACGAGCCGCCGCCCCTCGACCGCCCCGAGAAGCCGGTCAAGAAGAAGGCCGTCGTGAAGAAGTCCAAAGCCGACCGCCCCGCGAAGAAGCCCAAGAAACCCCCGACTGGGACGTGGGAGTTTTAAATCCCGGGTATGGGGTATCGGGTTTGGGGTATCGCAGACCGGAAGTGCGGGTGGCTTCCATGTCGGGATTGCGGCTCCGCCGCAGGCGACTCTTGTTAGCCCGACGCGCTAGCGAGGGTGGACCGGTCGGGGGCACTGTTGACCGACTTTGACGGTACGGTCGCTGACCCCGAACACTCCCCTCGACCGGTCGACCCTCGCTAGCGCGTCGGGCTAACGCGCCTTCGGCGAGCCGACTACTGCCGCTCGCGCACGTAATTCACCACGACTGCCAGGGCTTCGTCGTCGTCGAGGTACACGTCCCAGCCGCGCTCGGACCACCAGTTTTCGCGTGCCGGTCCGGCCTTGGACAACTTGCGACTGCACCAGGCTTTGAACTGCTCGCGGGGGACTTCGCAAGGGTGGTCCGGGGCGGTTAATACAACGTGGACGTGATTCGACCGGCAGTTGACGGCGTGCAACGTCCAGCCCCGGAACCCGCAGTGTGCGGCAATCGTTGCTTCGACAACGGACCGCTGGACGCCGTCGAGTATTGCCGCGTCGGCGGTCATCCGCAGGGCGGACCCGAGCGTGCGTAAAATGTCAGCGGACCGGATGCCGTGCGCCCGCTTGAACCACCCGCGCTCGTCGCCGGGCAGCCAGGTTCCGTAGGTCGTCCAGGTCGTGACCGCCGCGACCGCCATTGCCGTGGCCTCGATTGTGTGGCTGACGTTGACCGTGTGGGCTGACGACAGCGGTACGTTCGATGACCTCATACCTTGTCTTCGACCGGTCCACCCTCGCTAGCGCGTCGGGCTAACAAGAGTCGCCTGCGGCGGAGCCGTAAACCGACACCCGATACCCTACGGCTCGTCGGTCGTCACGACCGGGGGCGACGCGGGGGCGGTGAGGTCGGAGGTGTCGAGGCGGCCTTCGGCGTGGAGGCGGGCGAAGATTTCGACCGTTTCGCGGACGCCGGCCACCAGCGGGGTTTTCGGCATCGGGCCGAGGTCCCTGGTGATACCGTCGTCGCTCAGGTCGTAGGCGATGGCGATCTGCGTCGTGCCGGTCGTCACCAGCGTCGCGGCGGCCGGCAACACTTCGGTCAGCGCGGCGTGGAATTGCTTCATCGTCACCACGTCGCCGCGGAGGTTGTAGCTCTTTGCGCCCGCGTACGGGCGGGTCGCGCTCAGGACGAAGGCGCGGGCGGTGTCGTGGACGTACTGAAAGTCGGTCGTGCCGCCGAAGCCGATGGCGTAGGGCCGGCCGAGCAGGCACGCCTTGATCGCCTTCGTCGGCTCGCTCGTCATGCCCAGGTCGCGGCCGGGGCCGTACACCGTCCAGGGCCGTAAGCCGACGCTTGAGATGCCGTGGTCCTGGAAGTAGACGCGGGCGTTCCCCTCGTTGCAAATCTTGAAAATGCCGTAGTGCGTACTCGGCGAGAGCGGAGCGTCGTCCGGTTGCGACCCCGGCGGGTACTTGTCCGGCGCGCCGAACACCGCCGCGGAACTCGCGTAGACGACCCGCTGGACCTGTTGGCCGCACGCCTTGACCGCCTCGAACACGGCGAGGGTGCCGAGGACGTTGACCTTGGCCCCGAGCAGCGGATCGACCCGGCACGTCGGCACCTGCAACCCCGCGAGGTGGATGACGTGCGTGATGGCGTGGGTCTTCAGCGCGGCCGTCAGCGTCGGCAAGTCGGTCACGTCGCCGCGGACGAACGTCACCCGGGCGATCTGCTCCTCGGCCAGAACCAGGCGGAGCCGGCGGGAGTCTTCGCGCAGGTCGTAGACGAAGACTTCGGCCCCGTCGGCGAGGAGGGTGCGGGCGATCCACGCGCCGATGAACCCGTAGCCGCCGGTGAGCAGGAAACGCATGGCGAGAACCTTGAAGGGAGGGGCGGCCCACCCGGGGGGCCGTCCCCGTTAGGTAAGGATTTCGCCGCGGTCCTGGTAGGGCTGGCTACTCTTCGTTCATGCCGTCGAACAGGCCGAGGTAGCTGTGGTAGCGGCGCTCGCTCAGGTAGTGCCGGGCCACGGCCGACTTGACCGCGCACCCGGTCTCGTGCCGGTGCGTGCAGTCCGGGAACGCACACAGCGGGACGAAGGCGCGGAAGTCGGGGAAGTACCCCTCGACCTCTTCGGCCCGCGTGTCCCAGAGTTGCAGTTGCCGCACGCCGGGCGTATCGACGACCCAGCCGCCGGTGTCGAGGCGGATGAGTTCGGCCGTCGTCGTCGTGTGCCGGCCCTTCTCGTTCGACTCGCTGACGGTCTTGACGCGCAGGGCCAACTCGGGCTGGATCGCGTTCAACAGCGACGACTTGCCGACGCCCGACTGGCCGGAAAACACCGTCGCCCGGTTCGCCAGGAGTTCGCGCAACTGATCGACGCCCTGCCCCGTGCGCGCACTGGTGAGCACCGTCGGGATGCCGAGTTGGGCGTAGGCCCCGATGATCGGCTGCAACTCCGCGGCGTCGGTCAGGTCGGCCTTGTTCAGGCACAGGACCGGCTTCAGGTCGCCCTTGTACGCCGCGGCGATGTACCGGTCGATCAGGTGCGGCTTCAAGTCCGGCTGCACCAGGGACATGACGATGGCGAGTTGGTCCACGTTGGCGACGAGGACGTGTTCGCGCCGCCGGCTGGACCGCGTCAGCACGCCGTGCCGCGGTTCGACCCGCTCGATCATCGCCTCCGGCAGGTCGGTCGGGGCGGCCTCGACGGCGGGGCGGATCCAGACGCGGTCGCCGGTCGTGACGATGCTCCGCTCGTCGGTGACGAGCGACTTGAGCAGCCGGCGGACGGAGCAGCGGAAGACGCGGCCGTCCTCGACCTCGACGGAGCTGAACAGGCCGTGGACGCGGAAGACGCGGCCGGGCAGCCAGGCGGCGACATCGACCCCGGGCATGGCGACGTTCCCGGCCGCGTCCACGGTGACGGTGCGGTGCCGGGAGATCGCGCCCTTGGTGCGGACCCGCTCGCCGCTCTCGGCCGCGTCGCTCTGGGTGTCCCCGCCCTCGTAGTCGCGGGTCAGGTCGTTGCCCCGCGGCGGCTTGGTCCGGTTCCGGCGCAGCGCGACGCGCACCTTCTTGTTCTTGTCCGTGTCCATGCCCCCATCCTACCGCTGCCCGCCCCCGGCCGGAACCCGCGGCGGTACAATACGCGCATGACCGACCACGACGCGCTGCTCGGCGGCGTCCTCGCCGACCCCGCCGCCGACCTGCCGCGGCTCGTCTACGCGGACTTCCTCGAAGAGACCGGCACACCGGGGAACGTGGCCCGGGCCGAGTTCGTCCGCGTCCAGTGCGAACTCGCGGCGGCCACCTTCGACGGCGACGCCGCGCGGCGGCTCGGCCTGGAAATCCGCGAGAAGCTGCTGCTCAACGAGTACGTCAAGGCGTGGCTGGCCCCGCTGCGGGCGAAGGGCGAGGCACTGCAGAACCCCGGCACGCACGGCCTGTTCCGCCGCGGCTTCGTCGAGACCGTCTGGATGCCGGCGGCGATCTTCACCTGGAAGGCGGCCAAGCTGTTCGCCCGCGCCCCGGTGACGGAGTTGCGCGTCACCCGCACGACCCTCGCCGAACTGGACGACCTCCTCCGCGAGCCGACGACCGCCCGGCTGACCGCGCTCGACCTGTGCGACCGCCGGCTCGGGGACGCGGCCGTCCGGGCGATCGTCGGCAGCCCCCTGTTGGCGAACGTGCGGACCCTCCGCTTGCGGGCGTGCGGCCTGACGGCGGACGCCGTCGAGCCGCTCCTGGACGCCCCCGCCGGGTGGCGACCGGACCGCCTCGAACTCGGCCTGAACGCCATCCCGCCCGCCGGCCTGGCCGCCCTCCGCGAGCGCTACCCCCTCGTCGTCGGCTGAGAAAAGTCTGGCCGGGTGAAAATTTCTTCTTGACGGCACCGGGGGTCTGTACGAACATCGAGCCACCTCTCACTTCTCAAGCTCACCTCTCCGTTGAAGCCGTTCTGGAGGTTGCCATGCGCCCGGCCCCGTTCGCGGTTGTCGTCCTGATTGCAGTGTCGCTCGCCCTGCCCGGTTGCGGGGACTCTTACGGGGGCCGCCTCGCGGTCAAGGGTAAGGTCACGGTCAAAGGGGAGCCGCTGAAGGAAGCGTCCATTTCCTTCGAGCCGCTCGACGGCCAGGGCACGCGCGGCGGCGCGGGCGTGACGGCGGGGGCCTACGCGATACCCCGCGACGCCGGCTTGAAGCCCGGCAAGTACCTCGTGCGACTGACCGCCGGGGACGGCAAGACCCCGGCCGGCGACCCCGAGGCCGAGGCCGGCGGCCCCGGCGGCAACACCAACATCGTCTCCGTGGACCTCATCCCCGCGGACTACGGCGTCAGTTCGAAGCAGACGGTGACCGTGACGGCCGACGGGCCGAACGCCTTCGACTTCGACCTCCCCGCCCTCAACCCCCCCAAGCCGGCGCGGAAGCGGTAACGCGCCGCCGGCACCCGTCCTCGCCCATTTCCCATCGTCCCATCCTTGTTTCGGAGGCCCGGTCATGCGTCAAGTCCGCGGATTTACTCTGATTGAGTTGCTGGTGGTCATCGCCATCATCGCCATTTTGATCGGGCTATTGTTGCCCGCCGTGCAGAAGGTGCGCGAGGCGGCGGCCCGCGCGCAGTGTACGAACAACCTGAAGCAAATCGCGCTCGCGAACATGAACTTCGAGAGCGGCAACGGCACGTTCCTGCCCGGGGTCGGCCGCAACGGGTGCTGTTGGGGCACCTGGATGATCCCCATCCTGCCGTACATGGAGCAAGACAACCTGTTCCGGTTCTACACCAACTTCGACGGCATCGACTACCCGGCGATCCCGGGCGGCAACCGGTACGCGTCGAACAACGGCACCGGGCCGACGCCGAACGGCAACCGGTTCGTCGCGTCGGCCCGGCTGAAACCGTTCACCTGCCCGAGCGACACGGTCCAACTGTTCGCCACGACGTTGACCAAGCACAACTACGTCCTGAACGCCGGGAACACGACGTTCTTCCAGGTCAGCCTGCCCCTAGGCTGCGCCGGCGGGACGACGATCGGCAACGCCTCCGGGTGCGTGTCGTTCGGCGGCGCGCCGTTCGGGTGGTTCGAGAACTCGAACCTGGTGAGCGACTCGACCGAACCGTACACGGGGCCGTCGCCGGCGTACCCGACGCCGCAGTCCGGCAAGATGGGCCGGCCCCGGAAGATCGCCGAAATCTCCGACGGGACGAGCAACACGGTCTGCGTGAGTGAAGTCCTCCAGGGCCGCGGCAGCGACCTCCGCGGCTTCTCGTGGTGGGGCAGCGGGGCCGGGTTCGTCACCCACATGGTGCCGAACAGCACCGAGCAAGACGTCATCACCGGCGGCATCTGCGAGCCACTCGTCAACCCGCGGATGCCCTGCACCCTGACCTCGACGGCGACCCGCGCGCGCATGGCCGGGGCGCGGAGCCTGCACACCGGCGGGGTCAACGCCGCGCTGTGCGACGGGTCCGTGCGGTTCGTCCGCGACTCCATCGACCCGTCCGCCTGGCGCGCCGCCGGGACCAGCGCGGGCGGAGAAACCCTCGGCCTCGATTGACCCCCGGCCTGAAACGTTCCGCGACCGCCGCCGGCCCGGGCCGACGGCGGTCGTCGTTGGATCGGGCAGCAAACCGGCGCGAAGTTGGCACTTTCTGCTGGCCTTTTTCCCGACTCGTGAACTACACTTGCGGTTGACCGCGTCGGCCGACCGTCGGGTGCGAAGGCCCTGCGCGGAATGCGGAACAAGTCTCGCCGTGGAAGCGACTAAGTCCGAAAGAACACATCGCAGGGTCCGACATGACGAACGCCGTGCAACGACTCCTCCCCGCCCGTCGCGGCTGGCTGGTCCTCGGCCTCTTGCTGGTTGCCCTGGCGTTCGCGCCGGCGGCCCTGCTCGCCCAGGACGGCGACCCGTCCCCCGTCGTCGAGGCCGTCAAAGTCCAGGACAACATCTTCGTCCACATCATCAAGTCGGTCAGCTTCTTCTGGATCATCCTGTTGCCGACCTCCATCTGGCTCATCGCCATGGTGGTGCTGCTGACCCTCGACCTGCGCATGTCGGCCGCGATCCCGGCCGGGTTCGTGGACGAGTTCACGGACACGGTCAACAAGCGGAAGTTCAAGGAGGCCTACGACATGGCCCGGAACGACACGTCGTACCTCGGCCGCGTGCTGACGGCCGGCATGGCCCGCCTGCAGTACGGCATCGAGGACGCCCGCGAGGCCAGCACGAACACGCTCGAAGCCGTGAAGTCGGACAAGGAGCAGAAGAACAACTACACCGCCGTGATCGCCACCCTCGGGCCGCTCCTGGGCCTCGTCGGCACGGTGTTCGGCATGATCATGGCGTTCATGGAACTGTCGTCCGGCGAGAACATCAAGCCGGCCAAGCTGGCCGAGGGCATCTCGCACGCCCTGGCCGTCACCCTGGTCGGGGTGGCGATCGCCGTCCCGGCCGTGGCGTTCAACACGTACTTCCGCAACCGCATCCTGCAGGTCATGCTCGAAGTCGGGTCGGTGTCGGACGACCTGCTCACGCAGATGTACCACAACTCGAAGAAGCCCGGCGGCCCGGCCCCGACCGCCCAGGTCGCCCCCGCCGCCCCGGTCATGGCGACGCCCGTCGCGCCGCGGTAAACCAATCGGGTATCGGGTGTCGGGTTCGGGGTGTCGCAGAGTCCCGGCGAGCCTCTGGCTGCTACCCGATTCCGTAGTAGTCGTGACGCACGTTTTTAGTCTGCGACACCCCAAACCCGACGCCCGACACCCGGTTTCGAAAGACGCCATGTCCGCCAGTGCCAGCCACGACAAGTGCGAGCCGAACTTGACGCCGTTGCTGGACGTGGTCCTCCAACTCGTCATGTTCTTCATGCTCTGCGCCAACTTCGTCATGGAGTCGGTGAACGAGGACATCGTGCTGCCGCTGGCCATCGAGGCGCGGGCGCTGGACAAGGACGTGCGGGATTACATGATCCTGAACATCGACGCGAAGGGCGTGACCACGGTCGGCCCCGAGGTGTTCGAGACGCCGATCAAGATCCAGGGGTTCTTGAAGAACCAGCACGACCTCGACAAGGCGCGGACCAAGCCGGCCGAGTGGGAGAAGGGCAAGGGCCGGTCGGTCGTGGTCCTGCGGGCGCACAAGGATTGCAGCTACAAGCAGGTGGACGACGTGATGAACGTCTGCCGCAAGGTCGGGTACAACAACATCCAACTACGGGCGATCAAGGCCAACCCCCGCACGTAACTCCCACGCCCCCCCGAGACGCCCATGAGCCGCCGCAGCCGCCACCACGCCGGGGCACCGACCGAGCCGGACATGCCGATCGTGCCGATGCTGGACATGTCGTTTCAACTGCTGTCGTTCTTCATCCTGACCTTCCGCCCGCTGCCGTCCGAGGCGCAACTGGCGCTGGCCCTGCCCAAAGAAACGGGCGGGGCGGCGGCCGTGCCGACGATGAACATGGACGCCGAGGAGGAGGACGTGATCATCCAGGTGTTCGCGGCCGACAACGGCAACGTGGTGAGCATCAAGGCGGCGTCCAAGAGCGGCGACGTGGCCCTGGGCAGCGACACGAGCGCCCTGTTCAAGTACCTCCAGGACAAGGCCGCGGCCGCCCGCGGCGGGGACGCCACGAAGAAGGCCCCGAAGCTCAAGTTCGAGATCGGCGAGCGGCTCAACTACCAGTTCGTCATCAAGCTCCTCGACGAAGGCCGCCGCGCCGGCTACGACCGCATCAGCCCGACCCTGTTGACCGCCGGCGGGGGCGGGGCGAAGAAGTAGTGTGGGGTGTGGAGAATCGGGTTTCGGGTTTCGGGTTTCGGGTGTCGCAGAACAATAGCGACCGCACTCTCACGGCGACCCGGATCGACCATACCCGATACCCCACACCCGATTCTCAAGGAACTCTCCCGCGGTCCAAGTCATCGGAAGAGGAAGAGGAGAGGATTGATTCCCATGTCTCGTTTCTTCCTCGTCGCGCTGACCGTTTGCCTGTCGGGCGTTGCCGCGCCCCGGGCTTCTGCCCAGGCGGACAAGTACGCGCTCGACGGCGACCGGCGGCACTTCTCCCTCATCGAATGGGACGCGCCGCTCCGGTCCGAGGAGCGCAACCCGGACGAGTTCGAGGCGTACAACGACACGCTGCTGCACGCCCGGCTCTTCACGACCGCCGAACTCCTCGCCCACGCCAGCCGGGACGTGACCTTCCGCGACCTCGTCCGGCCCACGGCCCGGGACTTCCAGTTCAAGCTGATCGCGATGGACGGCCGGTTGAAGCGGGTCCGCCGCATCGAGCCGACCAGGGCGCTCGCCGCGCTGGGCGTGGCGAACCTGTACGAGTCCTGGATTTTCCCGACCAACGGGACCGACCCGCTCTGCCTGCTCACCCTCGACCTGCCCGACGGGGTCGAGCCGACCCTGACGTTCAACCCGACGCGGTCGGTGCAGTTCGCCGGGTACTTTTTCAAGCTGATCCAGTACGAGTCGGCCGAGCCCAGGCTGAACACCCCGGACCGGAACGTCGTCCGCCGGGCACCGCTGCTCATCGGCCGCGGCTTCACGGCGACCCCGGTGCCGGCCAAGGACGCGAGCGACCCGTGGCGGGAGGGCTTCCTGCCCGGGCTGTTGGCGATCCTCGGCGGGATCGGGGCCGTCGCCTTCGGGCTGACCTGGTGGTACCGGCGGGGCGACCGGGCGGTCAAGGCCGCGGTCGAGACCCGGCGGGACCGCAACCCGTTCCCCGAATCGTCGAACCTCAGTTGACGTCGAGACGAACTTTTCTCTCCCCCGGCGGCTTTGACGGAGTGCGACAGATGGCGACCGTGACCCCCACCGACGTGAAGCCGGACGCCCCGAAACCGGCGGCGGCCCAGGCCGTCATCCGCCGCGTCCAGGGGGCCGAGGAGACGCCGCAACAGCGGCTCGTCCGCAAGCACCTGCCCGCCTGGGTGGCCAGCGGCGTCTTCCACGTCATGCTCGTCGTGGCGATGATCGGCGCGGACAAGCTCATGGCCAAACAGCCGGGCGTGCCGCTGTCGCTGTCCGAACTCACCGTCGTCCCGCAGACCGAGGAAAAAGAGGTCGCCGTCGATCTCACCAACCCGGACATCGGCCTCGACCCCGAGATCATTCC
>JANYHV010000242.1 GCA_025362195.1 Fimbriiglobus sp. | reverse complement strand
TCAAGCCACGAAAGAGAGGGGCCGCCGAAGCCAACTTTACCGTTGTCGAAGCGGAAACTCTTGATTGGGACTAAGTCGTAACAAGGTAACCGTAGGGGAACCTGCGGTTGGATCACCTCCTTTCTATAGGAATTACAGTGTGCCGCTCACAAGCGGCACGCATCATGTACGCTTCACCCGAAGTTCGGCTACAAAACTTTCACTACCAATCTGCGAAGATAGAAAACCCCGCAGGGCGCAAGCTCTGCGGGGTTTTTTCACGCCCACACTTCCCGACCAGTTCCCGTCACCCCAACCGGACGCCCGCCATGCACCCCGACTCCCTCCAGTGGCTCCGCTGCCCGCTCGACCCCGACCGCGTCGCCACCCTCACCCGCGACCGCGAGATTTTGCAGTGCGACCGCTGCCACGTCATCTACCCGGTGAAGCAGGGGCTGCCGGTCCTGATCGCCGCCGAGGCTGAGCTGCCGCCGGGGTGCGACACCGTCGCCCGACTGCCGTGCCAGCGCAACCGCCAGAAGTGAGCCGCGTGTGAGTTCCTGGTACCCCGCCGTGGCCGCGCCGGATACACTGCTCACGACGGTATCAAGGGGTCTGTCCCTTCCCGCATCTCCGTGAGGTCGCGTCATGTTCCGTAAGGCCGTCGTGTCGTGTGTGGTGGCAGGGGTGGCCCTCGCGCTGATCGCCGTTGTGATGAACGCCAAGACCGGGGCCCGCCCGCTGACTCTGAAAGCCGTCGAGTCCCAGAACCTTGAAGCGGCCCCCGACCTCGACGGCGGCGTCGCCTGGCTCAACAGCGCCGGCCCGGTGCTGCTCAAAGACGTGAAGGGCAAAGTTGTCCTCCTCGACTTCTGGACGCTGTGCTGCATCAACTGCATCCACATCATGCCCGACCTGGCGAAGCTGGAGAAGAAATACCCCAACGAACTCGTCGTGATCGGCGTCCACTCGCCGAAGTTCGACAACGAGAAGGACACGCGCTCGATCCGCAAGGCGGTGCTGCGTTACGAGATCGCCCACCCGGTCGTCAACGACGCCGACCGCAAAATCTGGGACCGCTTCGGCATCAACTCGTGGCCGTCGATGGTCGTGATCGACCCCGAGGGCAAACTCGTCGGCCAACTCTCGGGTGAGGGCAACTACGATCAGCTCGACAGGGCGATCGCGAAGATGGTCGAGGTCCATCGCGCGAAGAAGACGCTCAACGAGACGCCGATCAAGTTCGACCTGATCCGCTACCGCGACAAGGGCGACACGCCGCTGTTCTTCCCCGGCAAAGTCCTCGCCGACGCCCCGTCGAACCGGCTGTTCATCGCCGACAGTACGCACCACCGCGTCGTCGTGACCGACCTCGCCGGCAAGAAGGTCGCCGTCATCGGCAGCGGCACGCCGGGGCTGAAGGACGGCGGGTTCGACGCCGCCCAGTTCAACGACCCGCAGGGCCTCGCCCTCGACGGCGACACGCTTTACATCGCCGACCGCAAGAACCACTCGATCCGCGCCGCCGACTTGAAAGCTGGGACGGTGACCCTCGTCGCCGGGACCGGCGTGCAGACGCAGGAGTCGCGCGGCATGGACCGGCCCGGCCCGGCCAAGACGACCGGCATGAACTCGCCGTGGGACATTCACCTCGCCGGCCGCACGCTGTTCATCGCGATGGCCGGGCACCACCAGATTTGGGCGATGGACGTCGATAAGGGCCTCGTCGGCCCGTTCGCCGGCGACGGCCGCGAAAACATCAAGGACGGCCCGGCCTACGCGGCGCGGTTCGCCCAGCCGTCGGGCCTGGCGGACGACGGCAAGTTCCTGTACGTCGCCGACAGCGAGGTCAGCGCGATCCGCAAGCTACCGTTGAACGGCGAGGGCCGCGTCGAGACCCTCGTCGGCACGGGCCTGTTCGACTTCGGCGACGCCGACGGCGTCGGCACCAAGGCCAAGTTGCAACACGCGCTGGGGGTCGCCTTCCACGACGGCAAGTTGATCGTGGCGGACACGTACAACAGCAAGGTGAAGCTGATCGACCCGGCGACTAAGGCGGTCACGACCCTCCTCGGCGGGACCGAGCCGGGGACCAAAACCCCGCTGTTCGACGAGCCGGCGGGGCTGAGCG
Source organism: Fimbriiglobus sp. (assembly GCA_025362195.1). Classification (GTDB taxonomy): domain Bacteria; phylum Planctomycetota; class Planctomycetia; order Gemmatales; family Gemmataceae; genus Fimbriiglobus. Next base: position 15,683 of record JANYHV010000242.1, on the reverse strand, counting down.
TCGCCAACGGCAAGTTGTACGTCGCCGACACGAACGCCCACCGCATCCGCGTCGTCGATCTGGCGACGAAGGCCGTGACGACGTTGACCCTGGAGGGCGTCGTCGCCCCGCCGCAATCGAAGGACTGGCTGCCGCCGGACGCCAAGAAGTAACGGGAGGTGTGGTATGCGTCGATTGATCCTGCTCGGCCTGTTCGGTTCCCTGGCGCTGACCGCGTGCGCCCAGGAGCCTCTGTTGCCGCCGCCCAAAAAGAACGACTGGTTCACGAAGGCGGTTACGAAATTTGAGACGACGGTCGCGCCGGCCGAGGCCAAGCCGGGGCAGACGGTGACGATGACGTTCACCTTCGACCTGGCCGACGGCTACACGACCTACCCGACGGCGCAGGTCGATAAGAACGCCGAGGGCATGGTGAACCGCATCACTTTCCCGGAGGCCGGGGCGGTCGTCTTCGTCGGCGACACGATCGACCCGCCGGCGTTCAAGAAGAAGATCGAACTCGACCTCGGCATCAAGGAACTGCGCTACTACACCGGCAAGGTCGCGTTCGAGCGGAAGTTCGTCGTCAACCCGTCGCAGAAGCCGGGAGACATCACGGTGACCGTGCCGGCGTTCAAGCTGATGGTGTGCGACGCGAGCAACTGCTTCCCGGCGAAGAGCCTGAAGCCCGAGGCGAAGCTGAAAGTCCTGCCCGGCCCGGCGGTCGCGGTCGAGAAGGAGTTCGCCGACGAGGTGGCGAAGGCGCTCGCCGGCCTGTAGGACGCGGTGATCTTTGACGGTATTCCCTCGCGGGTCAGGTCGCCTGGCCCGCGTCGTTCTTTCCGGGAAGTCTCCAGATGCGTGCCTGCCTGCTCCTCTTCGGTGTCGTCGCCCTGTCCCTGCCCGCGTCGGCCCAGGGTTTTACACTGCCCGGAGCCGGCGGCAAGGCGAAGCGGTTCGAGGACGTGGCGACGGTCACGATGGCCGTCACCCCCGCCGCGGCGAAGCGGGGCGAGCGGGTCGCACTGAGTCTCACGATTACGCCGAAGCCCGGCTGGTACACGTACCCGATCAACCCGCCGCTCAAGACGAATCTGCTGTCTGTGAACTCCCTGGTCTTGCCGACGCAACTGGTCGAGGCGGTCGGACCGCTGGTCGATCCGCCCGGCTGGAAGGAGAAGGAAGGGGCGACCCCCGGCTCGACCGACCGCTACTACCCGGCTCCCGTCAAGTGGGAGATTCCGCTGACCGTCAACCCCGCGGCCGGTGTCGGCAAGACGACATTGACGTTCGCCGGGTCGGACCTCCTGGTCTGCCAAGAGGTCTGTTTCAATCTCAAAAAGCTGCCCGCGCTCGACTTCGAGGTGCTGCCCGGCGAACCGGTCCCCCCCGTCGGCCCGGCCCCGACGCCCGCCACGCCGATGCCGACGCCGGTCTCGCCCGCGGCCAAGTCCGAAGTCGAGGCCCACGTCTCGAAGTTGGCCCTGGCGACGCCGGTCTACCAGGCGCAGATGGACGCCGTCGCGGCGGCGATGGACGTGACGCCGATCACCGTCGGCGGCGGCTTCCTGGGGTTGATCGTCGCCGCGGTCTTGTGGGGGTTCGTGTCGCTCGCCACCCCGTGCGTCTTCCCGATGATCCCGATCACGGTCAGCCTGTTCCTCAAGCAGTCGAACCAATCGACGGCGAGCGTCCTCCGGCTCGCGCTGGTCTACTGCCTGACCATCATCGCCGTCCTCGGCTCGTCGGCGGTGTTCCTGCTCGCGGTCTTTCAGAGGCTGTCGGTCGATCCGTACATGAACCTGTTCCTCGCGGGGCTGTTCGTCTTCTTCGCGCTGAGCCTGTTCGGCATGTACGACATCTCCCTGCCGAACTTCTTGCTCCAGGGGGCGGACCGGGGGCGGCGGGCCGGCGGCACCATCGGCACGGTCTTCGGCGCGGTCGCGTTCAGCATCGTCAGCTTCACGTGCGTCGCCCCGTTCCTCGGCGGGTTCGCCGGGCTGGCGGCGAGCGGCAATTACAGTCGGCCCGAACTGGTCGTCGCCGGGATCGCCTTCGCCACGGCCTTCGCGTCGCCGTTCTTCCTGCTCGCGTTGTTCCCGACGCTCATCAAGAAACTGCCGCGGTCGGGCGGCTGGCTCGACACGGTCAAGGCGGTCATGGGCTTCCTCGAACTGGCGGCGGCGCTCAAGTTCCTGCGGACCGCCGAACTGCGGCTGTTCGACACGCCCGAACTCGTCACCTACGACGTGGCCCTGGCCGCCTGGGTCGGCATCTTCTTCGTCGCCGGGCTGTACCTGCTGAACGTCTTCCGGCTACCGCACGACGAGGAGAAGCCGACCGTCGGCGTGCTGCGGATGCTCTTCGGGCTGGGCGCGACCGTCTTCGCCGTTCACCTGGTGCCGGGGCTGTTCCCGCCGCAACGCCCGGCCGGCACGGTCTACGCCTGGGTCAACTCGTTCCTGCTGCCCGACCCCGGCGAGCGCGCCAAGGGGTTGAGGTGGGGCACCGACTTGAAGGGCGAGGTCGTTCGGATCGTCGCCGAGAAGGCGGCCGGCCGCACGCCCGAGCGCGGCCTAATCTTCGTCGATTTCACCGGCGTGACCTGCACCAACTGCACGATCAACGAGAACAACGTCTTCCCGCAACCGGCCGTCAGCGACCTGCTGCGGAAGTACACCCTGGTCAAGCTGTACACGGACGAGGTGCCGGCCCACTACTACGCGACGCCGCCGGCCAAGGAGGTGCGGAACGCCGAGGCCCGGGCGAACATCGCCTTTCAGGACTCGCGGTTCGGCACGCTGCAACTGCCGTTGTACGTGATCCTCGACCCGCAGGCCGACGGCCGGGTCGTCGTCCGTAGCGTGTACGACGAGGGCAAGATCAACGCCGTGCCGCGGTTCGTCGAGTTCCTCACGGCCCCGCTGGCGAAGTGACTTCGAGCAGCACGAGCTTGTCCCCGACCTGATCGACGCCGTCCCACGGCCGGACGGCCTCTTCGAGCACGATGTTCGCCGGCAAGTTCACCCCCGCCAGGTAGCGCCGGCGGGCAAGGACCCAACGCACGCGGCCGTCCCGTAAGTCGGCCGCCAGTCTGTTGCCGTCGGGGTAGTCCGGGGCCGTCCGGCCCAGTTCGAAGACGGAGTCGCGGGCGTGGAACACGGCCAGCCGGTCGGGGTCGGCGTGCGTGCGCGCCACCACGTCGGCGAGGAACGTGCGGCGGGTGCGCTGGTCGTCCACCGCCGGCCAGGCGACGGCGAAGCCGTACCCGAAGGCGGCGAAGGCGATGACGGCGGCGAACCCGGCCGGTCGCGGTACGCACCCGCGCAGGCCCAACCCGACGACCGCCACCGCCGCCAACCAGCCGACGGCGAACGCCGCGGGGTAGGGCAGGGGCGGGAAGGTGTCGTAGGGCGCGGGCAGCACCCACGCCGGCGGCACCAGCGCGATGCCCGACGCCACGACCGCGACGGCGAGGACGGCCCAGCCGACGGCGCGCAGTCGCCGGGCGAGGCCGCGCAACTCTTGCGGCGGGGCCGTCAGCGTGCCGGCGATCAAAAGCGCGGCGGCGGGCAGGACCGGCAGCAGGTAGTAACTGCGGCGGGAGGCGGCGAGCGTGAAGAAGGCGAACACCGTCCAGAAGTAGACGCGGGCGAAGCGGTCCCCCGGCGTGCGGCGGACCGGCGGCACGAGGGCGGCGGGCAGGAACGCCGACCACGGCGCGGCGAGGACGAAGATCACCCCGGCGTACAGGTAGACCGGGCCGACGTGGTTGTGCGGGGCGACGAACCGCCGCACGTTCTCCCGCCAGACCATCGCCAGCCCGTCCGCCGTCCCCGCCCCCGCCGGCCCGCCGACCGACGACAACATAAACGGCGCGAAGTAAACCGCGACGGCCAACGGCACCGCGAGCAGCGTCCAGGGGTTGAAGAACCAGCGGGCGTGCGCATTCAAGCCTGCGATGAAGCCGGTTTCGCGCCGACCGGCGAACGCCAGGGACAGCGTATCGACACCCAACACCGCCAGCGGCAGGGCGAAGCCGAGCAACCCCTTGGTCAGCGACGTGACCGCCATGATTGCCCACAGCACCAGCACCCACGCCCGGCCGGGGCGTGCCGCGTTGCGCTGGTACAGGCTCACGGCCGCCAGGACGCCGACGACGGTTTCGACATCGGCCGTCGCCCGCCGCGCGTAGACGACGAAGCCGAAACTCGTCGCCAGGACCGCCCCGGCGAGCAGGGCCGTGCGGTCGTCGGTGAGCCGCCGGGCCAGGCCGACGAGCAACCCGACGCCGAGCACCCCGGCCAGCGCCGCCGGCAACCGGGCCGCCGTCTCGGTGACGCCGCCGGTGAGGCCGGACGCGGCGACGATGAGCCAGTAACTGCCGACCGGCTTATCGTAGTAGGCGGTGCCGTTGATCGTCGGGTGGACCGGGTCGCCGCTCGCCCGCATCTCCCGCGCCACCGTCGCCCAGCGGACCTCCTCCGAGGTCAACCCCCGGTCCCCGAGCCGCGTCAGGAATAACGCCGCCGTGGCGAGCAGTAGCAACGTTAGGGCGACGGGGAAGCGGGGCATTCGGGGCGGCTCCTTGGGGCGGGTTGGTTTATTCGGGTGTCGGGTGTCGGGTATGGGGTGTCGCAGACCGGAAACGAACCGGTTGTCGCGGAGCATTCCCCAGGACATCGGAGTCGCTCTGCGACACCCCACACCCGACACCCGACACCCGATTCGGGCCGTAGACGAACCCAGGCGGTTGCGTATCATCCCACCGTCCCGACAGGTTCGCGACCGCCACTCCGGCGGGCCGCGATGAAAAGGGAAGCCGGTGAGAATCCGGCGCAGGGCCGCTGCTGTATTCGGTCAGAGACGCGGGCATTCTTCGCCACTGTGACCCCGGTCACGGGAAGGCCGCCCGAAGCTCGTTACGAACCGTGAGCCAGAAGACCTGCCTGTCGTGAGTTGTTCGGTGCCTCGGACCCAGGCGACCGGCCGGCAGGTATTTCCGTTTGCGTCGGTTCGCACACACTGTCCGCCCGTCCCCCGGTACTCCGGAGGCACTTCGTTTCGCCCGACCCGGCGAACAGGAGTCCTTCGTGTTCCCAGTTTCCGCCCACGCGGCCCGTTGCCGCACCCCCCGTTCGGGGTTCACGCTGATCGAGTTGCTGGTGGTCATCGCCATCATCGCCGTCCTCATCGGCCTGCTGTTGCCGGCCGTGCAAAAGGTCCGCGCCGCCGCCGCGCGGGTCAAGTGCCAGAACAGCTTGAAGCAACTCGGCCTCGGCCTGCACAACCACGCCGACACCAACGGCGGCAAGTTCACCGTCTCGTCGATGAAGGTGCCGGCGACCAACCCGTTCACGAACCTGTTCTGGTTCGGCCTCATCACGGACAACGTCGGGCCGCCCCGGGTCATCGACCCGAGCAAGGGCATCCTGTCGCCGTTCCTGGAGGGCAACCGGTCGATCGTCCAGTGTCCGGTGTTCGACCCGGCGAAGTTCACCCTCCGGTTCGACATCCCGGTCGCCAGCTACGCGTACAACGACCAGTTCAGCAACTGGGACGTGGCGGGCGAGAGCATCGTGTCGGTGAGCAACCGCCGCGGCACCTCGGCGACGATCGCGTTCGCCGACTCGGCCAACGTGCCGTTCAGCCCGCCGTTCGACAAGTTGACGGAGAATTGGTACCTGTCCGCGCCGTCGCAGGGCTTTCCGAACACGCACTTCCGGCACGACGGAATCGCCAACGTCTGCTTCGCCGACGGCCACGTCGAGACGCGGACGCCGACGATCAACCCGCCCGGACCGTACACGACCGCCGCCCAGGACGCGGTCCGCAAGAAGGAAATCCTCTGGGACATCGGCACCAACGATGTCGAGTTCGGCAAGGACTTCTAACGCTAACCCCCGTGGGCCGGGCGGCACCCGTCGCCCGGCCTTTTTGCCCGCACCCCACACTCCCCCGGAGTCCCCCATGAACTGGCCGCGCTTCCTCCTCCTCGGCACGCTGGTCGTCGTCGCCGTCGCCTCGCGGGTCCTGCCGCACCCGGACAACGTCACGGCCGTCGGCGGTCTGGCGGTTTTCGCCGGGGCGATGTTCCGCGACCGGCGGCTCGCCCTCGGCCTGCCGCTCGCCGTGCTTGCCCTGAGCGACGCGTTCATCGGAATGCACGTCCTTTTGCCCCTCGTGTACGCCAGCTTTGCCCTCAGCGTGCTCATCGGCCGTTGGCTGGCGACTTCGCGGACGGTGCCCGGGGTGGCCGGGGCGACGCTGTTGGGCGCAGTCCAGTTCTACCTCGTGACCAACTTCGCCAACTGGCTGGTGTACGACCTGCCCACGGGCAGGGGCCTGGTCGAGTGCTACCTCTCCGCGGTCCCGTTCTTCCGCAACTCGCTGGCCGGGGACTGCGGCACCGTCGCCGTGCTGTTCGGCCTGGTCTGGGTGGCGGAAGCGGCCGCCCCGGCGATCCGCGAACGGTCCGCGCACCCTCAACTGGCGTGAGGCCGCGATGCGCATCGTCTCCCTGCTGCCGAGTGCCACCGAGATCGTCTGCGCCCTCGGGTTGGGCGACCGACTCGTCGGCGTCACCCACGAGTGCGACTACCCGCCGTTCGTGAAAGCGTTGCCCAAGGTGACGCGGACGCTCATCCCGCACGACGCGAGTAGTGCGGAGATCGACGCCCTCGTCCGCGAGCGGCTCAAGACCGCGAAGGCGTTGTACAGCCTCGACATGCCGGTGCTGGAACGTCTCAAGCCCGACCTGCTCGTCACGCAAGCCTTGTGCGACGTGTGCGCCGTCGCCGAAGCCGAGGTGACCGCCGCGGCCTGTTCGCTGCCCGGCCGGCCGCGGGTGGTCAACCTCGAACCGGTGCGGCTGAGCGAGGTCTTCGACTGCCTGCGGCTCGTCGGCGCTGCGGCCGGCGTCCCGGACCGGGCGGAGCAGGTAATCGCCGGCCTGCAGGCCCGGGTGGACGCGGTCGCCGAGCGGTCGCGGTTGATCGCGGACCCGCCGGCCGGGGTGCTGTTGGAGTGGATCGACCCGCCGTTCGGCTGCGGCCACTGGTCGCCGGAGTTGGTCCGGATGGCGGGCGGCGTCGAGGCCGTCGGTCGGGAGGGGTTGGCGTCCCAGACGACCGCCTGGGAGCGGGTCCGCGAAGTCGATCCCGAGTGGCTGATGGTCGCCCTGTGCGGTTTCGACGCGGCCCGCACGCTCCAGGACATGCCGATCCTGGCGACGTACCCCGGGTACGCCGACTTGAAGTGCGTGCGCGCCGACCGCGTCTTCGTGACCGACGGCAACGCCTACTTCAGCCGGCCCGGCCCGCGGCTCGTGGACAGTCTGGAAATCCTCGCCCACGCCCTGCACCCGACCGTCCACCCGCTGCCCCCCGGCCTGACGGCGGCACTGCGGTGGCGGCCAGGGGCCGGACGTTAAACCCGCAGGAGGCGGCAGGCATCCTCGTACCCGGGGGCGCGGCCGGCTTGCTTGTCCTGCTGGGAGAAGCCGTACATGCTGGCCGTCACCCGGGCGAGCGCGGCCACCTGCCGCCAGCGGAAGGCCGGCCGGGTCGTCTCGAACTCCTCGCGCACGGTGCGGTAGTACTTCTCCGCGTGCAACCGGCCGTCTTCGCTCACGGCGTATTGCAGCAGCAGGTCGAAGACCGGCCGGGCGTCGTGGTGCCGCGACCCGTAGGTCTGGGCCAACGCCATCGCCCGCAGTTGGTCGTTCTCGCGCACCGCCCCGTCCAGTTCCTTCAACAGCACCTTCGCGTCGGTCGCCGCGACCTTGTGCAAGTCCTCCGGGCGCGGGTACGGAGCCTTCTGGTAGCCCGACGACTTGTCCGGCTGGGTCCAGCCGTGGCTCCTGGCCGCGTCCATCGCCGCGAGGATGAGGCCGGCCGCCTGGTGCCGCGGGCTGCCGACGCGGGCCATGTTCCGCCAGGCGTTCGTCGCGTCCGAGGCGTGGACGCCCGGGGAGTCGCCGTGCGTCCGCCGGCCGTGAGCGTTGCGGCCTGCCCAGTTCTCGACCTGGCGCAACACGAGTTGGTTCGCCGCGAGCGAAATCGCCTCCCCGACGTGCTCGGCCAGGAACCCCTCGGCCAGGGCCATCGCCACCGCCTCCCCCGCCTGCTCGGGCGTCGAGGCCAAGACGGTTTCGCTCAGCCGCTCGACCCAGGCGTCGTCGGCCTGCTTCGTGCCGGCCTTGGCCCGGGGTAAAACGTGCTCCTCCAACAGCCGCGGCACGACGGCCCGCGCCGCGTCCAGTTGGGCCTCCTTGCCCTTGGAGCCTTCACAACTCTTGGCGCACTGGCGGACCGACTGGCGGAACAGGGTCACGGCGTGTTCCCGGCCGACCACGTCGAGGACCGAGTACGCCCGCCACGGCAGGACGGCCGAATGCACGTCGTGGTTGTCCTCCACGGGCCACAGGACCGCGTTCAACAAGTCGGCCGGGGTCTTGCCCGACGTGGCCAGCAACCGCTCGGCGGCCGCCCGGTCCCCCGCGTTGACCGCCTTGCGGAGGGCGTCGGGCGGGACGGTCCCGGCCGGGACGACGCCGGCGTGCAAGACTTCGTGCTTCCGCCCGCCGACTTCGTGCAGGTAGTGCGCGTTGCGGTACAGCACCTTGAGCACGGGCAGGGCGGCCCGCGCCGCCGGCAACTCGGCGGCCATCTGGTAGGCCGGGGCCAGGGCCATGAACACGTGGAAGCCGTAATAGTTCTCCCCGCCGAAGGTGCGGGCGTTGGCGAGCACGGCGGCGGCGGTCAGCGTCTTGAGGCCGGTCCCGGCGTTCAACTTGGCGACGACTTGCGGCAGCAGTTTTTCCGGCGGCGTTTCTTGCAGGAGGGCCACGAGCGGCTCGAGGTCGCCGAAGTGCAGCGGCGGCGGCTCGTCTCCCGCTCGGGCCGGCGCGAGGTCGAATTCGAGGGCCAGCCCGGCCCCGAGGCCCGCCGAAAGCATGCCCCGGCCGACATCGGCGAGGAACAAACGTCGCGTGAACGGTGCCATGGGAGCAATCCTCGGGAGAGGGGAAAATCGACCCTGATCGTACCACACCCCGCAGGCCGACGCGACGGCCCGGCCTTTTCTTGTAATGCCCCCGCACCCCCGGCGACAGGTTGGTATGTCCGACTGGCCCGCGATCGTGACGGAGTTCGGCCCGCTGGCGTGGCGCGTGGCGTACCGCCTCGTCGCCCACGACGCGGACGCCGCCGACTGCGTCCAGAAGGCGTTCGCCGGGGCGGTCGCGCTGCACGCCCGCGAAGGGGTGCGCGACTGGCCGGCGGCGATCACGCGGCTGGCCACGGCACGGGCGCTCGACTGCCTGCGGGCGCGGAAGCGGCACGCCGTCCCGGAGTTGGTCCACGAGCCGCCCGGCCGGGAGTGCGACCCGCTCGCGCTGGCGGAAGCGAGTGAACTGGCCGATGCTCTCCGGCACGCCCTCGCCGAAATCGACCCGGCCCAGGCGGAGGCGTTCTGCCTCACGGCCTTCGACGGGTTCACCAACCAACAAGCCGCAACCGCCCTCGGGCGGACGGCCAACCACGTCGGCGTCCTCGTCTACCGGGCGCGGGCCGAACTCCGAGTCAAACTCCGGGCCTTCGACCCGGGCCAGGACGCACACCATGAGTGAATCAACACGATCGACGGACGTGGTGGATCGGGCGGCGGCTGAGGTCAGAGCGACCACCGTGCCCGACGTACCGGCGGAGCTGCTGGCGGTCGTTGCCGCGTCGGTGGCGGCCAAGGTTCGACAATCACGGAGGAGACGAATCATGCGTTACGCTACGATTTGCGGCGTGCTGGTGGCGACCGGGGTCGCGGTCGGCGTCCTGTGGGGCGGCGGCGAGGCCCAGGCGTCGCTGTTGAAAGCGTTGGAAAACCAGGCCGAGGCCAAGTCGGTTACGTGGACGATCACAAAAGTGGATGCCAAGCCGGCCCCCGGCGAGCCGGCGAAGCGGGTGACTAAGTTTTATGGCGAGGGGGCCAAGTCGAGGTCTGAGTCTGAGTCGTGTCTTGCCGTAACCGACGGCACCAAGACGGTAAGTCTGGACCTGGTCAAGAAGGTCGCCACGACCATCCTGCCGGCCCCAGGCGAGAAGCCGACGCCCGACTTCGTGAAGTTGATGGCGGCCAACGTCAAGAGGGTTTTGGAGTCACCGGCTGGTAAGGACAAGGTGGTCAATGTTCCGGCCGTCGAGATCGGCGGCAAGTCGCGGGCTGGCTACAAAGTCGCCGGCTTCGAGTACCTCGATGTCAAGTGGGACATCACCTACTGGCTCGACGCGGAGCGGCAACTGCCCCTGCGGTCGGAAATGAAGTGCCACGGCCCGCCCGCATCGACCAGTACCTCCGATTACGTTTACGGCGAGGCACTGGACGCGAAGCTCTTCAGCCTCGAGATTCCAGAAGGTTACACCCGTCGAGCGGTGATACTGTGCGGGCCGATCAAGGACAATCTTGTCAAGCCGGCCCCGCAACAAAAGCCGAAACCGTAACGTCACTCGCCCAGCCACCAGCGGCGTTTCTGGGCTTGTGCGCCGTACAGCAGGCCGAAGCGCTTCATTGCCACTTCGGTCACGCGATCGACGACGTCCTTCGGGTCGTCGCCGATGATCAGCTTGTCGCGGTCGAGGTCGTTGATCGTCTGCCGCTCGACCATCTGGTGGATCATCTCGATGCCGGGGGCGTAGAAATCGCGGCCCATCAACGCGACGGGGAAGTCTTGCAGCTTGCCGGTCTGGATCAAGGTCAACACCTCGAAGAGTTCGTCCATCGTGCCGAAGCCGCCGGGCAGGACGATGAAGGCGTAGCTGTACTTGATGAGCATCAACTTGCGGACGAAGAAGTGCTCGAAGTCGATCATCTGGTCGAGGTACGGGTTGGCGTACTGCTCCTGCGGCAGGACGATGTTGCAGCCGATGCTGCGGCCGCCGGCGTCGCGTGCCCCGCGGTTGGCCGCCTCCATGATGCCGGGGCCGCCGCCGGTCATGACCGTGAACCCCTTGCGGGCCAGCCGGGACCCGACCTCGCGGGCCAGGGCGTAGTACGGGTGCGCCTCGGGGAACCGGGCCGACCCGAACACGGTCACGCACGGCCCGGCGAAGTGCAGCTTGCGGAACCCGTAGATCATCTCCCGGAACACGCTCACCGCCTGGCCGAACTCGTACCCGCGCCGCTGCGGCCCGCGGAGGAACTTGTTCGCCTCGGGGAGGACGGCGGTCTCGTAGCCGGACGGGCGGGGGGTCGCGGGGGGCACCGGGTCTTGAATCTTGTCGTCGTCCATCGGGCGGGGTCTTTCGCGCGCGGGAGGGGGAGGGTCGGCCGGCCGGTAGCATGGTACGCCGTCCCGGCCCGCCCGGGCAGTCGAACTCGGCACGGGACTCGCAGAGGATTCCGGCCGGAACTGGACCCCGCGTGCCCGGATGCCGTAATCTTTCTCCGGGGCCGGCGTTCCGCCGACTGACAGGAGATGCCCGACGATGTTCGACCCGGTGACGATCTCGAAGTACGCCGGCGTCGCCGTGACGCTGATCCTCGCCGGGTTCGGGGTGCCGATCCCGGAAGAAATTCCGATCGTCACGGCCGGGGCGATGGTCGGGCACGACGCCAACGACCTGCCGTCCGAACTGTTGCACGGCGCGCTCGGCGGCGGCACGGCGTACTCCCTCGCGCCGCCGGACGGCCCGGGGACGAAGTGGTGGATCATGCTCCCGGTGTGCATCGTCGCCGTGGTCCTGGGCGACTGCGTCATCTTCCTGACCGGCCGCGTCTGGGGCAGCAGGCTGGTCAAGTCGTCGTGGGTCCAGCGGCGGCTGTTGCCGGCCGACAAGCAGGCCAAGATCGAGGAGAACTTCCACAAGTACGGCATCATGATCCTGCTCGGCGCGCGACTCACGCCCGGCATCCGCACCCCGGTCTTCCTGATGGCCGGCATCCTGCGCATGCCGGTCCGCCGCTTCCTGCTCGCCGACATGCTGTACGCCATCCCCGGCGTGAACCTGCTGTTCTGGCTGGCGTACTGGTTCACCGACCAGTTCGTCGAGGCGGTCGAGGCCGTGGACCGGCACCGGCCGATGATCGTCGTGGCCATCCTGTCCGCCGTCATCGGCCTGCTCCTGTACAAGTTCGCCACGTCGCGGAAGTACTCGACCGGGGACATGGCCGAGATTCCGACCCTGGTCAAGCCGGTCGGCGCGGTCACGCAGGCGGTCGAAGAGACGATCGAAAAGGGCGTGGCGAAGACGATCAAGACGACGGCCGCGGTCGTCGAAAAAGTGACGCACCCGATGGGCCGCGCCCCCAAGCCCGAAGCCCCGCCGCCGCAAGTCCCGAGTTGAAGCGGACCTTCGAGTTTGAACGGGTCGGTGGCTCCGCCGCAGGCGCGTTAGCCCGACGCGCTAGCGAGGGTGGACCGGTCGAGGAGAATGTTGGGGGTCATCGGCCGTGCGGTCATCGACCGCCACCTTGCCCTCGACCGGTCCACCCTCGCTAGCGCGTCGGGCTAACGTTCGCCTGCGGCGGAGCCGAAAACCTTGTCGAAGCCCGTGGCGTTCGACGGGATCAACGACACGCAGGTCCCGGGTTAAGGCCGCTTCGGGGTGAGGGTGCCGTCGGGGGTGAGCCGGAGGATCGTGTCGCGGAGTTCGGCTTCGAAGGCGGGCACGTCCTGGCCGACCCAGGCCTCGAACGCGGCCACCGGGTCGCCCCCGGCGTTCACCGCTTCGAGGTACGTCGTGAACTCGGCGGTGCCCAGGTTGCGCCGCTCGAAGGTCAGGTGAAAGGTCACCGCCCAGGACATCAGGTAGGCCCGGCTGGCGTCGGACTTCTGGCCCGAGTGCGCGGCCAGGTACTGCTCCGGGCCGGCCCGCAAGACTTCGCCCACGCCCGGCGGCTTGGCCCGGAACATCGCCTGCGCCCGGTCCAACCGCTCGGCGTCCGCGTGGCCGACGCGCAATTCGCCGGCCTCGACCACGGCCGTCTCGAAGATTTGGGCCAGCCCCTCGTTGAGCCAGCGGGGCAACTCGCCCGGCCCCCGCCCGGCCCGGACTTCGGCGGCCGTCGCCGGGGGGTACACGCTGGTGGCGATGTACGAGTGGAACGCCTCGTGGTACAGGATGGCGAACAGCCGGCGGGTCGCCCGGTCGAACGCGATCAGGTTCTGCCGGTCGGCCTCGCGGAGCCGGTCGCGCTCCCGCTGGACGACGACGAGGTGCCGGTCGAGTTCCGGCTTGGCCCCTTTGTACAGAACGCGGACCTCGGCCTCGTACTCGTCGAGTCGGGCGCGGCCGAGCTTGTGCTTGGCGCGGCTGGCCGTGAGTTGCTCGTCGAACTCGCGGAGGTCGCTGCCGCAGACGATGCGGTTGGCGGCCGGGTCGTAGATCGCGGCGTTCAACACCTGCGTCGCGTTCCGGCCGAGCAGTTGACGGTAGTCCTCGGCGCGGCCGGCCAGCACGACCGTCGTCGGCCGGTCGGGCGCGTGCCGGGGCGGGAAGAAGCGGGCGAACGCGGCGTAAATCTGTTCGAGCCGCACCGCCGCCCGGCGGGTCACCTCTTCGGACGCCCCCGACACCAACACGAACCGCTCGGACGCGTACCGCCGCGCCCCGGTCGGCCGGTCGAGCCAGCCGGCGTCGGTCAGGTCGAGGCTCTCCATCTGCTTCCGCTCGCCCTCGCCCCGCGGGTCGAGTTCGGCGAGCTTCGCCTGCAAGGCCGCGCGGTCGGCCTCGCCCAGCCGCTTGACGCCCGCGATCTCCCGCGCGGCGAACGACGTGGTCAGCGTCATCGTCGGCCGGCCGGGCTTGCGGACGACGACCTGGAAGTCCGTCGCGGCCGCAGTTTCCTTGAGGATCAGGCCCTGGAACCGCGCCCCGTTCAAAAGCGTCAACTCGTCGAACGGCCAGGCCGGCGCGGCCGGCTGCGCGAGCAGGGTCGGGGCCAGGAGTGCCAGGAGAGTCACGGCCAGGATTCGCACGCGGTCGCCCCGTTTCGAGTGCCAGAAGGGCACCGCCGAGTCTATCAATTCCCGTGTCGGTCCGCACGCACCACTTCGAGGATTCAGCATGGCCGCCGGGGATTTGGTCGTGGCAATCACCGGGGCGAGCGGGTCGCCCTACGGCGTGCGGCTCGTCGAACTGTGCCTCCGGGCCGGCCGCACGGTCCACCTCGTGGTCAGTCCGGCGGGGACGGAAGTCGTCCGCACGGAACTCGGCCGCACCGTCCACCTGGGCGAGGCCGAGTTCGACCCGGCCGCCCTGCTCGGCCCGGCCGCCGCCGGCCTCGACCTGTCGCGGTTGAAGTACCACCACTTCCGCAACTTCCAGGCGGGCATCGCCAGCGGGTCGTTCCTCACGGCCGGCATGGCCGTCTGCCCGTGCAGCATGGGCACCGTCGCGGCCGTCGCCCACGGCCTGTCGGAGAACCTGATCCACCGGGCCGCCGACGTTCACCTGAAGGAGCGGCGGAAGCTCGTCCTCGTGCCCCGCGAAACGCCGCTCGGGCTGATCCAGTTGCGCAACCTGACGGCGGCGGCCGAGGCCGGGGCGGTGATCCTCCCGGCGATGCCGGCGTTCTACACGAACCCCCAGTCGATCGCGGACATGGTCGATTTCGTGGTCGGCCGAGTTTGCGACCAACTCGGGGTCGAGCACCGATTACTGAAGCGGTGGAGTGAACCGGGGTCGTGACCGGCGCGAACTCAGAGCACCAGACCTCAGTCTGGCAGGATTCTTCCCGTTTGTTTAACACAGCCGCCGAAGGCGAACTACGGTAGGGGCGACCGCCAGACCTCACCCCTATCCCCTGGTCCGCCCATGGCTGCCGCGACCCCGTCCTGCACGCTCGACCTGCTCGACCTCCTCAAGAAGAGTCGCATCTGGCCCGAATCGGAGCTGGAGTCGAGGTTGGAGGCGATCCCGCCGGTCCCCGACGAGCCCAGTCGGGCGGCCGCGCACCTCATCAAGCACGGCCTGCTCACTACGTTCCAGGCCCGGGTGCTGCTGACCGGCAAGTACCGCGGGTTCCGCCTCGGGGCGTACGTCATCCGGGACCAGATCGGCCAGGGCGGCATGGGGTCGGTCTTCCTCGCCCAGCACGAGACCCTCCGCCGGCCGGTCGCCATCAAGGTCCTCGCGGCCGGCGAAAAAGGGGCGACGAGCAAGGTCAACGTCGAGCGGTTCTTGCGCGAGGCGCGGTCGGCGGCGGCTTTGGACCACCCGAACATCGTCCGCATCTTCGACGTGGCCCAACTCGGCGAGACGCACTACCTGGTCATGGAGTACGTCGAGGGCCAGACCCTCGATCAGATGCTGACCGCGGGCGGGCCGGTCGCCTGCGGGCGGGCGGTGGAGTACGTGCTGCAAGCGGCGGCGGGGTTGGAGCACGCGTCGCAGAAGGGGTTCATCCACCGGGACATCAAGCCGGCGAACCTGATTTTGGCGAAGGACGGGACGCTCAAGATCCTCGACATGGGCCTGGCCCGGTCGGAGGAGACGGAGGACCAGGTCACCGAAGTGTTCGACAAGGGCGCAGTGGTCGGGACGGCCGACTTCATCTCGCCGGAGCAGGCGATGAACGCCTCGGACCTGGACATCCGGACGGACATTTACAGCCTGGGGGCGACGTTCTACACGCTCGTGACCGGGAAGCCGCCGTTCCGCGGGAACACGACGCAGAAGCTGATGCAGCACCAGATCAAGGACGCCCCG
>JANYHV010000213.1 GCA_025362195.1 Fimbriiglobus sp. | reverse complement strand
GCCGACGGCGGCGACGAGCGGGTTGTACCGCTGCATCAGGTTGGCCACCAGCAGGCGGTCGTGTTTCCGCGCGAGCGTTACCAACTCGTCGGCCTGGGCGACGGTCAGCGCCAGCGGCTTCTCGACGACGACGTGCTTGCCCGCCCCCGCCGCGACGACCGCCGGCTCCAGGTGCGCCCCCGACGGCGTCGTGACCACGACGACATCGACGCCGGGGTGCGCGACGGCCTCCTCGACGGTGGCGAAGACCGGCACGCTCAAGCCGAGCTTCGCCTGCAAGCCCGCCGCCCCGCCGCCCCCGCGGCTGACGAGCGCGACGACGGCCGCCTCGGGAATTTCGGCGAGCGCCCGCGCGTGGTACTCGGCGATCATCCCGCAACCGACGATGGCGAAGCCGAGCGGCATGGGCGTGGTCCTCAAGGGCGTGGAAGGGTCCCGGCGAGCGGCGGTCCGTGAGGCCGCCGGTCCAGCCTGGAATGGGTGGTTACATTGTGGTTGAAGTTGTAGGCGCATGCATCGGGCCGTCACTCGCATTCCGGGCCGGACCGGCGGCCTTACGGACCGCCGCTCGCCGGGATTGCCTTCAACAGCCGCGCGGCCTTGATGCAGACAGCCGGGTCGGGTCGAAGAGGTACCAGAGGATCGCGTGAGTGTCGGCGAGAACGTCGCTCATCCGCCGGTCGATTCGGCGAGGTCGCGCGGGAAGCCGGCCCACGCCTCGCGCTGGGCCTGGTCGAGGTCGTCCTTCGGGAAGGAAAACCCGAGGTCGGCGAAGCGGCCCAAAAGCGGAGGACGCGCCCCCGCCCCGTTAGCGGCCGGGGGCGGAGTTTCAGCCTGTTTCTGACGGGCCTCTTCGACGAGGTGCCTGACCTGTCGCACGACCGATTCCGGCAACCCGGCGAGATCGACGGTCGTGGGGGCGGTCGTGGTGAGTTCGTTTGCCGTACCTTCATCCTACCCCGAAGCGAGTCGATTTGTTAGCCCGACGCGCCAGCGAGGGACGCGGGAAGTCACCGCGGGTGGGGGAGTTCAGTTCAGCACCCGTGGGAGTCTCCGCGCGTCCTTCGCTGGCGCGTCGGGCTAACCTTCGCGCAACAGCCGGGCGGCCTTGACGGCGTACTGGGCGGCGCTGCCGACGGTCGCCGCGAGCATGGCCGCCATCAGGGCGGTTTGGACCGGGGCGAGCGCGGCGGCGGCGGTCGGGTGGCCGCGGTCGCGCAGGGTCAGGACGAGCAGGACGCCGAGGACGACGGCACACTGGAGGACCATCTTGGCCTTGCCGAACCAGTCCGCGCCGAACGTCTGACCGGTCGCCTCGACGATGCCGCGCAGGCCGGTGACGAGGAGTTCCCGGGCCACGACGACGGTGGCGATCCACGGGGCGACGCCGGCCCCCTCGACGGGGATCAGGTAGATGAACGCGCCGGCGACGAGCACCTTGTCGGTCAGCGGGTCGAGGTTCCGGCCGATCGCCGTCAGCGGGCCGTACCGGCGGGCCCACCAGCCGTCGGCCCAGTCGGTGACCGCCGCGACGGCGAAGACCGCCAGCCCGCCGGCCCAGGCTTCCCGCGTGATGCACGCGAACAGGACGACGGCCAGCGGCAACCGGGACAGCGACAGCAGGTTCGGCACGTTCCAGAGCGGGTCGGCGGCCATGCGGTCCGGTCCAGTGTCAGCGGGATGTCACCGCGGCCGGGGCGGCGGCCCGCCAGGCCGGCGGCGGGGTGTCCGTCAGGGGCACGGCGACGCGGTCAGTGTAGCGGGCGCGGCGGCCCAAGGCGATGAACCCGCGCTCCACGGTCACCGCCAGCAGCCCGGACAGCGCGAGCGTGAGGACCAGCGCGAGCAGCGTAATCGCCGCGTCGGTCGGGGTGTCCAGCGCCGGCTCCGCGCCGGTGGCGAACCCGAACGCGAGGCGGTGGACCGGCTGGTGGGTCAGGTAGACGCCGTACGAAATCGTCCCGAGTTGCCGCAACGGCCACAGGCTCAATACCCGCGTCACCCGGCTGCGGTCGTCGGTCAGGGTCAGCAACAAGGCGAGCGCGAAGGTGAGGGCGAGCCAGGTGTGCGTGAAGGTGCCGTACCACGGGGTGACCGCGCCGAACGCCTCGGGCCGGACGGACATGAGGCCGACCCCGACGGCGAAGGCCACGAACGCCGCCTTGACCAGGGGCCGGTGCGCGTGCGCGAGCCGCGACCAGGCCGGGTGCCACAACGTGTAAGCGATCAGCACGCCGGCGAAGAAGCTGTCGGCCCGGCCGACGAGGCTGACGTACCCGGCGACCGGCGGGAGCGCGCCGCGGACCAGCGGCCCGAGAAGCAGGCTGCCGACGGCGACCACGGGTAGAACCGACGGTCGGGCGTAGCGGACCAGGACCGGCAAGACCAGGTAGAACTGCACCTCGACGGCCAGCGACCAGGTCACCGCCAGCCAGCCGGGGCCGAAGGTGTCGGACCAGGCCATGCCGAAGTTCTGCGTGAAGGCGGCGTAGGCCCACACCGGCGGCCGGTCCGGCTCGAACAGCGGGGCGAACACCGGCCGGTCGGCCAGCAGCCCGCGGGCGGCGACGAAGGTCAAGAGGGCCAGAGCGTAGAGCGGCAGCAGGCGGCAGGCGCGGCGGAGGTAGAAGACGCGGAAGTAGTTGGCGGCCGGGCGGGCTTTGAGCAGGATGTCGGCGATCAGGTACCCGGACAGGACGAAGAACAGATCGACCCCGGCCCAGGCGAGGGAGAGTGGCCCGGTCCGGGCGTCGAGCGGGGTCGCCACGAGGTGCCAGCCGAGGACCAGGAGTATGGCCAGGCCGCGGAGGCCGTCGAGCTGCGGGATTCGGGAGCGCATGGGCGGGGGTGTTCTCGGGGCGGACGCGAGTTCGGGCGAACTCTCCCGCCTACTGTGCCGGCCCGCGGCGTCCGGTGCAACCCCGGCCGGCGCGGGGCGCGGGGATTTGGGGAACGGTGTGTCGGCCGATTCCCCCGCGGACTTGAGTCGGCGTCGATTTCCGTTGACACCACGAACCGGCCGGGTATTGTTCGCCCCGGCGGGAATCCGGCTTTCGGTGCCCCGCCGCGACCACGGAAGGTCCAGCCCCATGAGCGACCCGCAAATTCCGCGGCCACTGTCTTCGTCGATTGAAGCCCTGGAGCCGCGCGAACTGCTGTCCGGTTCGCCGTGGCTCGTCGAGGCGTTCCAGCGCGGCCCGAACGCCGGCCTGCCCCAGGGCTGGTCCCAGTGGAGCAGCGACGGCTCCCGGGACTTCGCCGTCAACACCCTGGGCGGGTTGGGCGACGCCGGCCAACTCGTCGGCACCGTGCCGACCGGGGGGACGGCCCGCGCCTGGCTGACCAACGGGTACTCGGCGGACATCGAAACGTCCGCCGCCGTCTTCCTCAACTCGACCGCGTCGGCCCAACTCTACGTCCGCGGCCAGAACCTGAACACGCCGACGCCGAGCTACTACGGGGTCAACGTCGTCCGCGGGGCCGAGGTCCAACTCGTCCGGGTGGACAAGGGCGTGGCGACGGTCCTGGGCCGCGTCAAGACGCCCGACTACCTGAGCAACCGGTGGGTGACCGTGAGCGTCCGGGCCGAAGGGGACAACGTCAAAGTCTTCTTCCACCGGGGCGACTCGAACCAGTACCTCGGCCGGGACGGGGCGTACACCCGACAGCGGACGGCGGCCATCGACGTGACCGACCGGGCCATCCGGAGCGCCGGGCAGGTCGGGTTCGCCCGCGGCGGGCAGACGGCCGGGGACGTGGCCTTCGACAGCCTGCGGGTCGGCCCGGCCAACCCGCCGGTGGCCGTCCCGATCGCCGAGGAGCGGTTCAGCCGGCCGGGCGCGGGGCTGCCGGCCGGGTGGTCGCAGTGGTCGTCCGGGCCGGGCAAGTTGACGGCCACGACGGTCGCCGACGAGACCCTGCGGCTGGACGCCGGGAGTACGACCGAGGCCCGCGCCTGGCTGACGCGGGCGGTCGCGGCGGACGTGCAGGTGTCGTCGTCGATCCTGCTCGACAGCCTGATCCCGGCCGGCGTCTTCGCCCGCGGGTCGAACGTGGCGTCGGCGAGTGAAACCGCCTACGGCGTGACCGTGGTGCGCGGCCTCGAAGTGAACCTGACGCGGACCGTCGGCGGGCGGGAAGTCAGCCTGGGCAGGATCAAGTCGAAGGAGTGGCTGAGCGGCCTGTGGGTGCAGGCGTCGCTCGTCCTCAACGGGGACAAGTTGCGCGTCCAGGTGTTCCGGTCGGACACCGGCCAGTACCTGAACGCCGACGGCACCTGGGGCCTCCTGCCGGCGTTCGCCATGACCGTGACCGACGGCGTCATCAAGGCCGGCAGTTCGGTCGGGCTGACGCGCGGGACGGGGTACGCCGGGCAACTCACGTTCGACAACTTCATCGTCACCACGGCCCCCGACCGGGCCTCCCGGCCGGGCACGATCCCGACCGAGGCGGACAAGCCGACGACGCCCCGGAACCCGGGCGAGGACTTGCCCGGCCCGGTCACCCCGCCGGTCGTGCCGCCCGTGCCGCCGCGGCCGCCGGTCACCCCGCCGGTCGTACCCCCCGTGTCGCCCCGGCCGCCGGTGACGCCGCCGGTCGTGACCCCGGTCCCGGGCAACCCGGCGCTGCCGGCGGTCGCCCGGAACTACTCGTGGATCCGCCTGGCGAACCTGGCGTACTACGGCACGCCGTTCGGCGAATTCGAGCAGAGCCTGCTCCGCAACAGCATCGACCTGGTCATCCCGAACCTGGCGTACCTGGACGACGTCGCGGCGGCGAACAACCGGACGCCGCAGTTCGTGTACACGAACGTGTCGAACATTTACCTCGGCCTCATCACCGACTGGAACGACTTCGCCGACCGCACCCGCCAGGACCGCGAGGGGGCCTTCTACCACGCGGCCAGGGCGACCGGGTTCAACGGCGCGAGCGCGTCGTCCGTCCCGGTCAACCGCTTCTGGGGCGTGTCCCGGACCGACGGCCCGGCGGACGCCACGGCCGACGACCTGACCCGGGACGCGAGCAACCCGAACAAGACGCTCGCGTTCGCGGCCAAGGGCGGCAGCGTGGCCCTCGGGTACCTGGAAAAGTTCCGCGAGATCAACGTCGATCTGGCGACCGGCGCTGGCCCCGGGTGGGCCGGCCAGTGGGAGTACGTCAGCCGCGTGAACTCCGCCGGCGAGCCGACGCAGTGGTCGCGCCTGGCCACGCTGGCCGACGGGACCGGGGGGTTGCAGCGGGACGGCCGGATCACCTTCGACCCGCCCAAGGACTGGGCCGCGGCGAGCGTCGGCGGCAGCGCCCGCCTGTTCTACGTGCGCATGGCCACCACCGGGGCCGGGGTCGCCCCGGTCGCCCGCACGGTGCTCGGCCGGGACTACACGCCGAACCAGACGATCCCGGCCTTCGACAAGACGGCCGACCGGGACGGGGACGGGTACCTGTCGGACGCCGAGTACGGCCGCCGCAAGCCGGGGTTCGACGCGCGGTTCGCCTACGAGAGCCGCATTTTCTACCCGAACTACGGGCCGCTCCGGTACGCCACGAACGTCGGCAACCCCGGCTTCCGCGCCTGGGCGGCCGACTACCACGCCCGGTTCATCGCGTCCCAGCCGCTGGCCGACGGCTTCTTCGTGGACAACAGCGTCGGCCGCGTCGCCGTAGACCCGGGCACGATCCGCGAGAGCCTCGACGCTTACGCCGACGACTACGGCAGCCTGCTCGGCACGATCAACCGCCGCCTGCAAACCACCGGCAAGTGGATCATCGCCAACACGGCCGGGGGCAACGGCACGTCCGACCCGATCTTCCGCAACGGCGTGTCGTCCCTCGAAGAGTTCGCCCTCCGGCCGCTGAGCGCCAACCACGTCCAGTACGACGACCTGGCCGCGATGTTGAAGTCCCGCCGCCAACTCGCCGGCGGCAAGGCGTACGAAATCCTCGACAGCCTGCCGACCGGCGGCACCGACGCCAACGACCCGCGCATGCAACTCGCCACCCTGGCCATGTACTACACGCTGGCCGACCCCAATTTGTCGTTCCTCATGGTGAACGGCGGCAACGAGCCGGCGACGACCTGGAAGCGGCACTGGATCGAGGCCGCGACCTTCAACATCGGCAAGCCGCGCGGCGACGAGAGCGTCCTGACGTCCGGCCTCGACCCGGCGAACAGTGCCCTGGCGTACAAGGTCCACCAGCGGCGGTACGACAACGCCCTGGTCCTGTACAAGCCGCTCTCGTACACCCGCGGCAAGACCGGGACGACGGACGCGAACACCGGCACGACGCACCAACTCGACGGCCTGTACCGCCCGCTGAAGGCCGACGGCAGCCTCGGCAGCCCGGCCCGCACGGTCACGCTGAAGAACGGCGAAGGCGCGATCCTTGTCAAGGTGTAACTCGCGTCGCCGCCGGCACAATCGTTGAAGTCCGCCGCGGCCGCCGGTCGATTCGACTGGTGTGAAACACTCCCCGCTCTGCGCCGTCCTCGTCGTCTGGCTCGCCGGGTGTACCGAAACCCGGCTGTGCCGTCGGCCGCCGCCGCTCGCCCCGCAACTCCCGGCCGACGCCGCGTGCGCCCTGGGCGAAGCCGGGTACGCGCTGGGGTGCGGGGACGTGCTCGAAGTCGCCTTCCCGGACCGCCCCGAGTGGGACTGCGCCGTGAGCGTCGGCCTGGACGGCCGGGTGCCGCTGGGCGACGCCGGCAGCCCGCACGTCCAGGGCAAGACCCTCGACGCGGCCCGCGCTGCCGTCGCCGAGGCGGCCAAGGTCGAGCCGGCGCGGGTGACCGTCGTGCTGGCCGATTACCGCGCCGGCCGGGTTTACGTCACCGGGCCGGAGAACAAACTCCGGCGGACGATGCCGTTCCGCGGCCCCGAGCCGGTGCTCGAATTCCTCTGGCGGGCCGGGGCGATGAAGCCGGGGTCGGCCGAGTTGCGCGACGTGCGGGTGCTCCGGTCGAACGTCGCCACCGGCGGCAAGCCCGAGGCGTTCCGCGTGGACGCCGAGGCGATCGTGCTGGACCACGACCACCGCTCGAACGTGATCCTGCAAGCGTCCGACGAGGTCGTCGTCGGCGAGACCCGCCGGTCGAGCTTTTCCCGCCTCGTGCCCGACTGGGCGCTCCCGTTCTACCGCCGCCTCGTCGGCCTCCTCCCGCCCGACGCCTGGCCGTGGGCGCTGTAACGGCTCCGCCGTCAGCGCTTGCGGACGGCCCAGACGCCGCGGACCATTTGCGTCAAGCCGCGTGCCCGCTCGCGGAGGCCGCGGGCGTGGGTCAGGCGGAGCATGCCTTCGACGATCGCGCCGTCCCCGGGCATCGGGTCCAGGCCGGCGTCGAGGTGCGGGCGGAAACTCCCGGACCGGGTCGAAAGGACCTGCGGCACCGTCATTTCGAGTAGCCCTTCGTCCCCCTGCGTCGCTCCCCAGCCCGACGCGCCGCGGCCGGTCAGGGGCGTCGCCGGGTGGGCCGTCGAGACGATCGCGTCGCCCCGCGTCACGACGCCGACGCGCAGCCGGGGCACGTCGACGAACGTCCCCGCGCTGAACAGTGAGCAGCCCAGGCCGTAGGGGCACTGCGCGTCGAGGGCGAGCAGTTCGTCCGTCGTGCGGAAGGTCAGCAGCGCGGCGAGCGGGGCGAAGATCGCTTCCCGGCAGACCCCGAGGTCTGGCGTCGCGTCGAGGACCACGGTCGGCGCGAACTCGCGGTCGCCGGGCGTGCCGGGGGCCGCGACCGTCTCGCGGCCGGCCGCTTCGGCGAGCAACCGGTGCGCCTGCGCGACCTGCCCCGGCTGCAAAAGCCGCTGGGGCCGGGACGCGGCGGCGAGGGCGCGCAGTTCCGCGACGAACGCCGCGCGAACGTCGGCGTGGACGAACATCCGCCGCACGGCCAGGCAGGTTTGCCCCTTGTTGAGCGTCAGCCCGTACCAGGCGGCGCGGGCCGCGAGGCGGACGTTCGCGTCCGGCAGGACGACGAGGGCGTCGCACCCGGACAGTTCCAGCACACTCGGGATCAGCCGGTCGCCGAGCCGCGCCGCCAGCTTGCGACCGACGGCTTCGGAGCCGGTGAAGTGCAAGAAGTCGATGTCGGCTTCGGCCAGGTGCGGGCCGGCGTCGCGGGTCGCGGGCAGGGTCTGCACCAGGCCCGGCGGGTAGCCGGCGGCGGCGAACAGGTCGGCGAACGCGGCGGCGAACCGCGGCGTGTTCTCGCTCGGCTTCCACAGCACGGCGTTGCCCGCGGTGAGCGCGTGGACGACCGGGACGAGGTTCAAGAACAGCGGGTAGTTCCAGGTGCCGATGACGCCGACGACGCCGCGCGGCCGGCGCACGACCACGTCGGTGGACCCCATCAGCCAGAGCGGCGTGCGGCCGGCGCGGCGGTCCTTCAGGATGCGCCGGGCGTCCGTGAGCAGGTACTTGCACGCGGACGCGCTGGGCAGCAGGTCGGTCGCCGTCACCTCGGCCGGCGGTCGCTCGACGTCGGCCTCGATCGCGGCGGTGAGGGTGGCGCGGCGCTCGACGAGCAGGGCGCGCAGTTCGCGGACGGGGCGGAGGCGGTCGGCCAGGGGCCGCGCCGCCCACGAGATTTGCGCGGCGCGGGCGGCGTGCGTTTCGGCGGCGAAGTGCGTCATGCGCTCAGGATAGCGGCCCGGCCGGCGGTTCCGCCCGGTCCGCCCGCGGGACTTTCCGTTTAATGACGGCGTCACGTCCAGTCCGCGCTCGCCGCCGGGGGTTTGTCGCACCATGAGCCAGTCCGTCTCCCCCGTTTTACGCGAGTGCCACCGGCTGCGGCGGCACCTCCGCGACCTCCAGGCCGAAATCGACCTCGGGCCGCGCGTCCTCAAAATCCAACAGGAGGCGCTCGCCGACGAGGACGCCGCGCACAAGGAGCACCACGACGCCATCAAGCGGTGGAAGCTCAAGCAGAAGGACGACGAGGGCAGCCTGAAGACGACCGAGACGCGCCTTCTGAAGGTGCAGACCGACCTGAACAGCGCCACGTCGAAGAAGGAGTTCGACGCCAAGAACGTCGAAATCGCCACCGCGACCGCCCGCAAGAGCGAGTTCGAGGACGCGATCTTGACGGCACTGGGGGAAGTCGAAGAACGGACGGCGGCGATCCCGGCCGTCGAGAAGAAGTGGGCCGACGCGCAGGCGACCTTTCAGCGGCAACAGGTCGAAGCGGCCGAGCGGTTGGCCCGCCTCCAGGCCGATCAGGTCGAGTCGCTGGCCGGGTTGGAAGCGACCGAGGCGAAAATCCCGCCGGAGCACCGCAACCAGTACAACCGCATCGTGAAAGGGTACGGCCCGGACGGCCTGGCCCCGGTCCACGGCCGGACGTGCATGAACTGCAAAACGAGCCTGACCGAGCAGCAAAAGACGAGCCTGCTGGGCGGCGCGTTCATCTGCTGCCCCCAGTGCGGCCGGGCGCTGTACCTCCAGGAGTAATCAAGAATTGCGGATTTGGAATTTCGGAATGAAAACAAGCCCGCAGGTTCCGGGTTTCAATCTTTAATCTTCAATCCGCAATTCTTCATTACCAGCCGACCGGGGTGCCGCGGTCGATGAAGGTTTTCGGGCCGACGGCGCGGTCGTCTTGCGGGATGCTGTACCGGCCGCGGATGCGCCGCTCCTGCTCCTCCGGCTCGAACTGCGACAGGTTCGGCCGCGGCTTGTCGCGCAGGTCGCGGGGCTTGTCGTAGTTCTGGCAGCCGACGGCCGCGAGGAACGCGAGTAGGGTGAGCTTCCGTGCCATGCCGTGGCCTCCGTGGGTTGGGAACGTCGTCTCGTTCCGTATCGGCGGGGCGGTCAACCCGGCCGGCGACCACTTCCCGGGTCGGCCGCTTTCGCCACCCGCCGCCGGCGTCCAACTGAGACAGCCGGCAAACTCGACCCCGCCGGTCCGAACCCGCGGTGACGAAGTGTACGCCGGTCGGCGTCGCCGTCCTGGGGACAGCAACCTTCATACCCGCCGGCGAAATGCTCACGGGCACCGCCCGCCGGTCGGTCCAGTTTGCCCAGAGCGCCGCGGACGAGGTGACTGACGGTTCTAATCGAGCCGGAGGCGGGCCGCGATCGCCGGGTCGGCCGGGCGGTAGACGCGCTCGCGGGGCGTGACCAGGGCCGAGACGCCGCCGGCCGCCAACCGCTCGCGCTGCTCCGCGACGAACGCCGTCAGGTCGAGGACTTCGACCAACTCGCGCTGACCGAAGGCTTCGAGCACGTCGCCGCGGAGGCCGAGTTGAATGGCCCGGCGTGCCAGCTTGCCGCCGGCCGGGCTGTGGTCGGGGTCCCACTGCACGCGCACGGCCGACCGGGCGACCGCCTTCGACCAGTCCGCAGGCGTGGCGAACTCGCCGGCGTCCCACGACGAGGGCACCGCTGTGGCGAGCAGGCCGTCGAAGAAGGTCCGGCGGACGCGCAGCCCGAGCGTGACCTCCTGGTTCTCCTTGGTGCCCCACCCGGAGCGATACATCATCCAGAGGAAGTTGGGCTTCACCCAACTCATGCGCGAGTAACTGAACTCGCCGCCCAGCACCCCGTTCTCGATGGCGAACCGGCCGATGGCCGGGCAGTACGCCTGGTAAACGACGACGGTCTCGTCGTCGAACTGCGCGAGGACGTGCCGGCCGTCCTTGGGCCACCCGGCGACCTGCTCCGAGTACGGTTCGACGACGAGCATTGCTACGAGTTCCTTTCCCAAGCGCCGGCGGCTATTGTCCGAAGCGCTGCTCGGGGATTCAACCGTCCGCCCCTTCGCGCAGGGTTTCACGGACCTGCATCAGGAGGCGGCCGAGCATGTTCTTACCGCTTCCGTCGCCGCCGTCGCCCCAGTAATCGTCGTTCTCCGTGTGCTCGACGAGCTTGGCGTCGCCGGTCGAGAGGAGGAGCGCGCGCAGGTCGGCGTGCTGGGTGAACTTGGCCAGCACCGCCGACCGCATCACGCCGACTTTGACCGACTCCCAGTCGCGCCGCAACGTCTGCTTACGGTCCCGGCCGAGGCGGGCCGCGAGCATCGGGGAGTTGGCCTTGCGGACCTTCTGGCGGTACGCCTCGTCTGCGAATTTCTGGGCCTGGAAGTAGTGCTCCGAAGTCGGCCAGCGTTCGCCGTCGAGCGAAATCGGGTACAGGGCGAAGTTCGAGAACTCGCCGAACTCGTCGCCGACGCTGTAAAAATTGACGACGTTCACCGCGGCACCTCCCGGGACTTTCCGGCGAAGACACGCCGACCGCCGGGAAGGTTCGGGCCGTCCGTCCGCCGGGGGTTACTGGCCGAAGCCCCAGCCCATCGAGAAGCTGAAGAGTTGCTTGTTGTCGTACACGCCCTTCATGACCGGGACGGCGAAGTCCAGGGCGATCGGCAGCGGGCCGAGGGCGGGGACGGCGATCCGCAGGCCGACCCCGACCGACACCCGGTAGTCCTTGATCGTCACGCTCTGCTCGACCGTGCCGTGGTCCACGAACGCGGCGAAGTACAGCTTGTCGTTCGCCGTCAGCGGGATCAGGTACTCGTGGTTGACGATCCCGGCGAACGTGCCGCCGACGTTCAGGTTGTTCTCGTACGGGCCGACGCCGCGGAAGCTGAACCCGCGGAAGCTGCGGATGCCCCCGGCGTACACCCGCTCGAACACCGGGGCGTTCCCGCCCATCGCCGTCACCTGCGCCCGGTTGGCGAACACGTGCCGGCCGCTCCCGTCCTTCCGCTCCCACGTCGTAAAGTACTTGGTCGCCTCGACCGTGCCGACCGGGAACTGGTACGTGCCCAGCACCTGCTCGACGGAGATGTCGAGCATACTGCCCGAGGTCGGCATGAGCAGGTTGTCCCGGGTGTCCCGGGTCAGGCCGCCGCGGAGGCCCAGGACGAACGCCCGGCCCGCGTCGGCGGTGATCGCCGGGGTGGCCCACGACGGGATGTCGTGGACGTTCACGCCCTCGACCCGGGCCGACGCGTGCGCCCGCCAGATGTTGCTGTCCGTGAACCGGTAGTCGATCGTCGGGCGGATGCCGTACCGGTCCTCGTGGTACTCGGCGTAGGCCCGGTTGAAGTAGTACGCGCTGAGCGTCAGGCCGAACCGCGAGTCGAACAGGTACGGCTCGCGGAAGGTCACCGCGTACCGCTGGAAGATCGTCCCCGGCGTCGCCTCGACCCGCAGCTCCTGGCCGCCGCCGATGAACGCCTTGCCCTGGAACAGGTCGTCCAGGCTCGTCGGCACCCGGAGGATGTCGAAGTTCCGCTGGTTCAGCACGATCGACCCGTTCACCCCGGCGTCCGAGTTCACGTTCGCCTGGACGGAGAACATGCCGGTGCGGGTCTCCTTGACCGTGACGCGGATGTCCGAGAAGCCGTTGTCGTTCTCGCGCGGGATTTCCTCGACGCGGGGCGGGTCGTCGACGTTGTCGAAGATGTTGGTCCGCATCAGGTTGAACTTGGCCGCTTCGAGTTGCGGGTACTGGAGGATTTGCCCGGGGAAGAAGCCGAGCTGTTGCAGGATGTAGCTCTGCTGCGTACTGGTGTTGCCGACGATGTCGATGCGGCCGACCCGCCGCGGCTCCTTGTTCTGCTCGACGACGTGGTAGTGGACGTCCACGATCCCCGGCCGGTCGGGCACGGCGTACTTCTGGGTCATCACGACCGTGCGGTAGCCGGCGTTCCCGCACAGCATTTCGATCCGCTTCTCGTCCGCCTGGACCACGTCCGCGTCGTACCGCTCGCCGGTCTTGATGGCCGTGACGGTCCGCAGCCGCTTCTCGGTGAAGGTGTTGTTGCCGTCGATCCGCACGTCCCGGACGGTGTACGCCTGGCCCTCGTCGATGTGGTACACGAGGGTCACCTCGGCCACGCTGTTGGTGGACGCCACCACGTCCTCGCGGACGCTGGCGTTGATGTGCCCGAGGCGGTGGTAGTACGCGATGATCTTCTTCTTGTCCTCCTCGACGGACGACGGGTTGAGCTTGGGCGACAGGACCGTGACCAGGTGCGGCATCAGCGCCGCCCCGCTCACGACCTGGGTGCGGAGCCGCCCGCCGATGACCGCCGCGTTGCCCCGGAACTCGATCGCCCGGACGCGGACGACCGGCCCCTCGACGATGTTGTACACGACCCGCGCGTCGGTGATCTTGCCCCCCTCGACGAGATCGACGGTGGCGTAGTACCGGCCGTCCTCCCGGAGCTTGTTCTGAATCGCCGTGCGGCCGAGTTGGTTGGCGTTCGGGTTCATCGGCGCGCCGCGGCGGACGTTGGTCAGGTCGGTCAACTCGTCCGCCGACAGGTGCTGTGCCCCGTGGTAGACGACCTCCTTGACGACCCCCGTTAGTTCCTGGACCTTGACGAAGACGGTGACCTTCTTCTTGTCGGCCGTGAAACTCGTCGAGATGCTGACCGACCCGGGGACGAAGAGTTGCGTATTGAGCAGCCGCCGCACGTCCTCGTTGACGGTCGCGTCGTCGTAGGGCTTGCCGGGCCGAGTGTGCATGAGGCTGCGGACGTACTCGGGATCGACCGACTTCAAGTTCAACGGGACCACGTCCCCGACGGTCACGCCCGTGGGATTCTCGCCCGCCTGGGCGAACGCCCGGCCCGAAGTCATCCCCACGGCGAGCACGGACAGCAGGGTGGTCCAGAATCGGGCGGTCATCAGTCGTCCCCCAGTATCGTCGCGGGCGTCGTCGCGGGCGGCAGTCGGACCCCGGCCGGACTGTTCCGACGGGGCGAATAGCGACGGGGGGAAAAGGTGTCAAGTGCGACGAACCGCCGGCCGACACCGGCAATGAACGTCCGGCTGCCGGGGAATGCGGCACCTGCCCGAAGGTGTGGCACGGACTGCGAGCGAACGGGGCATTTCGGGGCAGCGGGTCGGTTTGGAAATGGTGAAGGGCGTAAAAAAAGTCGAGCGGGCCGGGGAGAGGCGGCCCGCTCGACAAGAAACTATCTGCGTCGGAAGTGCTTCAAGAACCAGGCTTTGCGCGGTTCGGAAGGCGTCTTACCGGGGTCGTCTGTCGGCGTCGTCGGTCTCGGTTCGGGTCGCGGTGCCGAGTTTGGCATCCTGCGTGCTTATTACCACTTTGCAAGAGCTAGTCGGTGGTGTGCTGGGGAGGGGAGAGGCCTCATCGCAACACCGGCCGCGTTCTGCAAAAAGTCCGCCTGGGAACATCAGTCGTTGGGAGAGGCGACTGGTGCCCTGGGCGGACATTTCTTGCGCCCACACCCGTCTGCCTCTACAGTCCGTCTTCTTCGCCCCGCCGTCAAGTCAAATCTTCGCGGAAATTTCCCGACCCCGACACGCTCACGCCAAGATCGCGGGAATGACGTGGCCGTGGACGTCGGTCAGGCGCATGTCGCGGCCGCCGAACCGGAAGGTCAGCTTGGTGTGATCGACGCCGAGGAGGTGCAGCATGGTCGCGTGCAGGTCGTGGATTTCGAGCTTGCCCTGGACCACCTTGTAGCCGAAGTCGTCCGTCTCGCCGAAGGCCGTGCCGCCCTTGATGCCGGCCCCGGCCAGGAAGACGCTGAACCCGAACGGGTTGTGGTCCCGGCCGTCGGCCCCTTGCGCGAACGGCGTCCGGCCGAACTCGCCGGCCCAGACGACCAGGGTCGAGTCGAACAGGCCCCGCCGCTTCAAGTCCGCGAGGAGCCCGGCGATCGGCTGATCGACGGCCCGGGCGTTCTTCTCGTGGCCCTCCTTCAGGCGGTCGTGCTGGTCCCAGCGGTCGTGGCCGACGCTCGGGCAAGTCACTTCCAGGAAGCGTGCCCCGCGCTCGACCAGCCGGCGGGCGATCAGGCACTGAGTGCCGTAGGTCGCCGTCGGGGCGAACTTCGAGTCGATGCCGTACAGGGCCTTCGTCTCCGCCGTCTCGCTACTCAAGTCGGTGAGCGCGGGGATGGCGGTCTGCATCCGGTAGGCGGTCTCGTAGTTCGTGATCGCGGCGTCGATCTCGCGGTCGGCCTTGTCCGGGTTGAGCGCGTCGAGCTTGCGCATCAGGTCGAACTTGGCCCGCTGGCGGGCGTCGGTCGGTTCGAGCCGGCCGATGTTGGCGACGACCGGGGTGCCGGCCCGGAGCACCGACCCCTGGAACGCGGCGGGCAAGAAGCCGCTGTTGAAGTTGTCGAGGCCGCCGGGCGGGATCAGCCCGCCGTTGAGGACGAGGAACGTCGGCAGGTCCTTGTTCCCCGACCCCAGGCCGTACCCGCACCACGCGCCCCAACTCGGCCGGCCCTGGACGCCGCTGCCGGTGTGCAGGAAGTAGTTCGCGCTCGTGTGCTCGGGGAACTTCGAGGTCATCGACTTGACGACGGCGAGGTCGTCCGCGTGCGCCGCGATCTTCGGGAACAGGTCGCTGACCCACAGGCCCGACTTGCCCCGCCGGGCGAACTTCCACGGCGACTGCAGCACCTTGCCGACGTTGGCGAACTGCGTCGGCTCGACGGTGAAAATCTCGTGCGGGTTCTTGCCGTGGTACTTGGCCAGCGCCGGCTTGTAGTCGAACGTATCGACCTGGCTCGGCCCGCCGTCCATGTACAAGAAGATGACCGCCTTGGCCTTGGCGACCGGCAACGCCGCCCCCGGCGACCGCTCGGCGAGCATCGCACTCAGCGCGACCGCCCCGAACCCGTTGGCACTCCGGCTCAGCCACTCGCGCCGCGTCAACGGAAGGTAGGTGTGGTTCATGCTGGTATCTTAGCCTTCCCGTCGAGCGAAGAGAAAACGATTCACCGCAGAGGCCACGAGAGGGCGCGGAGAAAGGCGAAAACCGAGAAAAGCCGAATGCGAGTGGGTCTTCCGTTGGCACTCTCCACCGAAGTTCCACGCTGTCATCGAGTGGCTTTAACACGGATTGGTGCCTTTCTCCGCGCCCTCTCGTGCCCTCTGCGGTGAAAGATTGCTGCTTTTAGCCCGGCAGGTGCCCGAACGCCTCCCGCGCGTGGCGGCGGCCTTCGGGGGTGAGCCTCAGCGCGTCGCCGGTGCGGGTGACGAGGCCGTGCCGCTCGGCCCGGCGGACGACGCCGGTCACGGCCGCCGGCTGCCAGTCGAGGTGGCGGTGCAGGCCGCTGAACGCCGACTCGTCGGGTTCGGCCGGGGTGTCCTCGTGCTCCGCCAGGTGGATCGTCAGGACCGTCTCGGCGAACGTCCGGCGGCGGCGGAACCGCTGCCACTCGGCCGCGATCAGGCCGCGCTTCGGGGCGACCAGCAGCGTCACGCCGTACAGCACGCCCAGCGTGACGGCGACCATGCCGGCGGTGTTGGTGTGGAAGTAGAAGGCGGCGCGGACGCCCAGCACCGCCCCGACGGCGGCGGCGGCCAGGCTCAACAGGAAGACGACGTGCAGGCGGTCCGACAGCAGCCGGGCGGTCAAGGCGGGCAGGACGAGGAAGGCGACGACCAGGACCGGGCCGACGGAGTCGAACGCGGCCACGGCCGTCAGCGACACGACCGTCATCAGCCCGTAATGGACCAGCGCCGGCAGGAAGCCGAGCGTCGCGGCGAGCGCGGCGTCGAACGTCGTCAGCTTCAACTCTTTGAAGAAGACGACGGCCAGCCCGACGTTGAGCAGCCCCAGCGCCGCCAGCGCGACCGTCGGCCGTCGACCGATCGGGACGCCGAACAGCTGGGCCATCGGGGCGCTGCTGGCGTACTCGACGTGGCCGAGGAGGACTTGATCGACATCGAGGTGGGTGTCGCGGAAGTGCATCGACGCGACCAGCGTGCCGACGCTGAACAGGGCCGGGAAGACCAGGCCGATGGCGGCGTCCCCGCGGACCAGTTGCGTGCGTTCCAGGAGTTCGACCAGGGCGACCGTGAGTACCCCGCTGAGGACCGCGCCGACGACCAGCCACGGCGAATCGAGGTCGCCGGTCAGGTAGTACATGCCGACGACGCCGAAGAGCAGGACGTGCCCGATGGCGTCGCCGATCAGGGCCAGCCGGCGGAGGACCAGGAGCACGCCGGGGACGGCACAGGCCAGCGCCGTGACCAGGACGAGCAGCATCGCCTCGCGCTCGGCGAAACTCACGGGGCACCGGCTTTCAGGAGGAATCGGCGGCGCAGCAGGTGCCGGCGGACGGCCGCGGCAAGCAGCCCGCGGCGCGGGGCAAAAGCCAAGGACGCGAGGGCCACGGCGGTGATCGTGAGCACGATCGTCGGACCCGTCGGCACCGCCCGGCCGCGCTCGCTCAGGGTGTGCGACAGGAGCGTGCCCGCGACCCCGGACGCGGCCCCGAGGGTCATGGCCAGGAGCACCAGCGGGCCGAGGCGGTCGGTCCACTGCCGGGCCGCCGCCGCCGGGGCGACGATGAGCGCGCTCATC
Organism: Fimbriiglobus sp.; assembly: GCA_025362195.1. GTDB lineage: Bacteria > Planctomycetota > Planctomycetia > Gemmatales > Gemmataceae > Fimbriiglobus. The sequence continues at coordinate 3,321 of JANYHV010000213.1, read as the reverse complement.
AGCACGACGCCGACGGTCTGCAAGCCCAGCACGACCGCGACGACGACGACGGCCGTCAGGAGTAAGTCGAGCCGGCGGACCGGGAAGCCGAGGCTCGCGGCGAAGTCCGGGTCGAAGCTGAGCAGCTTGAACTCCTTCCAGAACGCGACCAGGACCAGCAGCGCCGGCCCGCCGAGCAGCACGAGCGGGGCGAGGTCGGCCATGCGGACGGTCGCGGCCTCGGCCCCGAACAGGTACTGCTGGAGGCGCACGGCGTTGGTCCCCGGGTAGGCGCGTTGCAGGCCGCCCATGAGCACGATGCCGAGGCCGAAGAAGGTGGCGAGCATGGCGGCGAGCGCGGCGTCGAACGGGGCGAGGTTCCGCCGGACCAGCCCGCCGACCAGCGCCAGGGCCAGCCACCCGGACACGGCCGCGCCGAGGATGAGGACGACTTCGGACCGACCGCCGAGCCAGAAGGCGCACGCCACGCCCGGCAGGGCCGCGTGCGACACCACGTCCCCCTGCAAGCTCTGCCGGCGGACGACGGCGAACGCCCCGACGCCGCCGCTCAGGGCACCGAGCACGGCCGTGGCCAGGAGCGTCGGCCGGAGGGCGGGGTCGCCCAGGAGGTCGAGGAGCGGTTGCATCCGCTCAGTTTAGCGACGCCGGCCGGCGGCGGGCCATTTCCGGCGACCGCGCGGGGACCGGGTCGCCCCTGCGACTATCCTAACCTCGCCCCCCGCCGACCCGCAGGACACGCCCATGAGCGACGCCACGAACCGCCTGGCCACGGAAACGTCGCTGTACCTGCGGCAGCACGCCAAGAACCCCGTCGATTGGTTTCCGTGGGGGCCGGAGGCGCTGGCCAAGGCCCGCGAACTCGACCGGCCGATCTTCCTGAGCATCGGCTACTCGGCGTGCCACTGGTGCCACGTCATGGAGCACGAGTGCTTCGAGAACGAGGCCATCGCGGCGGCGATGAACGACCACTTCGTCTGCGTCAAAGTGGACCGCGAGGAGCGGCCGGACCTCGACTCGATTTACATGACGGCGCACCACCTGCTCAACCGCGGCGAGGGCGGCGGCTGGCCGTTGAGCGTGTTCCTGGCCCCCGACCTGACGCCGTTCTACGCCGGCACGTACTTCCCGCCGGACGACCGGTACATGCCCCAGCGGCCGAGCTTCCCGGCGCTGCTCACGGCCATCGACAACGCCTGGGCCAACCAGCGCGACCGGCTCCGCGAGATCGGCCAGAGCGTCGTCGGGTTTCTGACGCAGGCCGGCGAGACCGGGCCGACCGACCGGGTCGTGCCGGTCGCCCTCGTGACCGACAGCCTGCGCACGTTCCAGCGGAGTTTCGACGCCGTCCACGGCGGCTTCGGCACCCAGCCGAAGTTCCCGCACTCCGTCGATCTGCGGCTGCTCCTGCGCGTCCACGCCCGCACCGGCTCGGCGCAGGCGCTGGACATGGTGACGCTGTCGCTGACCAAGATGGCCCGCGGCGGCGTGTACGACCAGGTCGGCGGCGGCTTCCACCGCTACAGCGTCGATGCGCACTGGCTGGTGCCGCACTTCGAGAAAATGCTGTACGACAACGCCCTGCTCGCCCAGGCGTACACCGAGGCCTTTCAGGTCACCGGCGACGAGTTCTTCCGGCAGATTGCGTGCGAGACGCTGGACTACGTCTTGCGCGAAATGACCTGCCCCGGCGGCGGCTTCTACTCGACGCAGGACGCGGACAGCGAGGGCGAGGAGGGCAAGTTCTTCGTCTGGTCGCTGGCCGAGGTCGAGCGCGTCGCCGGCCCGGACTCGGCGGACATCGCCGTGCGGACGTTCGGCGTTACCGAGGGCGGGAACTTCGAGGGCCACACCATCCTCTGCCGGTCGCGGTCGGACGCCGACGAGGCGAAGCGGCAGGGCATCCCGGTCGGGGAGTTCCGCGCGAAGCTGGCGGCGGTCAAGTGCGCCCTGTACGGCGAGCGGGCGAAGCGGATTCACCCCGGGCGGGACGAGAAAATCCTGACCGGCTGGAACGGCTTGATGATCGCGGCCTTCGCGCAGGCCGGGGCGGCGTTCGGCGAGGCCCGGTACGTCGAAGCGGCCGGGCGCGCCGCCGACTTCGTGCTGGCCAACTTGCGCGGCCCGGACGGACGGCTGTTCCGCACCTGCGGCGTCGGCCAGCCGGCGAAGTTGACCGGCTACCTCGAAGACTACGCCTACCTCGCCGACGGCCTGTTGACCCTGCACGAGGCGGGCCAGGACCGCCGGTACCTGCACGCCGCACGCGACCTCGCCGGGATGATGCTGACGCACTTCGCCGACACGACGGCCGGCAACTTCTACTTCACGGCGGCCGACCACGAGGAGTTGATCGCCCGCACCAAGGACCTGCACGACAACGCCACGCCGGCCGCGAACGCGATGGCGGTCACGGTGCTGGTCCGCTTGAACGCCCTGACCCCGGACGCCGCGGCGTCGGCCCAAGTCGCGCGGACGCTGTCGGCGTGCAAATCCTTGATGGAGGACTCGCCGCAGGCGGCGTCCCAATTGTTGCTCGCGCTCGACCGGCACCTCGCGCCGTCGGAAGAGTTCGTCGTCGTCGGCCCGGCCGGGTCGCCGGAGGTCGCGGCGGCGTTGCGGCTGGTCCGAGCGAAGTTCCGGCCGCACGCCAAGGTCCTGGCCCACGACCCCGCCGCGCCGGCCGACGCGCTGCTGCCGCAACTCGCGGCGATGACCAACCTCGGCGATGTCACCCTGTACCACTGCCGGGACTTCACCTGTGCCGCGCCGGCCGTCGGTTTGAGTGCGATTGAAACCGCGTGCCGTTGACCCGGCCGTCTGGCATAATGCCCGCATGACAATCGCCGCCGTCGTGAGCCGTTGGGACCCCGAGCGCCACGCCCACCGCCTCGCCCCGGCCGGGGCACTCCTCGCCGTGACCGGCGGCTGCTTCGGCGGCGTGCCGGGTTTACTCGTCGCGGCGGTCGGGGTCGGGCTGCTGCTGGCGTCGTGCTACTCCCGGCAGGACGGCCTGCTCCTCCTCGGCCCGCTGACGCACGCCGAACTGACCCGCGCCGCCCGCCGCCGCCGGCCGTGGCTCTGGCGCTCGCTGTACGCCCTGGCCGCGGGGGCGGTGATCCTGGGCAACGTCGAGAGCTTCGCGCCGGGGACGCTGGCCTGGTCGCCGCGCTACTACCCGCCGTCGCAGACGGCGTACATCAACAGCGCCGTGACGAGCTTCTCCGGCGTCGCCCTGGCGATTTACGCGATGATCATAACGCTGCAACTGATGCCGTCGATCGTCGCCGAGGAGCGCGAGGCGAAGCGCTGGGACTTGCTGCT
>JANYHV010000156.1 GCA_025362195.1 Fimbriiglobus sp. | reverse complement strand
GCGCGGACCCGCCAGCCCTCGTCGGTTTGGCCCACCTGGAAGCCGGCGTTGAACAGCTTGGCCATGCTCTTCGGCTCGAAGTTCAGGGCGTCCCCGTCGTCCTCAAAGTCGCGGGGGACGGCCGTGAACCGCGACTTCATGCCGGTAATCAGGCACAAGTAGTTGATCCGCAGCAGGTCGTTCTGCGTCATCGCGTAGACCAGCGACCCGACCGACGTGCCCAGGACGCTGCCGAACACGGTCGGCTTGATGCAGTCGGGGTCGGCGTACAGCTTGCCCGCGATCAGGCTGTGGATGTTCGACCCGGCGAGCGGCCGCTTGCTGGCCCGCAACTGCTCCTGGGGCACGTTGATGAGCGCCAGGCGGACGAAGATTTCGCTCGTCACCCCGCCGTCCACGTGCAGTTCCTGGTACGTTTGGCCGTTGACGACCACGTCGAACGTGACCGGCGGGAACTGGCCCGGGACCGAGGCGGTCGCCAGGAAGATATCGACGAGCAGTTTCTTCTTGTCCGGCCGGGTGCCGGCGGCGATGGCCGTCACGTCCCACACGCACAGCCGGCGGGTGTCCAGGTTGGTCGTGCCGATGAAGCAGTGCCGGTCCTCGGCGTGCGCGGCGGCCAGGTCGGCGATCGTCTCGTCCGTCGTGAACTCTTCGATCGTCTTGCGGAGCGGGTCGGACGACGCGAACGCGCGGGTGAACGGCAGCTTCCGCAGCGGGTTCTTCTTGAGCACCTGGTCCGTGGTGATCTCGGTGTACAGCTTCTTGAGCGCGGCGTCGTACTTCGGGCCGAGGAAGCCGAACACGGCCACGTAGGCCCCGGTGCTCACCCCGGTGGCGATGTCGAACTTCGGCCGGGTGCCCCGGCACGTCCAGCCGCACACGACCCCGGCCGGGTACGCGCCGTACTTGCCGCCCCCGGACACGGCGAGGATTTCGTACCGCTTGGTGCCCGCAGGCGGGGCCTTGTCCGCGTCGTCCGGCATCAGGTTGGCCGTGAGCTGCTCGAAGATCGCCGGGTCGGCGTACTGGGCGGTCACGGCGGTCGAGTCGTTGGTCGTGCCCCGGGCCTCCGGGGACGGCGGTGCGCACTTGCGGTCCGGCATTCGCCACGTTGAACAGCCGACCAGGCCGGCCGCGAGCACGGCGGCGATTGCCGCGTGCGTTGCGCCCCTTGAAATCGGCGCGCCGATTCCGATCTTGAGTGCGATCGGCACGGGAACATCGGCAAGGGGCACTGGACTCATGGCAGACTCGGCATCCGGGGGCAAGTTGGCAATCGTCGTGGGCGGCGGGCCTGCCCCGGGCATCAACGGCGTCATCTCGTCCGTCACCATCGAGGCCGTCAACCAGGGCCTCGAAGTCGTCGGCGTCCGGGACGGGTTCAAGAACCTCGTCGCCGGCGACCTGACCAAGGTCCGGCACCTGACGATCCCGGACGTGGCCCCGTACTACAACCGCGGCGGGTCGATGCTCGGGACCAGCCGGACCAACCCGGCCAAGAAGGACGAGGACATGGCCAAAGTCCTCGCCACGTTCGACAAACTCGGGGTCAAGTACCTTGTGACCATCGGCGGCGACGACACGGCCTTCAGCGGCAGCCAGGTCTATAAACGGGCCGGCGGAAAAATCAAGGTCGCTCACGTCCCCAAGACGATCGACAACGACCTGCCGTTGCCCCCGGGCATCCCGACGTTCGGGTTCGAGACGGCCCGGCACATCGGCGTCGGGTTGGCCCGCAACTTGTACGAGGACGCCCGGACCACGACCCGGTGGTACCTGATCGTCAGCATGGGCCGGGCCGCCGGGCACCTGGCGCTGGGCATCGGCAAGGCGTCGGCCGCGACCGTGACCATCATCGCCGAGGAGTTCGCCGGCAAGACGGTCGCCCTCGACCACATCTGCGACATCATCGTCGGGTCGATCGTCAAGCGCCTGGCCGTCGGCAAGGGGTACGGCCTGGCCGTGCTCGCCGAAGGCCTGATCGAGTCGATCGGCGAGAAGGGCCTGATCGACGCCCTGGGCGACGAACTCGACCGGTACGGGAACGTCGAGCGCGACCCGCACGGGCACCTCCGCCTGGGCGAGATCGAGTTCGGCCGGATGATCCGCTACCGCATCAACGAGCGGCTCGAAAAGCTCGGCCTGAAGGTCACGATGGTCGATAAAGACCTGGGGTACGAACTCCGGTGCGCCGACCCCATCCCGTTCGACGCCGAGTACACCCGCAACCTCGGGTACGGGGCGGTCAAGTTTTTGATGTCCCGCGAGTCGGACAAGTACGGCGCGATCATGAGCTACGAGGGCGGCAGCCTGAAGCCGCTCAAGTTCGAGGACATGATCGACCCGGCGACGAGCCGGATGCGGCCCCGCCTGGTGGACGTGAAGAGCGAACTGTTCGAGTGCGCCGTCCGGTACATGACCCGCCTGGAGGCCGACGACTTCGACGCCCCCGAGGAGTTGGCGAAGCTCGCCGCCGTCGTCAAGCTGACCCCCGCGCAGTTCAAGGACCGCTTCGAGTACCTGGTCAAGTAACGGCGAAGTCACGGCGAGCCGGAAGCGTCAGCGACCGGAGTTCGTCGAGCCGGAAGCGTCAGCGACCGGAGTTCGTCGAGCCGGAGTTCGTCGAGCCGGAGTTCGTCGAGCCGGAGTTCTTCCCGCGGTCGGTCGGCTCCGGCCGGGGGCAACGTCATGCGGTTCGGGCACCTGGTTCGGTTCGTCGGCGGGTCGCTCCTCCGCCAGAAGGGGCGGACCCTGTTGACGCTCGTCGGGGTCGCCGTCGGGGCGACTTCGCTGGCGTTCACGCTGTCGCTCGGGCTGGGCCTGCGGGCGATGGTGGACCGCGAGTTCGAGACCCGCGCGTCGTTCTGGGACGTGACCGTCTTGCCCGCCGACCGCGGCGCATTCGTGCCGGAGGCCGACATCCCGGCCGACCGCGTCGCCGTCCCGCCCGTCGTCACCGGCGAGCGCCGCGACCGGCTGCGAAGTAGCCTCGTCCGCACTTACCAGCAGAGCAACCCGCGGACGCCGCCGAAGCCGCTGACCGCCGCCGACCTCGACGCCCTCGCCGCGCTGCCGGACGTGGTGAGCGTCTGGGCCGCGCTCGGCTCGACGGGGACGCTCCGGTTCGACGCGGACGGCGCGCCGCGGGTCTCGGCGTTCGTCACCACCCGCCGCTACGACCGCGCCCGCTTACAGCCGCGCGTCGTGCAGGGCACGCTCCCCGACGGCGACGGCGGCGACGGGGTCTTGCTCGGCGAATCGGTCCTGTTGAAACTCGGGCTGACGACCGACGCCGAGTTCGACGCGGTGATCGGCCGGCCGGTGCAGGTCACGGTCGAGGACCGGACCCGCAGTTACGAGGCCGCCCCGGCCGTCTTGCGGCTCGCCGGCGGCAACCTGTCGGCGAGTGAGACCGAGTTGACGGCCAAGGTCATGCGGCAACTCCCGCGGGCGATCGACGGCATGGACCTGCACCCCCTCGAACGCGCGGCGATTCAGCGCCTGCTCGCGGACCAGGCGAAGGCGAAGGGCGCGCCGCCCGACCCGGCCAAGGCGACGGCGACCTTCCGCGTCGCCGCCGTGATCCGCGACCTGACCGCCGCCGAACGGGACGACGCCGAGCGCCGCCTGAAGTTCGACGCCTCCGCCGTCGGCGTGCTGTTGCCCTTCGACCGGGGGTCGGCCCTGTTCGACCGCTTGCCGATTGTGAAGGCCGCCGGGTACGACAATGCCGAACTCAGCGTGCGGCCCGGCGGCGACTTGCGGGCCGTCGTCACGGCCGTCGAGGCGGCCGGCTTCAAGCAGTACTCGCTCCTCCAGTGGTACGACTCGGTCCGCATGGAGGTGACGATGATCGCCGGCGGGCTGAACCTGTTCTCCGTCGTCGCCCTGTTCGTCGCCGGCATCGGCATCACCAACACGCTGGCCACCAGCGTCGTCGAGCGGACGCGCGAGATCGGCATTTTGAAAGCCGTCGGCGCGACGGGCGGGCAGGTGCTGCGCATCTTCCTGTTCGAGGGCACCGTCCTCGGCCTCGCCGGCGGGCTGCTGGGCGTGCTGGCCGCCTACGCGATTTCGTGGCCGGCCGACCGGTTCGTCAGTCAGCTCGTGACGACCCAGAGCCAGGGGATGCTCAAGGCGAGCACCGTCTTCGTCTTCCCGCTCTGGCTGCCCGTCGGCACGGTCGCCTTCACCGTCGCCGCCACGACGGTCGCCGCGTTCCTCCCGGCCCGCCGCGCCGCGAAAATGCTGCCCGTCGAAGCCCTGCGCGCGATTTAAAGCGGTCAGGTTTTCGGCTCCGCCGCAGGCGCGTTAGCCCGACGCGCTAGCGAGGGTCGAACGGTCGAGGGGAATGTTCGGGGTCGTGGACCGTACCGTCACCGGCTGCCAACACCGCCCACGACCCATCGACCCTCGCTAGCGCGTCGGGCTAACGCGCCTGCGGCGGAGCCGATGGCACCAAGTCGATGCCGGTCTCAGGAATTGGTGACCGTCCCCCGTTACTTGGCCAGTTCGGCTTCGGCTTCGCGGCGGAATTCGGCGAGTTCGATCTGCTGGTCGGCGGACAACGTCTTCGCCCGGTCGATCCACTGCCGGGCCTCGGCGTACCGCGCGGCGGCCTTCGCCCGGTCGCCCGATTTGGCGTGGCATAGCGCCAGGACGATCAGGTCGAAGCCGACGCCCGTACCGTCGGAGACGGCCAGGCTCTTTTCGAGGGTGGCCGTCGCTTCGGCGAACAGCCCGTTGCGGTACTGGACCACCCCGAGCGTGTTCAACAAGTAGTCCGAGTTCGCCCCTTTCGCCATCGCCTTTTCGACGACCACCAGCGCCCGCTTCGGGTTGCGGACGGCGGGCGGGCCGGTCGCCAACTCCCAGGCCAGGTTGTTCAGCCCGGACGCCGTCGCGGCGGCCATCGCGGCGTCCGCCCGGCGGTCGTCGGCCGCCGCTTCGTCGGTCGCCCCGGCCGCGCGGTGCGCGTCGGCCCGGTCGAGCCACAGCGACGTACTCTTGGGCCAGAGGGCGTGGGCGGCGGTGACGGCGGCCACCGCGTCGGCGTGCCGGCCGAGGCCGGACAAGGCCGCGGCCCGGAGGCGGTGCAGGTCGTAGTTGTGCGGGTCGTCGGCCGCCGCCCGGGTCGCCGCGGCGAGGAGGTCCGGCCACCGTTCGGTCCGGAAGGCCGCGTCGGCGAGCGGGGTCAAGGCGGCGGTCTGCCGGGGGTCGAGGGCCGCCGCCGCCGCCAGGTGCGGGTACGCGTCGGCCGCCCGGCCGTCGTTCAGGACCCACAGCCCGAGCCGGAAGTGGGCGTCCGGGTCGAGCGGGTTGACGAACAGGTCGAGGGACGCCCGGGTTCGCTCGGCCGCGGACAGCGCGCGGCGGTCGGCGACCGCGGCCGCGCCGCTCACGGTGAGTTCGAGCGGCGGGGTGAACGGGTCGGCCGCCCAGGCGTCGGCCGGGGGGTACGGCGGGTGGTCCCAGTCCAGCCCCAGGTCGGCCAGCCCGCGGCGGATCCGCCGCAGGTCGTAGGCGACGAGTTGGTGGTCGTCCCGGCCGAGGACGTACAGCCGGGTGCCGTCCGCCGACCACTGCCATCGCGCGTACCCGGACGGGTGGGGCAGGCGGACCAACTCGCGGTCGTCGGTCGCGTCGTGCAGGGCGATGCCGTCCCCGTCCGGCTCCCGGGCGACGAGGCGGCCGTCCGGCGAGGCCCCGCCCGGCGGCCGGGTCGGCGTCGGCTCCCACCGCGGGACGGAATTCCCGCCGACCGCCGTCAAGTCCCAGCGGCGGAAGGCCGGGGCACCCCCGGCGTAGGTGTCCAGCCACCGGCCGTCGGCCGAGAACCCGGATTGGTCGCCCGCCTGATCGACCGGGATGTTGGCCAGGAGGCGGCCGGCCGGCACGTCCCAGACCTTGATTTTGACGCCCGACCCGTCGTCCGCGAAAAAGGTCGTGGTCGCCAGGAGTCGCCCGTCGGCACTCAGGTTGACGCCCCGCACGTCGTACTGGGGGCCGGCGGTGCGGACTCGCCGGGGCGGGTCGCGGCGGACGACGGTCGCCCCGAGGCGCATGCGGGGGAAGGCGACGGTCCGCCCGTCCGCGGCGACACTCCAATTGCCCGCCTCGGGCGTCCGGTCGGCGACGTACGCCGGCGGCCCGACGGTGACCCGGTGCGGGGCGGCCGGGTCGGCGGTCACCGGCCACCGGACGACGGCCGCCCCGGCGTCCCCCCGGCCGCACGACCACATCGCCCCGGTCCGGTCGAACTGGACCCGGGTCGGGTCGCCGACCGACGCCTCGGCGACCGTCCGCCCGGACGCCAGGTCCACGAACGCCACGCGGTCCTTGACCTGCATCGCCAGGAGGCGGCCGTTCGGGTGCGGGGCGATCCACGTCGCCGGCTCGAACCCGTCCGCGCCCGCCCGGTTCAAGACCCACCGCTCGCGGCCGCCCGCCGCCCGGCTCTCGTAATGCCGGCCCTCGTGGGCGGCCAGGAGTCCCATCCGGTCGTCGGCCGAAAATTCGGGGTCGCCCGCGCCGTGGTCCGTGCGGGCCAGTTCCCGGCCGGTGCCGGCGTCCCAGAGCCGCTGCGTGAGGGACCAGTCGGACCCCGAGATCAATTCGCCCCGGGGACTGAAGGCGACGGCCGACCCGCCGCCCATGTGCGTCTGCCACGCCGAGACCGGGCGGCCCGACGGCACGTCCCACACCCGGAGGAACCCGTCCGCCCCGGCGGTGACCATGGCGCGGCCGTCGGCCCGGAACGCGACGCTCCCGTGCCCCACCCGGTGGCGGACGGTCGCCCAGACCGCCGGCGGGTCGGCGGCCGTGTCCCAGACCCGGTGGTCGGCCCCGCAGACGACGGCGAGTTTTTCGTTGTCCGGGTGCCAGACGAGTTGCAACATTAACCCGCCCGCGGACCGGAATCGGGCCAGCCGGCGGCCGTCGGCGGTGGCGTAGACGGTGACCGTGCCGTCCTGCCGGCCGAACGCGACCTTGGACTCGTCCGGGCTGAACGACCCGGCCCCCTCGTGCAGCCCGACCGGGTCGGCGAACACGAGGACCGGGGCCGGGCCGTCCACCCGCCAGACTTCCACCGGGTTGTCCGTCTGGACCCGCCCCGCCCGCAGGCCGACCGCCACGAACCGGCCGGTCCGGCCGACGAAGCGGACCGGGTTCGCCACCTCGGTGCCGCGGGGCCGGAACCCGGCCGCGCGCGCGGCCGAGCATCTCGGCCGACACGCCCGCCGGCGGGGCGTCCGGGGTCCAGCCCGGGCCGGGGTACAAGTCGGGCTGGCACAGGGCCGCCGTCGCCGCATTCCGCGCGGCCGACCGGTCGGCCGGGGTCAGGCCGATCCGGTCGCCGATGGCGAGCGCCTCCCGGATTTTGTCCAGCGCGAGGAACCGCTGGCCCGGCCGCCCGGTCGCCCGGACCGCGTTCGCCTCCGCCACGTAGGCCTCGAAGAGCTTCCGCTGGCCGTCCTCCTCGGCGCGGACCGACCGGTCGCGGTCCCGGCGGGCGTCGGCGAGGGCGGCCGCCAGGGACGCCGACAGGACCGCCCCGCCGACCGCCGCGACGACGAGCAGGCCGGCGACGGCCGCGCCCAACCCGGCGACGACGGGGTTCCGGGCCGCCCACCGCCGGCCCCGCCCGACGGCCCCGACCGGCCGCGCCGCGATCGGCTCGCCGGCCTGGAACCGCCGCAGGTCGTCGGCCAGGGCGGCGGCCGACGCGTACCGGTGCCGCGGGTCCTTCCGCAGGCACTTCAGGTAGATGGTTTCGAGGTCCCGGGGGCAGTCCGGGCGGACGGACCGGACCCGCGTCGGGTCCTCGTCGGTCACCTGCCGCAACAGGTCCTGGAGGGACGCGGACTCGAACGGCACGCGGCCGGCGACCAGTTCGTACAGGGTCACCCCGAGGGAGTACACGTCCGTCGCCGGGCCGATGTCGGCCGTCCGGTTGCGGACCTGCTCCGGCGCGGAGTACGCCGGCGTGCCCAGGAAGTCCGTCGTCATCGTCAGCCCGCCGACGATGTCCAGGGACCGGGCCAGGCCGAAGTCGGCGATCTTCGGCACGCCGGTCGCCGTGAGCAGGATGTTGTTCGGCTTCAAGTCCCGGTGGACGATCCGCTGCTCGTGCGCGTAGTGGGCGGCCCGGGCGACCGTTTCGATCAGCCGGGCGGCGGCCCGCGGCGACTGGGGCACCCCGGACGTGCTCTGCTTGAGCGTGCCCCCGTCGATGTACTCCAGGGCGAAGTACGGCCGGCCGGCGGCCACCCCGGTCTCGAAAATCTGCACGATGTTCGGGTGCTGGAGCTTGGCGATCGCTTCCGCCTCCAGGCGGAACCGGACGAGCCGGGCGGACGACGCGCCGTCCGCGTTGGCCAGGAGTTTGACGGCCACGACCCGGTTCAGCGCGAGGTGCCGGGCCGTGTACACGACCCCCATGCCGCCGCGGCCGATCTCGGCCAGCACGTCGTACCCGGGCAGGACCGGCAGGCGGTCGTCCGGCGGGTTCGGCTTCGCCACCGAGAACTCGAGCGTCGTCGCCGCGTCCATGACCCCGAGGACCTCGATCGCCCGGCAGAAGTCGGCCAGGAGGTGCGGGCGGTCGCGGCACAGGTCGGCCGGGGCGACCGACTCGCCGGCGGCCCGCGCGGCCTCCCACCGGCGGCACAGGGCGACCAACGCGTCCGTGTCCGCGTCCCCGCCGTCCGCCGGCAGGTGGGTCACCGTCGGCCGCTCGGTCGGGTCGGGGGGCGTCATGGGCACTCGCTTAACGCGGCGGCCCGGCGGACGCCAATCAAACCCCGCCCCCCGCCGCGGGCCGGAGTGCGAATGTGGTACACTAGCCCGCACCCCGCGTCCGGAGTTCGCGCATGACGGACGACGAGCCGACGTTCGCCGACTGGATCGCCCGCGTCCGCGGCGGGGACGCGGACGCGGCGGCCGAACTCGTCCGCCGGTACGAGCGGGCCGTCCGGGTCGCCGTCCGCGTCCGCCTGACCGACGCCCGCCTCCGCCGCCAGTTCGACTCGATGGACGTGTGCCAGTCGGTCCTGGCCAGCTTCTTCGTCCGCGCCGCGGCCGGCCAGTTCGACCTGGCCGAGCCGGCCCAGTTGGTCGGCCTGCTGGTCAAAATGGCCCGCAACAAGCTGGCCGTGCAGGTCCGCAAGCACGGCCAACTGAAGCGGGCCGTCGGCCGGGTCGTCCAGGACGGCGACGCGGCCGGCCTCGTCGCCGACACCCACCCGGGGCCGGTCACCGTCGCCTCGGCCAAAGAGTTGCTGGCCAACCTGCTCGGGCGGCTCGCCCCGGACGAGCGCGACCTGGCCGACCGCCGGGCGCTCGGGCACGGGTGGGTCGAGATCGCCGCCGCGTTGGGCGAGACCCCGCAGGCCGTGCGCATGCGGCTGTCCCGCGCGATCGCCCGCGTCAGCCCCGACCTCGGCCTCGGCGACGACGCCGACCTCGACGGCTGACCGGCCCCCGGCGGCCTCAGTGCGCGTGCCCGTGGGCCGGTCCGGCGGTCGCGCGGGCGACGACGAGTTGCGCCTGGTGGATGCCCTTCAACCCGCTCAACTCGGCGGCCAGGCGGTGCAGGCCGGCGGCCGGGCCGCGCAGCGCGATCAGTTCCATGCACAGGTCGTGCGTCAGGTGGACGTGCATACTCGACACGACGCAGTCCGCGCTCTGGTGCTGAATCTCGATCATCTTGTCGGTCAGCTTGGCCCGGTGGTGGTCGTACACGAGGGTCAAACTCGCGGCCACGTCGGCCGCGTCGTTGGCCACCGCGACGTTCGTCAACTTCTCGCGGATGAGTTGCCGCACGGCCTCGCTGCGGGTCGCCAGGTGCTCGTCGGCGCAGTACCGGTCGAAGCCGGTGAGCAGTTCGGTTTCCAACGAGACCGAGAACCGCACGATGTCGGACATCGAAACTCCCCCTGATCGAGACCGGCCGCGGCGGGTTCACACTTCCTTCACGATACGCACGGAAATTCGCGCGGCCCGGGTCGATTCCCCTGGCGGGCCTCCGCCGGCGGGAGTAGTGTTACCTGACCGCAAAACGTAACACGATCCCGCCCCCGGTGCCGGCCATGCCCCGCTTCCTCCCGGCCCTCGTCGCCCTGCTCGCCCTGCCGGCGTTGGCCCCGGCGCACGCCGTCGGCGTCGAGGCGAAGCTCGTCGGCGACACGGTCCGCATCGAAGCCTTCTTCGACGACGACACCCCGGCCGGGGGGGCGAAGGTCGCGGTCCGCGACGGGGCGGGCGCGCTGGTCGCCGAGGGGGAAACGGACGCGACGGGCGGGTGGGCGTTCGCGGTGCCGCCGGCCGGGAAGTACACCGTCCGCGTCGATGCCGGCGACGGCCACGCGACGACGACGACGGTCACCCTGCCGGCGCACCCGGTCGCGGGCGAGACGGCGATTTCGGCGGGGGCGTCGCGGGCGGCGGTCACCGGCTGGCAGCGCTGGGCCGGGGCCGGCGTGGGGCTAGTCGGCATTGCGGCGGGGACGGTCGTAGTCCGCCGGCGGCTGCGGGCGACCGCCGCGCGGTCAGCGCGGGGTTAAGGGCATCGGCGCGGCCATCGCGGCGTACTGCGCGCCGGCGTCCGACGGGGTCGCGTTCGGCACGTCCACGGTTTCGACGATCAACTGCGCGGCCTCGACGGTCGCCAACTTGCGGGGCGACCCGGGGGCCTCGCGGAAGCGGACTTTCCCGAGGCACGCTTCCGCGGTGTCGCCGGTGAAGGCGAACCACTCGGCCGCGGACAGCGACTTTTGCGGCGGGGCGTCCGGGTCCGCGCCGACCTCCATCCACGGGCCGGCGGGGGGCACCCCGGCGTACCAGTCGGTCCCCTTCGAGTCCCACTTGACGAGCCGCGGCTGGCCGTCCGCGTCCGGGCTTTCGAGCCGCACGATCGGCGACCCGTCGAGCGGGGCGAACAGGCACCGCGAGGTCGTCACGTCGGCCGCCGCCCACGCGGCCGGGCCGGCGGTCGAGCGGCCGAGGCGGGGCCGGGCGGCGAACTCGATCAGCGGCGCGGCGAGCACGGCGGTGACCTGGTCGAAGCGGAGGTGGACGCCGCCGGCCGCGACCCCCGGGGCCGCGACCCGGGCCGTCGGCTCGACGCTGACGACCGGGCTGGCCAGGGCGACGACGCTGTTCCTCATGCTCAACTCGAACGGCCGGGCGGCGGCGACGTGGACGGCCCGGCCGCGGCCGCGGACGAGGGTCTGTTCGAAGTTCACGACCGGGGCGACGGTGGCCCCGGGTCGCATCTCGCCGACGGCGTCTTGCAGGAGTACGGCCGCGAGCCGTTCGCCCCCGCCCTCGCGCTCTTCGAGGGTGACCGTGCAGTTGCGGAGCAGGCACTCGCGGCCGGCGACGACGGCCACGGCGGCGAGCGTCCGCACGTCCCCCGGCTTGGCCGCGCGGGCCTTCAGGCGGATGTCCAGCCCGTCCAGCGTCAACTGCCCCTGGACGAGCCGGAACAGGCAGGCGTCGATCCGGTTCGCGTCGCGCGGGGCGACCAGCACGGGGGCCGAGCCGCGGTACGGCCGGACGGTCAGCCGCATCCGCGGGTTGTCGATCGTCGCCTGCGGGACTTCGAGCGGCCCGTCGTGGCGAATTTCGATCACGTCGTCGGTCCGGGCCGCGGCAATGGCCGCCTCGACCGTCGGGTAGACGTTGCGAGGCAGATCCGCGCCGGCGTCCGCCGCGGCGGCCGGGTCCACGACGCGGACCCGCGTGTCGAAGGTCGCGTCCTGCTTGGCCGGCGGCCACGGGTTGTACAACCGCGTGTCGGCCCGGGGCAGGTTCTTCACCCCCAAGATGACGACCTCGCCCGGGGCGCGGACGAGCGGTTGCGTCGGGTTCAGGCGGAAGGCCTCCCACGGCCGCGGCCCGGCCAACAGCGGGGCGGGGTCGGCCGCCCACGGCGGGGCGCGCAGCTCCACCGCGTCGGCGTCCGCGACGGGGTTCGGCGTCCACCCGAGGCGGGCCTCCTCGAACGTCAGGCCGCGGTTGGCCAGCGCGAACGGGTCGGCGTGGAAGTAGGCGTTCCGCTCGCCCGGGCGGCCGCGGAAGCTCACGCCGTCGGGCCGGTCGGCCAGCACCCGGAGCACTGCCGGGCGGCGCTCGGGTAGGTCGGTCGGCATGAGCATCGGCGGCACGGCGGGGTCGGGCGGCGGCGCGGCGAACACGCAGTAGCCCGCGGTCATCTGCCAGCGCGCGCCCGGCTCGACTTCGGCGACCGTCCCCTTGTCGAGCAAGAACGAGCACGACCGCAGGGCCAGCTCGCCCGCGGGTGCGGTCCCCGTCGCCGGGGCCGCTTCGGGGAACGAGTGCAGCGCGAAGCAGGCCGGGTGGGGGGCGAACCCGCACTCGGCGACCTCGGCTTTGACCCGGCCCCACAGCGCCACCGCGGCGGCCCGGCGCAGGCCGAAGTAGCAGTTCCGGGCGGCGAACGCCGTCGGCCCCGCACCCGGCATCGCCGCGACGGTCAGGCCGACCACGTCCGTCGCCGACAGGTCCCGGCCGGCCGGCTCGAACCGGCACTCGACGAGGTCGAACTGGCCGGCGTCGATCACCGCCAGCCCGCTCGGCCGCTCCGGGCTGTCGGCGTCGGCCGCCGGCGGGCCGTCGGCGATTTCGACCGTGACGCCGCGGATCGTCAACTTGTCCGGCCGCGCGAAGGTCAGGGCCATCGGCCGGGCCGCGGCCGGGTTGGCCGGGTCGAGGGCCACGGCGGCGACGCGGATCACGGGGTTGCCCGTTCGCGCGTCGATCGACCCCGGCCGCGGCTCGATGAGCAGCTTCTTGCCGACGGCGACCAGGCCGGCGGGCAGCCGGGTGAAGTCGTACCGCGCCCCCGGTTCGAGGCGAATCTCCGCCGTCGCCGGGTTGAGCAGGGCGGCCGCGAGTTGCTCCACGGTCGCGGCGTTGACGCTGGTCGGTTCGACGGCCGGCGGCGCGGGCGGGGGCACCGGGAGTACGCCGCCGGCGACAGGCGCGACGACCGGGGGGACCGGGTCGGGGTCGAACGGGCGGAGGGTCGGGCCGGGGGCCGTCGGCCCGGCGAGGGCCAGCACGAGCACGACCCCGGCGACCGCCGCGAGGACGCCGATGAGGACCGCCCGGGACACCCGCGGGGCCTGCGGCAGCAGGGAAATGGGGCCGGACGGGGTCGAGGCGGCGTCCACCGCCAGGGCTTCCGCGGGGATGTCGAGTTGCCGGCCGAAGTGCGTCAGCGTGGCGATCAGGTCGCCGGCCGTCTGGAACCGCTTCGCCGGGTCCTTGGCCATCATGCGGGCGAGGATGAACGCGAACTCGTCCGGGATCGCCGGGTTGTACAACCGCGGGTCGGGGATCGGCTCGTGCTGGTGGAAGTGGAGCTTCCGCGCCGCCGTCCCGTCGGGCACGGGCGGCCGGCCGGTACTCGCGTGGTAGAAGGCGCACCCGAGGCTGTAAATGTCGCTGCGCACGTCGGCCCGCCGCGGGTCGAGGGCCTGTTCGGGCGAGATGTAGTCGAACGTGCCGAGGGTCACGCCGGACTGCGTCACCCCGCCGTTGACGGTCTGGAACAGGTTGCGGGCCAGGCCCATGTCGACGATCTTGGCCTTGCCCTCGGGGGTGACGACGAGGTTGCTCGGCTTGATGTCGCGGTGGACGACGCCGCGCTCGGCGGCGTGCGCCAGCCCGGCCGCGACCTGGACCATGAGCCGCACGCACTCGGGCACGGGGATGGTGCCGCGCCGCTCGATCAGGGTGCGCAGGTTCTCGCCCTCGACGAACTCGAAGGCGATGTAGTGCAGGCCCTGGTCCTCGCCGCTGGCGAAGGCGCGGGCGACGTTGTCGTGGTCGAGCCGCGCCGCGGCCCGGGCCTCCTGCTTGAACCGGGTGACGCTGTCCCCGTCGCGGGCCATGTGCGGCGGGAGGATTTTCAGCGCGACGACGCGGCCCATTTCGCGGTCGCGGGCCTTGAGCACCGCGGCCATGCCGCCGACGCCGACGGTTTCGAGGATTTCAAACGGCCCGAGGTGGCTGCCGAGGCTCAGGCCGAGCGACGGGTCCGACGGCGGTGTAGCCCGGCCGGACGTGATGAGCGTCGGGGCGTCGTCGGACGCGGGGCGGGCGCGGGACCCGCGGCTACTGCCGGGGGCAGGCCGGAGGGGGACCAGGGGGGAGGAGTCCTCGGGGTCGTCGAGGGGTCCGTCACTCGAACCGGGCATTCCGATCGCCCTGCGGGAGAGAAATGTGCCGGCACCCGCGTCCGTGGGTGCTCCGAGGCACCCCCATTGTAGAGCGCAATCCGGGCGACGGTCAACCGAACCTCACGCCGCCTTCTTGCGGCGCGCCCTCGCACGTGGTATCCTCGCGCGGTTGCGGAGACCGGCGACTCGGTCGCGCGCTCCGCCCCCGACCACTCGGTCGCGGAGACGGCCAGGTTTTCGGCTCCGCCGCAGGCGACTCGGGTTAGCCCGACGCGCTAGCGAGGGTCGAGCGGTCGAGGGCAAGGCGGTCGTCGATGACCGCACGGCCGACGACCGCGAACATCGTCCACGACCCATCGACCCTCGCTCGCGCGTCGGGCTAACAAGAGTCGCCTGCGGCGGAGCCGAAAACCGCTGTCCAGACACAACGAGTGTCCCACTACGACAACTCGAACTCCGCTCTAACGATGGTCCAGGGAGCGTTCTCACCGACGCCATCACCATTCAATACGGCTCCTTCTGTAACTGGCCTCTGTGAGGCCGGACTCACTTCCACTCGCGGAAATCGATGACCCAGATCGCCACAGAACTCGGCTTTGTCGCCGGACGGAAAAGGGTGTGGGGTGCCGCGGACCGACCTCGTGATCGTCCGCGACACCCCACATCCGAGACCCGACGCCCGAAGGTTTACCCCACGTAGATGCCGCCCAGGCTGTCCGGGTCGGTCGAGTAGAAGGCGTCGAGTTGGGCACCGGTCGCCCCCGACGCGATCCGCACGGCCGGGCCGCCGCCGGTGCCCGCACCGGTGACGATGTCCGCCCGGCCGTCGCCGTCGATGTCCTGGAGCGACACGCGGACGCCGCCGGTGAAGGTCGATTCGAAGGCGAAGTAACTCCGCAGCGACTGGCCGGTCAGGCCGTTGAAGACCTGGACGTGCGGGCCGCCGCCGGCGTCCGCCCCGGTGACGACGTCCGGGACGCCGTCGCCGTTCACGTCCCCGGCCGCGACGAACACGCCGCCGCTGAAGCTCGCACCGTAGGGGGCGAAGTCGGCGAGGACCGTCGTGGCCGTGCCGGCCCCGAAGACCCGGACCCGCGTCGGCACGCCGGGGCCGGTCGTGGCGACCACGTCGGCCTTGCCGTCCTTGTCGAAGTCGGCCGCGGCCACCCGGACGCCGCCGCGTTGGCTGGGGTCGAAGGCGAAGAAGTCGCGGAGGACGGCCCCGGTCATGCCGTCGAGGACGCGGACGCGCGGCCCGCCGCCGGCGTCGGTCCCGGTGATGATGTCGGCCCGGCCGTCGCCGTTGATGTCCGCGGCGGCCACGAACAGCCCGCCGGTGAACGTCGGCTCGTACACGAACTGGTCGAACAGGACCGACCCGTCGATGCCGTTGAACACGCGGATGCGCGGCCCGCCGCCGACCCCGATGCCGGTGATAATGTCCGGGACGCCGTCGCCGTTCACGTCGCCGGTGGCGACCCGGACGCCGCCGGTGAAGTCGCTCTCGTAGGCCAGGAAGCGGAGGACTTCGCCGCCCGTGGCGTAGTCGAACACCCGCACCAGGGGCAGCGTACCCGGGCCGGACCCGACGGCCACGTAGGCCGGCTTGTTCGGGGTCCCGGTCGTGACCGTGAACGCCGGGTTCAGCGGCACGTCGGGCCGGACCAGGCTCGCCCCGGTCGGGCCCGGGGTCGAGGCCAGGAAGTTCCGCTTGGTCGATTCCGGCACGATCTCGCCGAAGTTGAACGGCCCGCGGACCCGCTGGGTCGTCAGGGTGATCGCGTCGAACCGGTCGTTGCCGACTTGCGGCGGCGGGGCCGTCGGGTCGCCATTCTGCTCCAGCCCGTCCAGGAACGGCGCGGGTACGGCCCCTTCGACGACCGAGTACAGGCCCGGCGGCAGGACCGGGAACTCCCACCGGCCCGTCGAGTTGGTCACCGAAGTCAACCCGCCGGGAACGTCGGCGGCGGTCAGCGGCCGGGCGAACGGCGTGCCGGCGAACGCCGTCCCGGAGATCGTGACCGGCACCCCGGGGATGCCCGGTTCGCCGGCGTTGCGGACGCCGTTCTCGTTCAGGTCGGCGTACACGTACCCGAACGGGTCGGCCGGCGTCAGTTCGCCGAAGTTGTAGTTCTGGCCGGCGTCGTTCGGCTTCAAGGACACGGTCAGGGTGCGGGTCGCCGGGCTGGTCCCGCCGAGGCTGCCCGGGTTGTCCGCCCCGTGGTAGTAGAAGCCGTTCGGCGGCGTCTCGGTGATCGTGTAGTTGCCCGCCGGGACGTTGGTGAACTCGTAGAAGCCCTGGGCGTTCGTCGTCGTCGTCCGCGGCGGCACGGGGTTCCCGGCCGCGTCCGTGCCGGTCAGGGTCACCGTCACGTTGCCGATCGGCGTGTCGTTCCGCAGGCCCGGCGTGTACGTCGCCGTCAGGTCGTTGTCGCGGTACGCGAAGCCCGAGACCGACGCGAGGGTCGGCGGCAGGCGGAGGCCGAAATCGACCGTCGTGTTGACATTCCCGCCGGGTTCGCCGCCGACGGTCAGCGTGATCGGCAGGCTGCGGATCGCGGCCCCGGACTGGATGCCGTTGTTGTCGTTGTCGACGTTGTCGTTCGGCGACCCCGGCGAGTTCGTGCTCAGTGTGAAGCCGGCCGGCGGCGTCACCCCGACCGTGTAATCGCCCGGCGTGAGGTTGGTGAACAGGTAGTTCCCGGCGGCGTCCGTCGTCGTGCTGGTCACGAGGGTGCCGGCCGCGTTGAAGAGTTGCACCGGGACGTTCGGCAGCCCCGGCTCGCCCGCATCGACGCGGCCGTTGTTGTTCAGGTCGTTCCAGACCAGGTTGCCCAGGCTCACCGGGGCGTAGCCGCCGAAGTCCACGGTCGGGTTGCTGTTCGTCCCGCCCGTGGCGAGCGACACCGGCGAACTGCGGACCGTCTGGCCCGTCGTCTTCGTGCCGTTGTCGTCGTTGTCGGTCCCGTTGTTCGGACTCGGGGCCGGCTCGAACGGCCCCGTCGGGCGGCCGTTCGTGCCGCTGCTACTGACGAACCCGGTCGGCAGGTCGGCCTCGACCGAGTAATCCCCCGGCGTCAGGTTCGTGAAGAGGTAGTTCCCGGCGGCGTCCGTCGTCGTCGTGCCGACGAGCTTGCCGGCCGCGTCGAACGCCCGCACGGGGACGTTGACCAGCCCGGGCTCGCCGGCGTCCCGGACGCCGTTGTTGTTCAGGTCGTTCCAGACCAGGTTGCCCAGCGACAGCGGCTGGTAGAAGCCGAAATCGACGGTCGGGTTGACGTTGCCGCCCGGTTCGCCGCCGGGGGTCAGGGTCACGGGGCCGCTGAGGAAGTTGACCCCCACGAGCGAGCCGTTGTCGTCGTTATCGACATCGTTGTTCGGCCCGGGGGCCAGTTCGTTCGGCCCGGTGAGGCTGCCGTTGGTGCCGCTGCTGCTGTTCAACCCGGCGAGCGGGCCGCCCGTCGGCAGGCCGACGACGTACGTCCCCTGGCCGAGGTTTGTGAACAGGTAGTTGCCGTTGGCGTCGGTGACCGTCGTCGCCAGTGGGGTCAGGCTGTCCGGGACGCCGTCGGCGTTGGCGTCGGCGTACAGGTTGACCGTCGCCTTCGAGATGCCCTTCTCGCCGGCGTCGAACGTGCCGTTGTTGTTCGCGTCGGTCCAGACCAGGTTGCCCAGCGAGAGCGGGACGAACCCGCCGAAATCGACCGTCAAGTTGCCGCTCGTGCCGTCGCCGTCGGTGGTCGGCTCGCCGCCGGGGGTGAGCGTGACCGTACCGCTGCGGACCGTCTGGCCGGTCGTCGCGGTGCCGTTGTCGTCGTTATCGACATCAGTGTTGGGGCCGGGGGCCGGCTCGTTCGGGCCGGTCGGGCTGCCCGTCGTCCCGGTACTCGATTTGAACCCGGCCGGCAGGTCGGCCTCGACCGAGTAGTCGCCCGGCGTCAAGTTCGTGAACAGGTAGTTGCCGTTGGCGTCGGTCGTCGTGCTGGCGACGAGGACGTTGGCGGCGTTGTACAGCCGCACGGGGACGTTCGCCAGGCCCGGCTCGCCGGCGTCGCGGGTGCCGGTGTTGTTCAGGTCGTTCCAGACCAGGTTGCCCACCGTCAGCGGCTGGTAGAAGCCGAAGTCCACCGTCAGGGTGCTGTCGAAGTCGGCCGTCGGGTCGGGGATGGCGGCGGCGTCGGCCTCGCCGAGCGGCGCGGTGCCGTCGGTCAGCAGGACCACCGGGGACAGAACGCCGCCGAGGGCCGCCGTGCCGCTGTCGTTGTTATCGACCGGCGTCGCCGGGGCCGGCTCGTTCGGGCCGGTGACCGAGCCGGGGCCGCCCCCGGTGCTGCTCCGGCTGTTGGCCAGCGCGCCGCCGAGGGCGAAGTTCGAGGCCGGCACGCCGACCTGGTACGAGCCGGGGTTCAGGCCCGTGAACAGGTAGTAGCCGGCGGCGTTCGTGGTCGTCGTCACGGCCTTGCCGGCACCGTCGAGGACCGCTTTGCCGCCGGCGTCGAGCAGGTTCACCGTCACCGGGCCGGCCGGGGCCGCTTCGCCGGCGTCGAACTTGCCGTTGTTGTTGGCGTCGATCCAGACGCGATTGCCCAGCGACACCGGGCGGAAGAAGCCGAAATCGACCGTCAGGTTCGACTGCGCGTCCGGGGTCAGGCCGTCGGTCTCGAAGCGGTCGTTCTCGGCGAGCGGCTCGGAGCCGGCCGGCCCGAGGGTGACGACGCCGCTGCGGGCGTTGACGCCGATCTGGGTGCCGTTGTCGTCGTTGTCGGTGTCCGCGTTCGGACTCGGGGCGGCCTCGAACGGGCCGGGCGTCCCGGCGACGCCGCTCGCGCCGGTGCTGCTGCGGAGGCCGGCGAGCGGGCCGGTGCCGTCCACTTGCACGCGGTAGTCGCCGGCGGGTAGGCCGTCGAACCGGTAGTAGCCGCCGCCGATCGTCGTCGCGGTCACGGCGGTGCCGCCGGCGGTCAGGATCGGGTTGCCGGCCGCGTCGAGCAGCCGCACGGTGACGCCGTCGATCCCGGCCTCGCCGGCGTTGAGAAGGCCGTCGTTGTTGCCGTCCAGCCAGACGCGGTTGCCGAGGCTGTACGTCCGCGTCAGCCCGAGGTCGAGCGTCAGGTTCGTGTTCGCGTCGGTCGCGGTGTTGACCTGGGTGCCGACATCGGTCTCGCCGGTCGGCTCGGTGCCGACGGCCAGGGTGACGACCGTGCTGCGGACGATCGCGCCGACCTGGGTGCCGTTGTCGTCGTCGTCGGTGTTGGTGTCCCCGGACGGGGTGTTCGCGCCCTCGAACGGCCCGACGCTGCCGGCCGCGCCGGTGCTGGAAACGTAAGTCGCCGGCAGGGTGCTCAACTCGACGTAGTACCCGTTGGGGTTCAAGTTGGAGAACAGGTAGTAGCCGCCCTTGTCGGTGACCGCCGTGCCGACCGAGACGCTCGCGGCGGTGAACAGGGTGACCGTCACGCCGGCCAGGCCCGGCTCGCCGGCGTCGCGGACGCCGTTGTTGTTCAGGTCGTCCCAGACCCGGTTGCCGAGCGACAACGGGACGTAAGCCCCGAAGTCGATGGTGGGATCGACGTTGCCGCCGCCCGGCGCGCCGCCGAGGCTGAGCGTCACCGGCAGACTACGGACGGTCTGGCCGGTGGTCGTCGTGCCGTTGTCGTCGTTGTCGGTGGCGTTGGCCGGACTCGGAGCGGTCTCGTACGGGCCGGTCGGGCGGCCGTTGGTGCCGCTGCTGCTGACGAACCCGGTCGGCAGGTCGGCCTCGACCGAGTACGCGCCGGGGGTCAGGTTGCCGAAAGTGTAGTTGCCGTTCGCGTCGGTCGTCGTGCTGGCGACGAGGGCGTTCGCGGAGTCGTAGAGCCGCACGGCGACGCCGCCCAGGCCCGGCTCGCCGGCGTCGCGGGTGCCGTTGTTGTTGGCGTCGTTCCAGACCAGGTTGCCCAGCGCGACCGGCTGGTAGAAGCCGAAATCGACGGTCAAGTTCGACTGGTCGTCGACGATCAAGAACGGCGTCTCGGTGAGGTCCGTCTCGCCGGTCGGCTCGCTGGTGCCCGGCCCGAGGGTGACGACGCCGCTGCGGAAGTTCGCCCCGAAGGCGCTGCCGTTGTCGTCGCTATCGGTGTCGGTGTTCGGGTTGGCCCCCGGCTCGAACGGGCCGGTCGGGCTGCCGTTGGCGCCGCTGCTGCTCAAGTACCCGGCGAGCGGGCCGCCGCCATCGACTTGCACGCGGTAGTCGCCGGCGAGCAGGTCGCCGAAGAGGTAGTAGCCGCCGCCGACGGTGGTCGTCGTCACGGCGGTGCCGGTGGCGTCGAGGACGGGGTTGCCGGCCGAGTCGAGCAGCCGCACGGTGACGCCGTCGATGCCGGTTTCGGTCGTCGTGTTCAACAGGCCGTCGTTGTTGGCGTCGTTCCAGACCCGGTTGCCGAGGCTGTACACGCGGATCAACCCGAGGTCGAGCGTCAGGTTGCCGTTGATGTCCGTGGCCGTGTCGGCCTGCGGGCCGACGTCCGTTTCGCGCGTCGGTTCCAGGAACGGCGTGAGCGTGATCGTCGTGCTGCGGACGATGTCGCCGACCTGGCTGCCGTTGTCGTCGTCGTCAACGTTGGTATCGCCGGACGGGGTGTTCGCCCCCTCGAACGGGCCGACGCCGGCCACGCCCGCGGTCAGGCCGGTCCCGGTGCTCGACGCGCGGCCGGCCGGCAGGTTGCTCAGCTCGACGTAGTAGCTGCCCGGGGCCAAGTTCGTGAACAGGTAGTACCCGTTGCCGTCGGTCACCGTCGCCCCGAGGCTGGTGCCGAGGCTGCTGAACAGCGTCACCGTGACGCCGGCCACGCCCGGTTCGTTGGCCGTGCGGAAGCCGTCATTGTTCAGGTCGTCCCAGACGCGGTTGCCGAGGCTCAGCGGGGGGGGCGTGTACAGGCCGAAATCGACGGTGTAGTTCGCGCTCGAATCCGGAACGGGGTCGGTCAGGCCGATCAGGCCCGGCTCGCCAACCGGGGCCGTGCCCGCGGCGAGGGTCACCGGCAGCGACCGAATCACCTGGCCGCCGGCGCTCGTGCCGTTGTCGTCGCCGTCGATGCCGTTGCTCGGGCTGGGTGCCGGCTCGTAGGCGTTGGCGACGCCGAGGCTGCTGGAGTACCCGGCCGGGGCGACGACCTCGACGATGTAACTGCCGGCCCCGAGGTTCGTGAACAGGTACTGACCGCTGGCGTTGGTCGAAGTCGTGATCGGCACGCCGCCGACGCCGAGAACCGGGTTGCCCGCGCCGTCGAGCAGCCGCACGGTGACCTTGGCGAAGCCGGCCTCGGCGTTGTTGAACTTGCCGTCGTTGTTGAAGTCGTTCCAGACGAGGTTGCCGAGTGAGAGGGGCTGGAAGAAGCCGAAGTCCACCGTCAGGTTGCCGTTCGTGCCGTCGCCATCGACCGCCGTGTCCGGCTCGCCGCCGGGGGACAGGGTCACGGGGCCGCTGAGGTAGTTGACCCCGACGAGGCTGCCGTTGTCGTCGTTGTCGATGTCGGTGTTCGGCCCGACGCCCGGCTCGTAAGGACCGGTCAAACTGCCGTTCGTCCCGCTACTGCTCAGCAACCCGGCGAGTGCCCCGCCGGTCGGCATGCCGACGACGTAAGTGCCCTGGCCGAGGCCCGTGAACAGGTAGTTGCCGTTGGCGTCCGTGGTGAAGGTGGCGAGCGCCGCCCCGTCGGGCACGCCGTTCGCGTCGGCGTCGGCGAACAGGCTGACGACGACGCCGGGAATGCCCTTCTCGCCGGCGTCGAACTTGCCGTTGTTGTTGGCGTCGGTCCAGACGAAGTTGCCCAGGCTCAAGGGCACGAAGCCGCTGAAGTCCACCGTCAGGTTGCTGTTCGTCCCGCCGGAGACGAGGGTCACCGGCGAACTGCGGACGGTCTGCCCGGTCGTCTTGGTGCCGTTGTCGTCGTCGTCGGTGCCGTTGTTCGGACTCGGGGCCGGCTCGAACGGGCCGGTCGGTTGGCCGTTGGCCCCGGTGCTGGTCACGAACCCGGCCGGCAGGTCGGCTTCGACCGAGTACGCGCCAGGGATCAGGTTCCTGAAGAGGTAGTTGCCGTTGCCGTCGGTCGTCGTGCTGCCGATCTGCACGTTCGCGCTATTGAAGAGCCGCACGGGGACGCCGGCCAAGCCCGGCTCGCCGGCGTTGCGGACGCCGTTGTTGTTCAGGTCGTTCCAGACCAGGTTGCCCAGGCTCACCGGCTGGTAGAAGCCGAAATCGACGGTCAGGTTGCCGTTCGTGCCGTCGCCATCGACGCCCGCCACCGGCTCGCCGCCGACGGTCAGGGTGATCGTGCCGCTGAGGAAGTTGACGCCGCTGAGGCTCCCGTTGTCGTCGTTGTCGGTGTCGCTGTTCGGAGCGACTCCCGGCTCGAACGGGCCGGTGAGGCTGCCGTTGGTGCCGCTGCTGCTGTTCAGCCCGGCGAGCGGCCCACCGGTCGGCATCCCGACGACGTACCCGCCCTGGCCGAGGCCGTTGAACAGATAGAGGCCGCCGCCGGCCGTCACAGTCGTGGCCAGCGGGGTCAGGCTGTCGGGGACGCCGTCGCCGTCGGCATCCGCGTACAGGTTGACCGTCACGCCGTCGATGCCCGGTTCGCCACCGTCGCGGGTGCCGTTGTTGTTCAGGTCGTTCCAGACGAGGTTGCCCAGGTTCAGGGGCACGAACGCCCCGAAGTCCACCGTCAGGTTGCCGTCGGCCCCGTCCCCGTCGGTCGTCGGCTCGCCGCCCGCGCTCAAGGTCACAGTGCCGCTGCGCACGGTCTGGGTCACCCCGACGCGCGTGCCGTTGTCGTCGTTATCGACGTCGTTGTTGGGGCCGGGGGCCGGCTCGAACGGACCGGTTGGGCTGCCGTTGGCCCCGGTACTTGTGACGAACCCGGCCGGCAGGTCGGCCTCGACGGTGTAGCCGCCGGGGGCGAGGTTGCCGAAGGTGTAAATCCCGGTGCCGTTGGTGGAGGTGCTGGCGACCAGACCGCCGACCGAGTTGAAGAGCCGCACGGGGACGTTGGCCAGGCCCGGCTCGCCGGCGTCGCGGACGCCGTTGTTGTTCAGGTCGTTCCAGACCAGGTTGCCCAGGCTCACCGGCTGGTAGAAGCCGAAATCGACGGTCAGGTTCGACTGGTCGTTCGGCGTGGCCGCCGCGTCGCCCGGCCCCAGGTCGGCGTCGTTCGTCGGCTCGACGTTGGTCGGCCCGAGGGTCACGACGCCGCTGCGGAAGTTCGCGCCGGACACGCTGCCGTTGTCGTCGTTGTCGGTGTCGGTGTTGGGGCCGGGGGCCGGCTCGTAAGTGCCGGTGAGGCTGCCGTTGGTGCCGCTGCTGCTCAGCAGCCCGGTCAGCGGGCCGCCGGCATCGACCTGGACGCGGTAGTCGCCGGCGAGCAGGCCGTCGAAGCGGTAGTACCCGCCGTTGGCCGTGACCGTCGTGACCGCGATGCCACCGGCGTCGAGGACCGGGTTGCCGGCCGCGTCGAGCAGCCGCACGGTGACGCCGTTGATGCCGGCTTCGCCGGCGGTGAGCAGGCCGTCGTTGTTCGCGTCGTTCCAGACCCGGTTGCCGAGGCTGAACGTGCGGATCAGGCCGAGGTCGAGGGTCAGGTTGCTGCTGGCGTCGGCGGCGGTGTCGGTCTGCGGCCCGACATCGCCCTCGCCGGTCGGCTCGGTCGTGAGCGCGAGGGTGATGACCGTGCTGCGGACGAACGCGCCGATCTGGGTGCCGTTGTCGTCGTTATCGACATCGTTGTCCGCGGACGGGGTACTCGCGCCCTCGGAGGGGCCGACCCCCGCGACGCCGCCGGTCACGCCGGAGCCGGTGCTCGACCGCAGGCCGTTCGGGATGGTGCTCAACTCGACGTAGTAACTGCCGCCCTGAAGCCCGGTGAACAGGTAGTAACCGGTCGCGTCGGTGACGACCGCGCCGACCGGCGCGCCGGCGGCGGTGAACAGCGTGACCGTGACTCCGGACACGCCCGCTTCGACGGGAGTGCCGTTGCGAAGACCGTCGTTGTTCGTGTCGAGCCAGACGCGGTTGCCGAGGCTCAACGGGGGGCTGAAGCCGGCGTCGTAGGTGTGGACGTTCTGCCCGTTCGCCCCGGTCGAGAAGGTGATCGTCGCCGGGTTCGCGCCGCCGACCGGCAAGGCGGTGTTCGGCCGGACCGCGTCGGAGTCCCGGCTGGTGCCGTTGGCACTCGGGTCGTTGAGGGCTTGGGTGACGATCCGGTTGAACAGCGGCCCGCCGGCGAGGTAGTCGGCCGGGTTGTCGAGGCGGATCGTGAACCCGGCGGTGTTCGCCGTCAGCCCGGTGATGCCGTAAATCGCGCTGGCCGTGCTGGTGCCGGCGGCGTTCGAGAAGATGTAATCGCCGTTGGCGTCGGTGACCGCGGTGCCGAGGACCGTGCTACCGTCCGGGGCGAAGAGCCGCACCGTGACGCCGGCGATGCCCGGCTCGTTGGCCCCCTGAACGCCGTCCCCGTTGGCGTCGAGGAAGACGCGGTTGCCGACCTCGATCGGGGCCAGGTCGGACAGGATGACGAGTTCGCCCATCCCGTTAGCCTTGCCGAACGTGCCGGCCGTGGTGGGGTTGTTGTCGTTCCCCGAGGCGTAGAGTTCGTAGGACTTGACCGTCGCGCCCGTCAGGGTGCTGAGGAAGTTGAGGCCGCCGGCGCGGATGACGTTGCCGGGGTCCATCGCGGTGGTCAGCACGTCCGGGGAGCCGGGGATTTGGGCCGTCCCGCCGATCGAGGTCTCCGCGTGCGTGGTGTTGAAGCTGTCCTGGTAGAAGAACTCGCCGCCGCCCGGCCCGGAGTTGTCGCCCTGCGGGCCGGTGCCCAGCGTGGCCGGCGACGCGGTGACGTTGTTGGGGACGCGGGCGTTGCCCTCGATCGTCCAGCCCGAGCCGAGGTTGTTGACGGTCGTGACCGTCGCGCGCAGGGTGTCGCCGCCGGTGAAGCCCTCGATGCGTTGGCCCGGTTGGGCCGGGTCGCTCAGGGTGAAGAAGCCGTTCTGGTCGGCCCCGCGGTCGCGGAGGCCGAGCGTCAGGTTGCCCTGGGCGTCGAAGGTGATGCCGCTGAGCATCGGCTGCGGGGCGATGCCGATGGAGCCGTTGCCGGCGGTCGAGAAGTAGGTCGGACTCCACGGCTCCCAGTTCGACGTGCCGACGTAAATCGACTGGCTGCGGGTGTAGTTCAGCCGCGTCGTGAAGACCGGCGTCGCGGTGAACGCCATCGTCGCCGGATCGACGACGTAGACCGCCGCCAACAACTCGTCGCGGGCTTGCTGGCGGGTGGAGCCGCCGGCGAAGCGCGACTGCGCGGTGTAGACCACGCCGACGTAGACCTTGCCCTGGTGGTACTCGACGGCGAACGGCCGCAGGTCGCCCGGCGCGAACGTGCCCGACGCGATGACGCCGGTGTCGGGGTTAGTCAGCGGGATCGAGGCGCGCGTCACCGTCGTCGAGTTGATCGGGCCGCTCGTCGGCACGCGGTACAGTTGCCGGTCGTTCAGGTTCATGACGAACACGAACTGGCCGTCGTCGGACACGTCGAGGCCGCCGAGCGAACTCGTGCCGACCGCCGCCCACCCGGTGTTGCCGTTGTCGGTGTCGTAGTCCGCCGCGTTGTGCAGGTTCGCCCCGGCCGCGCCGGCGGCGAAACCCGGAATGGCGTTCAGGTCGGCGAGCACGGTCGCGTTCGGCTGGTAGTTGGCCGGCAGCGTCGCCGGCACGGGGACTTTGTAAATGGCCCCGGCCCCGCCCGGCCCGAAGCCGGCGAAGCGCTTGAAGTAAGCCGCGGCGTACAGCTCGCGCGACCCCTTACCCCAGCCCAGCCCGAGCGTCGTGCCGACCTGACTGGCCAGCACCGACAGCACCGGCATCGCGGGGTCCGGGGTCACGAAGCCCGCGTTGGTCGTGCCGCCGGACGAGTACGGGAACGCCACGATCGTCGATTTGGTCGCGTTGAGGGGGTCCTGCTGGTTGCCGAAGGCGTACACCGACGTGGCGACGAGCGGGTTGTCCTGGCTGTGGTCGGTCGGCCGCACCGCCCCGAAGTTCACGCTGGTCGCCGAGCCGTTCGGCACGAACTGGACCGACGTGCCCGAATCGACCCCGCGCGGCCCGGACGTGAACCCCGTCGGCAGAGTCGTGAACTCGATCCTCAGGGGGTCGGTCTGCGCCCCGGACACCGTGAGCGTGTACGCCCCGAAGGCGTCCGCCACGGCGCTCCCGCGGTTGACCCCCAGCCCGTCGAACGCCGTGACCGTGACGCCCGCGATCCCTCGGTCCACTGCCGCCGACACGGTCGCCTTCGACGGGCTGGTGACGACCGTCGTCAGGTCGCGCACGCCGTTCGAGTTGAAGTCCTGGAAGACCACGCCCGACACGGTCGGCACGGCCCGGTCTTCGAGGACTTCGATGGTCAGCTTCTGGCACGCCCCCAGTTTCGACTGGCGGAAGAGTTTGTGCGAGCGCTGGCGGAACACGGAAAGGAGATTCATGGGCGACTCGCAGGCGAGGATGGATCGAGGAACGATAATGCCCGACGGCACCTGCCGCGGTATCTTGGAAAGCTAGGATAAAATAGGGGGCTTTGAAAGCAAACTTCGGGAAACAGACGAGAATCCCGACACGCCCGCCAAGAATTCCTGCCCACCCGGAACGATCCGGGCGTCTCGACTCCCGCGATGATTTTAAACAGATCGTTCTCGTCCGGAAACGAGAGCAGCCCGCCCATTTCGGGGCGAGCTGCTCGCGGTCGGTGTCCGGACGGTCTAACCGGCGGACGCGCAGGACGCGGCGTCGGCCATCCAGCCCTGGCGGGCGTCGGACGAGTTCTTCGTCAGATGGACGTGCTTATCGACCCGGGCCACCCAACTCGTCGGGATGTAGTGGTGGATGCGGTCGGGGCTGTCGTTCTTCGTCAGTTTGATGGCCCCGGCTTCGAGGTGATCGACCACGCCGATCTTGGTCCCGCACGACGCGATCACGTCCATGTGCTCCGCAATGGCGTGCGGCTCGTTGCCCACGCCGACCTTCTCGCGGACCCGCTCGACCGCACTTTCCGCCCGCTCGGCGAGGTTGTGCCCCGCCGTCTTGGCCGCGTCCGCGACCGCTTGCCCGGCGTCCAGTGCCTTGTCCTTCAGTGTCTCGGCCATGTCATTGCTCCGTGGATGGATGAAATCGGATCGTCCCGCCGTCGCTCTGAGGCCCGGCAAACATGAGTATGCAAGCGTCGTGCCAACCCGTCGGGAGGCCGTGATCGCCGTTCGGACGATGACTGTCTGGACAATCACCGTTCCGACGCATATCGTGACGGCATGACTGCGACCTCGACCACCAGCCTGCCCGCGACGCGCCGCTTCGACTCGCCGGAGCAGGAAGTCTACCTCGCCCTGTGGCGGACGTACGACCGCCTGCGGGCGTTCGAGGACGATCTGTTCGCCCAGTTCGACGTGACCGCCCAGCAGTACAACCTGCTCCGCCTGCTCGCGGCCGACCGGCCGGACGCGGTGCCGGCGGCCAAGCTCCTCGCCCGGCTCGTGTCGAAGGCCCCGGACATTACGCGGATGCTCGACCGCCTGGAGGTCCGCGGCCTGCTCACCCGGTCCCGGTCGGGCGAAGACCGGCGGGCGATCCTCGTCGCCATCACCGACGCCGGCCTGGCCCTGCTCGCCGAGCTGGTCGGGCCGCTCGCCGACTGCCACGACCGGCAACTCGGCCACCTGCGGCCGACCGAATTACAGTGCTTGATCGCCCTGCTGCACGCCGCGCGTGCCCCGCACGAGCCGCCCGGCGGCCCCTGGAGTTGACGCCTTCTCGGACCTCCTTCCCCCTTATGACTCGGAGACTTCGCCATGATCCTGAACGAACCGCCCGTCGCGGAAGTCGATGTCGTCGTCATCGGCGGCGGCCCGGCCGGGAGTACATCTGCGACCCTGTTGGCCCAGAAGGGGTACACGGTCGCCCTGTACGAGCGCGAGCACTTCCCGCGCTTCCACATCGGCGAGTCGCTCATCCCGCACAGCTACCACACGATCAAGCGGCTGGGGATGCTCGACAAGATGCAGGGCAGCCACTTCACCAAGAAGCACAGCGTCCAGTTCGTGACCGAGCACGGCAAGCTGAGCGAGCCGTTCTACTTCGCCGACCACCGGCCGGGCGAGGCGTCCCAGACGTGGCAGGTCCGGCGGGCCGAGTTCGACCACCTGCTGCTCAAGAACGCCGCCGAGCACGGGGTCCAAGTCCACGAGGGCGCGCGGGTCATGGCCGTGATTTACGACGGCGACCGGGCCGTCGGCATCCGCGTCAAGCCGGCCGGACTGCCCGAGCGCGAGGTGCGGGCCAAGGTCGTCATCGACGCCAGCGGCCAGTCGTCGATGATCATCGACAAGTTCAACCTGCGGAAGTGGGACGCCGACCTGCGCAAGGCGGCCGTCTGGACGTACTGGAAGGGCGCGTACCGGGACCACGGCAAGGACGAGGGCGCGACCATCGTCCTCCAGACCAAGGACAAGGCCGGGTGGTTCTGGTACATCCCCCTGCACGACGACATCATCAGCGTCGGCGTCGTCGCCGGGCACGACTACCTGTTCTCGGGCCGCGAGTCGAAGGACCTCGAAAAGGTCTACTTCGAGGAAGTCGCGCGGTGCCCGGGCCTGCAACCGCGGCTGAAAAACGCCACCCGCGCCGAGAGCTTCCGGGCGCAGAAGGAGTACTCGTACCGCGCGACCAAGGCGGCCGGCGACGGCTGGTGCCTCGTCGGCGACGCCTTCGGCTTCCTCGACCCCCTGTACTCGTCGGGCGTGCTGCTCGCGCTGACCTCCGGGAGCATGGCGGCCGACGCGATCGGCGACGCCCTGGCCGCGAACGACACCAGCGAGGCGATGCTCCGCCGCTGGGAGCCGGAGTACGTCAAGGGCATGGACCGGATGCGCCGGCTCGTCGTCGAGTTCTACAACGGGCTGAACTTCGGCAAGCTGGTCCGCAAGCACCCGCACATGAAGGACACGGTCACCGACGTGCTCATCGGCAACCTGTTCTACGACGGCATCGACGACCTCTGGCCGCTCATCGACGCGATGAAGGCCGAGAAGGAGGCCCGCAAAACCGAGGAGCTGGTCGGCGTCTAGCCAATCGGTGCTCCCGGCTCGCCATTGCTGGTGTACGCTCCCCCTTGCGTCACTAGTGTTCTCACGTTCACTACCTCTCCCCACCGCCGGTCAACATTGACGGCGGCACTTCGTGGGGGGGGGGTCCGAAGGGGATTCCGTCAATGACCAATGCCCAACTCCGCCGGGTCAGCAAGGCCCGGCCGTGCCCGGTTTGCGCCGGGTCGCACAAGTGCAGCCTGACGGACGACGGCCTGATCCTGTGCGGCCGGTCGCGGGCCGACGTGGCCGGGTTCCGCCACCTGGGGGCGTCCGACGACCCGACCTGGCACCTGTACCGGGCCAACACCCCGGCCGAGTTGGCCGACGCGCCCGGGGCGTGGAAGCCGGCCCCGCCCGTGCCGGCGGCCAAGCCGACCGACTTCCCGGGCCTGGCCGACCGCCTGTCCCGCAAGCTCAGCCCGACGCTGGCGAACGACCTGGCCGACCGCCTCGGCCTGCCGGCCGCGTGCGTGTCGCTGTTGCCGACCCTCGGGTTCGACGCAACGGCCGGGTGCTGGACGATCCCCGAGCACGACGCCCGGGGGACCGTGATCGGCATCGGCACGCGGTACCGGGACGGGTCGAAGCGGGCCGTGCCGGGCAGCCGGCGGGGGCTGGTCCTGCCGTCCGGGTGGGCCGACCACCCGGGGCCGGTGCTCGTCGTCGAGGGCATGTCGGACGCGATCGCGCTGGTCCACTGCGGCCTGTGCGCGGTCGGCCGGCCGAGCGCCCGGGGCGGGATCGAGCTGCTCGCGCAACTCCTAGCCGGGCCGATTGCCGTCGGCCGGCCGGTGCTCGTGCTGGGCGAGAACGACCAGAAGGCGGACGGGTCGTGGCCGGGCCGCGAGGGGGCGGCGTTCGTCGCGGCCGGGCTGACCAAGGCCCTCGGCCGGGCCGTCCTGACGGCGTGCCCGCCGGAGCAGTACAAGGACGCCCGGGAGTGGGTCATCGACCGCCTCAAAGGGGTGCGGAGCGGGGCGACCGGGCACCTCGGCGGGGATCCCGAGTTGGCCGTCGGCCGGGACATCGCCGCGGGCATGGCCCGCGGGGCGGCCGCCGCCGTGGCGCACAAGCCGGCCCCGCGGGCCGACCGCTTCCCCCTGCCCTTGCCCCTGGACGTGCTGACCACCGGGGCGGCCGGCGGGGGCATTCCGTGGGTCTGGGACGGGTACCTGATGCGCGGCGGGGTGACCCTGTTGAGCGCCCTGCCGAAGTGCGGCAAGACGACCCTGCTGGCGCACCTGTTCAAGACCCTGGCCGCCGGCGGCAGCTTCTGCGGCCGGCCCCTGGTACCCGGGCGGGCGCTGGTCGTCTCC
This sequence comes from Fimbriiglobus sp., assembly GCA_025362195.1. Classification (GTDB taxonomy): domain Bacteria; phylum Planctomycetota; class Planctomycetia; order Gemmatales; family Gemmataceae; genus Fimbriiglobus. Next base: position 2,037 of record JANYHV010000156.1, on the reverse strand, counting down.
GAGGAGTCGCCGGCCGTCTGGGCCGAGCGCCGCGACCGCATCGGCCTGACCGGGTGCGTGCGGCTCCTGTCCCGCCCGTTCTTCAACCGGCCGAGCGCCGAGGACTGGCAGGCGTTCATGCTGCACCTGGCCAACATTCTCGCCTCCGACCCGGCCGACCTGGTCGTGTTCGACACCCTGGCCGACCTGTGGCCGGTCAAGGACGAGAACAACGCGACCGACGTGCAGGGCGCGCTCCAGCCGGTCCGGCGGCTGGCCGACGGGCGGGCGGTCCTGCTGGTCCACCACCTGCGCAAGTCCGACGGCGGGGAGGGCACGGGCAGCCGGGGGAGCGGGGCGCTGGCCGGGTTCGTGGACGTGCTCGTCGAGTTGCGGCGGGCCGGGCGGGCGGCCGACCCGGGCGGGGCGAAGCGGGTGCTCACGGCCGTCGGCCGGGCGACCGGCATCCCGCCCGAGTGGACGGTCGAGTTGGACGAGGACGCCGGCGAGTACCGGGGCACGGACGTGGGCGACCCGGCCGCGCTCCTGACCGACGCGATCCGCAAGGCCTTGTTCGCCGCCGGCCCGGACGGGCTGACCTTCCCGCAACTGCGAGAAGTGCTACCGGCGGAGCAGCAGCGGAACGAAGTGAAGTTGCGGGCGGTGATGACCGGCGGGGCCGAGGCCGGGGACTGGGACCGGGAGGACCGTGCCACGCGGCTCGGCGGGCCGATCTACCGCGTGGGGTTGCCCCAAATACCGGCGGGGAAAAAAGTCGTGACCGAGGGAGTCCTCTTCGACGACTTGCCGATGCTCCCGGATTGATCGACTTCCCCACACTACGTGTGGTGGGGAATAATTCAACAAAGGGCCGGAGGGCTTTGTTGATGTTATTCCCCAGGTGGCCTTCCCAGAGGGGGAACGACAAAGTCACTCCCTTTCCCGCCGGGTTTTGAGTCGAAATCCGGCGCACGATCTCCAGTCGCTGCCAACGATCTCCACTCGCTGGCGCTCTCGCCCGGGCGGTTACGCCCGGGCGATGACCAGAACGCCGGCGGTGATGAGGGCACCGCCGAGGGCGAGTTTCCACGTCAGCGGCTCGCCCAGGAGTGCCACGGCCAGGACCATGACGAGCACCACGCTGAGCTTGTCCACAGGGGCGACCAGGGACGCCGGGGCCATCGCCAGGGCGCGGTAGTAGCACAGCCACGACAGGCCGGTGGCGACGCCGGACAGGGTCAGCATGAGTAGGCCGTACCGGGAGATTTTGCCCGGCGACTCCCACTCCCCGCGGGCCGTGACCAGGGCGGCGCTCACGCCCAGGATCACGACCGTGCGGATCAGCGTGGCCAGGTTCGAGTTCACCTCGGTCACGCCGAGTTTGCCGAGAATTGCCGTCAGCGCGGCGAACCCGGCCGACCCGAGCGCGAACAGTTGCCAGCCCTGCTGGGCGACCAGACCGTCGGCCATCGCAGTTACTCCCCGACGCGCGGCTTGAGCAAGATCGGCACGGGACTGCCGCCGCGCGGGACGATCACGACCTGGGCCGCCGGGAAGCCGACGAGCGATTTCGCGGCGAAGTACGTGGCGTCGGCAGACAACCCCGCGACGACGACGACGGAGTACCGCGCGTCGAACCGGCTGACCCCGGCCACGACGACGGCCGTGCGCGGGTGAGCGTAAGCGGTGCCGGTGCCGGTCTGGTTTTCCACCGTCGCCGACTCCTGGCCGAACGTCACCGGAACGTCCTTGGCGAGTTCCTCGGCGACGGACGCCGTGACCGAGTTGGCCGCCGGCCGGCCGACGAGCAGGACGTGCCGGCCCGCCAGCGACTCGTCAGTGACATCGAGGTCGGCGAGCATCGGGACGATGACGCCGTTGCGGCTCTGGCGGACGGCGACTTGCAACGCCTCGGCCGCGGCCTTGTTGGCGACCGCGTCGCGCGTCGTCCCGTAGACGATGACCGTCTCCTCGGGGTCGCGCGACCAGCCGGTGACGCTGACCGGCCGGCCGTCGAGCTTCGGCGGCGTGAAGCCGGCGAGGGACGCGGCCACGTCC
>JANYHV010000107.1 GCA_025362195.1 Fimbriiglobus sp. | reverse complement strand
CGTTGCACCGAGTGCGGCTTGTGCGGGGTCTACAGCGAGTGGCCGCCGGAGGGCGAGTACTCGTTCCCGGAAATGGCCGAGAGCGTCTGACCTGACTTTCGTGGCTCCGCCGCAGGCGAAGGCGAGCGGCCCACGTGAGTGGGCTGTTCCCGGCTGGAATGGGAGGCGGTCACCCCCGGGGGAAGTTTCGGGCGCTCGCGGGTGGGAAGCCACTCGCATTCCGGGTTGAACCGGCGGGCTGACGCACCGCCGCTCGCCGGGATCGCGGCTCCGCCGCAGGCGAACTCCCGGCGAGCGGCCACGTGAGTGGGCTGTTCCAACCTGCACGGGCGAGAATGGACCTGGGGGAAGTTTTCGGCGCTCGCGGGCGGAAGTCACCCGCATTCCCGGGTGGAACAGCCCACTCACGCGGGCCGCTCGCCTTCGCCTTCGCCTCGCCGCTTCGTTACCGGAGCGAGTCGAGGATTTTCATGCGCATCGCGGACAGGGCGGGGACGAGGCCGCCGATGCGGCCCATCGCCAGCGCGAACAGCATCCCCATCGTCACCACCTCGAAGTTCACGTCCAGGGTGATGGCGACCGTCTTGCCGCCGGGGCCGCCGCCGCCGCCCGAGAGCGTACTCGTCGAGCCGGCTCCGTTGACGAACAGGCGGACCAGCACGCAGCCGATGAACCCGCCGACCAGCGCGACCGTCAGCGACTCCAGCAGGAACGACACCATCACCTGCCACCGCTTGAACCCGAGCAACCGCAGCACGCCGATGTCCCGGATGCGCTGGGCGATGCTGGCGAACATCGTCGTCATCATGCCGAACACGCCGCCGATGGCCATGACCACCGCGACCACCACGACGACCGCCAGGAAGTCGTTGTTGGTCTTCGTCAACTCGGCGTAGTAGTCCGGCTCGGCGAACGCCTTGAGCTTCTGTTGCGTGTACCGCTTGCCCAGGTGGTACGCGAGGGCGGTACTCGCCTCGCGGGTGTTGGCCTCGGTGCGTAGCACGAGGGTCGTGTAGCTCGGCTTGCCGAACGGGGTCGTGATGAGGTTGAACTTCTTGCACCAGATTTCGCTGCCGAAGGTCTTGCCCTCGGACCGCATGATGCCGGACACGACCCAGGTCATGTCGCCCAACTCGAACGTGTCGCCGGGCTTCATGGTGGGGCGGTTGGTGTCGGCGGCGAAGGTCTTGGCGATCCCCTCGCCCAGGACGCACTCGACGCGGCCCTGCCCGTCCACGCCGGCCGGGCTGAACCAGCGGCCGGGCGGGTACAACTCCACGTCGTGGACGGCCGCCGCGATGTCGGCGTCGTCCATCGCGCGCAGCGACACGAAGCGGCGGCGCGGCGGGGTGGTGTTCGGGATCGGCTGGTTGATCGAGTAGTACGTCTCCCGGCTGGCCAGCGCCACCTCCCGGCCGTCGCGGCTCTTGGTCCGGGCGACGCGGACCGGCTCGGCCAGCGGGCGGTCCTTGGCGTCCAGCGTGGCCGTCTCGCGCTCGACGTTGTCCAGGTCGCCGTACCCGAGGTTCGAGAAGAGTTCGTCCGTCGCCCCGTCGGACAGGACGAACACGTTGCCGGGCACCCCGGTGTTTTCGGTCAGGTTGTTCATCCCACAGACGAACGCGAGCAGCATGACCAGCAGCCCGACGACGAACGTGAACGCCACCAGGGTCATCGCGTTCGTCAGCCACCGCACGCGCAGGTTGCGGAGGTTGTACCGCAGCGGCACCTTGCCGATGGCCAGCAGCAGGCCGATGTCGAGCAGGTAGACGAGGAAGAAGACCAGCGGCCAGTACGCCACGGCGGCCGGCGGCAGTTTCTCGTACAGCGGCGTCCGCAGGAAGGTCCGCGTCGGCTCGGGGATGCCGGCCAGCACCTCCTCGCGCTGCTTGTCGCTCTTGCCCATGAAGCTCGCCGGCGCGAACAGTAGCGCCCGCGAAATGCTGCTGAACTGGCCGCGCTCGGACAGGACCGCGGTGCCGGTGGTCTCGCGCAACCGGGTGACGACTTCGATGCTCACGCCGAGCAGCGTAATCAGCACGACGAAGCCGCTGACGAGCGCGAAGACGCGCCGCAGCGACTGCCGCAAGAAGCCCTCGCGGCCGGTGCTCTCGCTCAGCACCGACTCGGTCGGATCGACCGCCGGGAAGAACAGCAACAGCGCCGACAACGGCAGCAGCGACAAGCCCAGCACGATCGCCGTGACGATCAGCGAGAGCAAGCCGCGGAAGAAGCGCAGGATCATCGCGGGGACTCGGAGGGGTGCTTGAAACGGATTCACCGCAGAGGGCACATGAGGGCGCGGAGAAAGACACCAAACCGTGCTTTAAACCACTCAGCACCAGCGAGCCACTGGGGTGAAGAGGGCGTAAGGAAAGACCACGCAAGGTTTCGCTCTCCTCGTTTTGGCCTTTCTCATGTGCTCTCTCGTGCCCTCTGCGGTGAACCGGTTTCGGATCACGTCACCTGGGCGAACACTTCGGACACTTTCACTTTGCGGGACGAGATCGCCGGCAACGCCGACCCGATCAGGCCGACGAACGTGCCCAACAGCGGGCCGTAGACCGTAATCAGGATCGGGGCGCTGATCTTGTCGAAGAACAGGATCTTGAACTTCAGCCCGGTGAACGCTTTGAACGCCTCGATCGACTTGGGCGCGAAGTAGACCAGCCAGGTGCTGAGCAGGCCGCCCATGACGCCGATGAGCACGGCCTCGGCGATGATGATGCCCATGACCTGCCAGGGCAGGAAGCCGAGGACTTTCATCACGGCCATTTCGGACCGGCGCTCGCGGACGCCGATGGTGATCGTGATGCCGACGACCAGGCACATGATGACGGCAATCGCCGGCATGATGATGTACTTGAAGGCGAAGACGATCGACTTCAAGCCTTCGAGGAACGACCCGATGGCGGCCGACGCCGTCTCCATCTTGGCCTGCGGGGCGCTGAACGACTTCGGCTCGTTGACGACGGTGGCCAGGGCCTCGTAGGCGGCCTTGTTGGGCATCCGCACCCAGATCAGGTTGACCGGCCGGACCTCCGCGCCGCTGAACGTCTTGGCCCCGTCGAGGGTGTCGTTGAAGTAGTCGAGGCGCATCAGCGCCGACTTGCTCCACCGGGACACCTCGGCCGGGAAGCTGCCGACGATCTTGAAGTCGTAGGTCACGTCCTTGTACCCGAGGGCGTAGGCCTTGACCGAGTCGCCGACTTGCTTGCCCATGAGTTCGAGCCGCTCCGGGCCGATGATGACGTTCCGCTTGTCCTTCTTCATGGCGTCGATCGACTGCATCAGTTCGGCGTAAGCCTCCTCGGACATGTCGTCCTTGCTCAGCCCCTGGTAGCTGAGCATCGTGCGGATCGCGTCGGGTTCGAGGGCGAGCATGAAGAGGGCGTTTTCCTGGGTCCGCTTGTTCAGGTCGAGGGTCGCGCCGACGAACGACCAGACCATGAAGTCGTCGTCGATGTTCCGCGGCTGCGCCTCGGGCGGCAGTTCCTTCAGGATGCCCTTCAACCGGTTGGCGTAGGACCGCGGCATCATGCTCGGCGCGCCGAACCGCTCGGTCATGATGACCTGGACGTTGTCCTCCTTCTCCTGCGTGATCTTGTCGATGAGATCGACGCCCGAGTAGATCGTCGAAAGCATCCCGGTGAGGACGAACAGGGCCACGTAGGTGAGCGACGTGCGGACGACGTTGCGGCGCAAACTGCGGAAGACGAGGCCGAAGATTTTGCTCAGCTTGCCGACGGGATCGGGCACGTTGTTGGCCAGCTTGAGGAGGGCTTCGAGGGCGAAGACGGTGCCGAAGAAGATCGGCAGCGACAGCACGGCGAAGAAGGTCAAGACCATCATCAGCAGCGCGAAGATGCCGGACGCGTACAGCGCCGTCTGGACGAGCGAAAGGTCGGGCGACGAAGAGACGCCGTCGATCTGTTCAAAGCCGGGGAACATCGGGGGCACCTGCGGGGGGGTCAGTGCGTCAGGGTCAGGTTCTGGTGGGCCAGCCGGCCCTTCTCCAGTTGGACGATGCGCTGGGCGCGCTCGGCGGCGTGCGGGTCGTGGGTGACCATCAGGATCGTCTTGCCGAGTTCGCTGCGGAGGATGTCGAGGAGCTTCAGCGCGGCGTCCGCGCTCGCGCTGTCGAGGGCACCCGTCGGCTCGTCGGCGACGATGATCGTCGGGTCGGTGACGATGGCCCGGGCGATGCCGACCCGCTGGCACTGGCCGCCGGACAGTTGGCCGGGCCGGTGGGTCATGCGGTCGGACAGGCCGACGAGGCCCATCGCGTTCTCGACCTGCTTCCGCCGCTGCGCCCCGGTCAGCGGCAGCAACAACAGCGGCAGTTCGACGTTCTCGTAGGCGGTGAGGACGGGGAGCAGGTTGTAGAACTGGAAGACGAAGCCGACGTTGCGGGTCCGCCAGCGGGCCAGTTCGCTCTCGGAGTAGTCCGAGATGCGCTCGCCGCCGACGGTGATCGTGCCCGAAGTCGGCGTGTCGAGGCCGGCCAGCAGGTTCAGGAGCGTCGTCTTGCCCGACCCGGACGGCCCCATGAGCGCGAGGAACTCGCCGGCCTCCACGTCCAGGGTGAGGTCCATGAGGACCTCGATGGTCTCGGACCCGCGGGTGAACGACTTGTACAAATCGCGGACTTCGACGAGCGGCATGAGAACCCCTGACGGACGCGGTGGGCGGTCGGTTACTTGGCTTCGGCCGCGCGGAAGGTGACGACCGCGCCCATCTCGGGCTTGAGGTACGCGCCGGGCTTTTCGCCGGGCAGGAGCGCGATTTTGACGCGGATGCTGACGACCGACTTGGCCCGGTTGGCCTGCGGCAGGATGCGGTCGATGACGCCGGTGTACGCCCGGGTCGGGTAGGCGTTGACCTTGACCGAGCAGGTCATGCCGACGGCGAGTTGGGCGATTTCGCGCTCGGCGATTTCGAGGTCGGCTTCCATGTCGGCCAGGTCGGCGATGGTGCCGATGCCGCCCGACCCGGCCGCGGCGGAGAAGGCGAGCGGGTTGACGAGGACGCCCTTTTCGGCCACCTTGGCGGTGATCGTGCCGGAGATCGGCGCGCGGATGACGCAGTTCTGGACGCGCCACATGGCCTGGGCCAGCCGGGCCTCGGCCGTCTTCACCTCGGACCGGGCGACGGCGATGTCCGCGTCGGCCGCGGCGATCCGCTCGGGCCGCGGGCCGGCTTCGAGGATCCGCAGGTCGATGTCGAGCTTCTGCAGGCGGAACTTGGCCGCGATGGCGTCGTTGTTGGCCGTGTCGAACTCCTTGGCCGAGACGCTGCCGCGGATCGTCTCCATGCGGCGGAGTTCGTCGTCCGACCGGGCCTTGAGGGCCGTCGCCTCGTTGATCTGGGCCTTGAGCTGGTCCTTCTCGATCTGGCGGACCGACTTGGGGTCGAGTTCGTCCCGCCGCTTGACCGCGGCGTTCAACCGCTCGGCGGCGGTCTTGACGCCCTCCCCGGCCTCGTTCGCGGCGTACTGGTAGTTGGTCGGGTCGATGCGGGCGAGCGGCGTCCCGGCCTCGTAGAACTGGCCCTCCTTGAAGTTCAACTCGATCACCTGGCCGGCCGCGTCGATGGGGCTGACGGCGACCGACACGGCCGGGACGATGTACCCCGTGACGGCCATCAGGACCGCCCCCGGCGCGACCACCGGGGCCGCACTGGCCGAGGTGCTCGCGGGGGTGCCGGCCGGCGACCCGGGCGGGGCGGCCGCGGCGAAATTGCCGTCGGACCCGGGGTTGCGGTAGGTCCGCAGGCCCATGCCGGCCCAGGCCAGGGCGAGGGCGGCGGCCAGCATCCAGGGCAGCCACGGGGCGTTCCGCGGCCGGGCGTCCTTGGCCGCCCCGAGTCGGCCGTCGAGGCGGAGTTGCTGGACGCGGTCGAGCATCTCCCCGTGGGCCGCCCCGTTCGCCGAAGCCGTGGGGGCCGCCGTGGTGCGGGCCGGAAAGTCGTCCAGGGTCGTGGTCATCGGCAACGTCTCCGGTCCGCCGCGGGGGTTCCGCACTGTCATTGTTATGCCCGCGTGCCGGCTTCCGTCAACCGCCGCCCCATCTACCTTGACAGGCTTGCCCAGGTTTCGCAACGGCAAGACCGGACCGGAGGCGTCGCGTCCCGGCCTTCCCGGCGATCGCGGCGGCCCGGGTTCCGCCAACGGTCGTCCGCGCTTTTCGGGGCGAACGGCTTTTCTCACGCCCCAGCGGAATCGCCGCGTCGGCCCGCAACACATTGGGTGTTTCTCGTAACCTTTTCGGGCGTTCGGCTGATTTTTGCCGCGCCGGTCGGAAACGTGACCTAAGGGATTCTTACAGTGCGGTCCCGCCGCATTGCCCCCACGTCAACCGCTCCGGTAATCGCCATGACGCTCCCCGATCCGGACCAGTTCCCCGAAGACCTGACGATGCCGGCCCCGGCCACGCGGACGTTCGGCGAGCCGCGCTTCCACACCGAAGGGGACATCGCGGCCATCGCCTTCGCGGCCGACGGCACCCTGTGGTCCGTGGACGAAGTCGGGGTCCTCAACCACTGGTCGGCGACCGGCGAGGTCGTCCACCGCGCCTTCCTCAGCGACCTCGAAACGATCTGGCAGTTCACGCCCGACGGCACCAAGCTGGCCAGCGGCAAGGACGACCTGCTGATCTGGGACACGGCCACCGGCAAGCTCGCCCTCCGCATCGCCACGCCCGCCTGGGTGACGGCCCTCGGGTTCGCCCCGGACGACGCCACCCTCGTCGCCGGGCACGACGACGGCAGCGTCACCGTCTGGGAAGTCGCCACGGGCAAGCCGCTGGCCAAGTTCGCGGCCCACCCGCAGCCCGTCTCGGCGGTCAGCGTGTCGCCCGACGGCAAGCACCTGGCCACGGCCGGGGAGGACTGCGTCGTTGCCGTCTGGGACGCGAAAACCCGGGCCAAACTGCACACCTTCAAGAGCCACACCGACCGCGTCCCGGCCCTGTCGTGGTCCCGGGACGGCGCGCTGTTCGTGTCCGCCGGCTGGGACACGTCCGCCCGCGTCTGGCGGCTGGGCGAGGCCGACCCGGTGATCCTGCTGAACTCGCACGCCGAGCAGGTGACGTGCGTCGCCTTCCACCCGACCGACGCCCGCCGGCTGGCGACGGCCGACTCGGACCACGACATCTACCTGTGGGCGGACGCGACGACGGGCAAGGTCGGGCAGATCCTCCGCGGCCACATCGACGAGATTCGCGCGCTCGCGTACAGCCCGGACGGGACCAAGCTGGCCAGCGCCGGCATGGACCGCGTCGTCCACTTGTGGGACGCCGAGACGGGCAAGCTGCTCGCCGGGCCGAACCCCAAGGGCAAGCACGACACGGCCGCGTTCACCCTGAACGGCCGGCTCATGCTCGGCAGCACCGGCGGGCCGACCTTCCGCCTCTGGGACGTCGAGACCGGCGACCCGGTGAGCCTCGGCGACTCGGTGGCCGCGTACTCCGTCGCGGCCACGCCCGACGGCACCCGCCTGGCCGTCGGCGGCACCGACTTCGTCACCCGCCTGTACGACCTGACGCAACCGAACCCGACCCCCCGGCTGCTCGAAGCGACCAAGCCGCCCATCGGGTCCGTCGCCGTCCACCCGCAGGCCGACCTGGTCGCGCACACCAGCCCGGCCGACGGCCTCGTCTGGCTCTGGACGACGCACGCCACCGAGGCCCTGTTGATCCTGATCGAAGCGGCCGACGGCTGTACCCTCGAAGGCGTCGCCTTCCACCCGGACGGCAAGCGGGTCGTCGTCGGCGGCATCGACTACCTCTCGACCGGCGAGCGGGACGGCGCGGTCTGCGTCTGGGACCTGGACACCAAGTTGAAGACGGTCACGTTCGACCACGGGGTGTACGCCGTGGCCGTGGACCCGAGCGGCCGGTACGTGGCCGGGGCCGGCCTGACCGACCACGTTTACCTGTGGGACTTGACCCTGGACGAGTTGGCGTTCACCCTCGAAGGCCACGGGGACAAGGTGAACGCCGTGGCGTTCAGCCCGGACGGCAGCTACCTGGTGTCCGCCGGGGACGACCAGACGGTCCGCATCTGGGACGTGCTGAGCGGCCGCCTGCTGACGATCCGCGAGTTCGACGTGGCCGTCCAGTCGCTGTCTTTCAGCCCCGACGGCACGCAACTCTTCACCGGCAACGCGAACACGACGTGCTACCAACTCGACTTCGTCAAGCTCCTCGACGACTGACCGCGGGCGGGGTGACTCGGTGAGCCAAGACTTCACTCGGTTTCGTCGGTCAGCAGGCTCACGAAACGATTCCCGTTGAAGGAGTACTTCACGGTGGTGGCCGTCGTGTTCCTCTCCGACTCGCGGTAATCTGTCGCACAAAGGAATGCGAGGCACACGTCTTTGACTGTGAACAGTCGCTTAACTTCGGTGAAGAGCAGCACGAGATGAAGTCCAGCGTGAGGGTGGTGGCAATTCACGGCAATCCGGCCCCGGCAAGTTTTGATCTCAAGCCCGTCGGGCACCCGGACTGGTCGCTTCGCCTTTCCTTTCGTTGCTGCGCCGAACTCGCTTATCGTCGCGCTTTTTTTCTTTCGGGCGAAGGCGGGCAACATCGAGTACTCGAGAGTCGAGTCGTAGACATCCGGGTAGTCGCTGCGGCCGTTCGACTTCAGCGACGAGTCGGGGTCGTGGTCGAGCAGGTACTTGGTGACGATGTTGCTCACGACTTCACCCGTCACGGACTCACGCAGTACGTCGTCGAGAGAGAGTTGGCGGTCGAACGCCTCGATCTCTGCCTTCGGTAAGTCCACATGCCGCTGCATCGTCGCCCACATCGACCGAAGTAAGCTCGGGGCGTTCAAAACGTCTTGAACTCGATTCTTGACGCCGGGGGCGATCCCAATCAACCAGGGGACGAGGCGGTCTGCAGTTGTTTGGGCACGCTGATTCCACTGCACGGACGCAGGGCGGTAACCGCGCAACTCCTTCTGGGCCGAACGAATTTGGGAGTGGATTTGACTCAACACGTCCATCAAAGGTGTCCCGCGTATGTGCTGATCGAGTTCGCCGTCGGAAGAGATTTCACTCGCCCGGGTCATGCGTCACTTCAGAAGCGGTCCAACACGAGAACAATTCTGCGGCGGGAACTTCCAAGCCGCGGGCAATTATACAGATGTTCTCCAGACTAACGTTTCGGGTACCGCGCTCGACGCCGCCCATGTAACTGCGGTCGAGACCGACGCGGTGCGCGAAGTCCTCCTGACTCCACCCCCGGCTTTTGCGAAGTTGGCGGACGCGCTGGCCGAACAGGGCTTTTACGTCGATCTGATCCATATGAAGATTGTGACTCTGGACGACTCGGTGTCCACGGCCTATAAGTACACGGTCTTTAAGTACCAATCGGTAGCTGAGGCCGTCATGAAATCGACGCAGCGAGTGTTCTCCCCGTCATCAAAGCGGCGTAGCGGCGATAAGACCTTCTGCGAGTTCTTCGCGGGGATCGGGTTGGTCCGGGAAGGTCTCGAACCGTCGGGCTGGTCGTGCGGTTACGCGAACGACATCGATCCGAAAAAACGGCAGGCTTACGTCGCGCGGTTCGGCCCGTCGGATCACTTCCACCTCGGCGACGTGGGCGAGACCGACGAGGTGGCACGCCGCGTTCCCGGCCGCCCGTTCCTGGCCACGGCGTCGTTCCCGTGCATCGACCTGAGCGTGGCGGGGCACTACCGCGGCCTCGTGGACGGCTTCCACTCGTCCACGTTCTTCGGGTTCGTCAAACTGCTCGACGCCCTCGGGGACCAAAAACCGCCCGTCGTCATGGTCGAAAACGTCCCGGGATTCTTGACCTCCCGCCGCGGCGAGGACTTTGCCATTGCGGCCCGGCGACTCGCGGACCTCGGCTACTGGCTGGACGCGATCGTTCTGGACGCGAGTCACTTCACCCCGCAGAGCCGGCCGCGCGTTTTTCTGTTCGGGATGGACGCGGATTTGAAACCGAAGGAGCGGCCGCAGTCCGGCTGGCTGTGGCCGCCGGACGAAATTTCTCCCCTGCGTCCGAGTCGGATTCGGGACTTCAAAGCAAAGCTCGAACTCTCGACGGGCTGGGTCACGGTGCCGCTCCCGCGCCCGCCCGAACGCACGGAACGCCTCGCGGACGCGATCGACGCGGACGACGGCCAACCGTGGTGGGACGAGGCGGACGTGCGCCGCCACTACGACATGATGAGCGACCGGCACCGCCACCAAGTCGAGGGCATCGTCCAGTCGGGCACGCGGTGGGTCGGCACGATTTTCCGCCGAATCCGCGAGGGCGCGATGCGTGCCGAGGTCCGCTTCGACGGACTCGCGGGCTGCCTGCGCACCCCGAAGGGCGGCAGTGCCAAGCAGATCGTGATCGCCATCGATCGCGGCAAACTGCGGATGCGGTGGATGACTCCCCGGGAGTACGCCAGGCTCCAAGGCACCCCGGATTTTCCCCTCGTCGGCACGACGAATCAACAACTCTGGGGGTTCGCCGACGCGGTGTGCGTTCCCGCCATCCGCTGGATCGACCTGCACGTGCTGACCCCACTTTACGACTCTGCGGCGTCAACTCAATTGACCGGTGGCGACCCCCGTCACACCTTCGTGCGGAAGTAGTCGAGGGTCAGTTTCAGGCCTTCCTCGCGGCCGATCTTCGGCTCCCAGCCCAGCAGCGTGCGGGCCAGGGTGATGTCGGGCTTGCGCTGCTTGGGGTCGTCCGGGGGCAGGGGGCGGTAGACGATCGCCGACTTGCTGCCGGTGTGCTTCAAAATCTCGTCGGCGAACTGTTTGATCGTAATCTCGGACGGGTTGCCGAGGTTCACCGGGTGCGGGTAGTCCTTTTGCAACAGCCGGTAAATGCCCTCGACCAGGTCGAGGACGTAGCAGAAGCTGCGCGTCTGTTGGCCCTCGCCGTAGACGGTCAGCGGGTCGCCGCGGAGGGCCTGGCCGACGAAGTTGGGCAGCACCCGGCCGTCGTCCAGGCGCATCCGCGGGCCGTACGTGTTGAAGATGCGGATGATGTGCGTGTTCACCCCGTGCTCGCGGTGGTAGGCCATCGTCATCGCCTCGGCGAACCGCTTGGCCTCGTCGTACATGCTCCGCTCGCCGACCGGGTTGACGTTGCCCCAGTAGCTCTCGGTTTGCGGGTGGACGACCGGGTCGCCGTAGACTTCGCTGGTACTCGCCAGCAGGAAGCGTGCCCCGTGGGCCTTGGCGATGCCGAGCGCGACGTGCGTGCCGAGGGAGCCGATCTTGAGCGTCTGGATGCTCGACTTGACGTAGTCGATGGGACTCGCGGGGCTGGCGAAGTGCAGCACGTTGTCCAGCAAGCCATCGACGAAGAGGGGCTGCGAGGCGTCGTGGACGATGACGCGGAACTTGGGGTTGGCCCGCAGGTGCTGGATGTTGACCGGCCGGCCGGTGATGAAGTTATCGACGCAGATGACCTCGTGGCCTTCGGCCAGGAAGCGCTCGCACAGGTGGGAGCCGACGAAGCCCGCCCCGCCGGTAATCAGGGTCCGCATGGGTCCACTCCCGCAACGATGAATAATGGTGACGCGGTGATTCTAGCGACGGTGCCGGCGGCCGGTCAGAGGACGGCGGCGATCAGCCGGGCGAGCGTGCCGACGGCGAGCCGGGCCGTCGTCTGTACGTCGGCGTGGTGCAGGGTGCCCGGGGCCAGCCCGGCGGCCTTGTTGGTGACGCACGACAGGCCGACGACTTCGAGGCCCCGCGCGACGGCCGCCCGGACCTCGCGGACGGTGGACATGCCGACGGCGTCGATGCCGCACGCGGCGAGCGCGCGAATCTCGGCCGGCGTCTCGTAGCACGGCCCGGTCAGCCCGGCGTACACGCCGGCGAGCAGGCGCGGGTCCCGGGCTTGCAACGCCGCGACCAACGCCGGCGTGCTCAGTCTCTGCGGCTCGGCGAGCTTCGGCCAGTCGGTCGGGGTCAGCAGTTCGACCTGCCCGGCGATCAGCATCACGTCGCCGGGGTTCAGGTCCGGGTGCAAGCCGCCGGCGGCGTTCGTGAGGACCGCCCGCGTCGCGCCCAGGTCGGCGACGAGTTCGACGAGCCGAGTCACGCGGTCCCAGGGGTGGCCTTCGTAGAAGTGGACGCGGCCGAAGCAGACGAGGACCGGCACCCCGGCCCACGCGCCGAGCGCGAGTTCGCCGCGGTGCCCGGGGACGCCGGGGGCGGCCAGTCCGGGGAGGTCGGCGTAGGCGACCGCGTGCGTGGCGGCGAAGGCGTGGGCCACGTCGGCGAGGCCCGACCCGAGGATCACGGCCGAGCGCGGGCGGGCGACTGCGCAGGCCCGGCGGAAGTCGGCGAGACTGGTCATGCCGGGTCGCCGGGCGGCCGCTGCTTGGCCCGGACGAGGCCGGCGACGACTTCGGCGATCAGCGCGTCCGGCAGGCGGGCGGAGTTCAACAGGGCGTCGTAACTCGCCGGGTCGTGGACGGCCCGGTCGCTGAGTTCGGCGATCACCTCGGCCCGCATGCGGTCGCGCTGGATGACCTCCTTGGCCCCCTCGGCGGTGGTCAGCCGGAGGAGTTGCCCGAGGTACCCCGCGCGGTCGTCGAACGGGGCGACGACGCGGACGTGGACCGTCGTCGCCCGCGGCAGCAGGAACCCCGCCCCCCGGCCGACGAGGACGCACTCGCCCTTGGCGGCCAGCGCGAAGATCAGCCGGGCGACGGCGGCGGCCGGGTGGTCCGGGGCGAGCTTGCGGCCGACCAGCAGCTTCGCCGTTTCGAGGTCGGCCCACTGGACCGCGGCCGCCGGCATGTCGCGCAAGAGTTCCGCCCGGGCGTCGGCGTCGTGGGCCAGCGAGTCGAGGGCGTCCTGCGGGTAGACCGGCCAGGCGAGCCGCGCGGCGACGGCCGTGGCCACGCTCACCCCCCGCGCCCCGGCCTCCCGGCTGACGGCGACCGTCACCGCCTGCGGCCGCTCCAGCACCGGGGCCGGCGTGCCGGTGCCCCGGTACCCGTGCAGCGGCGCGGCGTCGGCCGGCGGGTCGGGCGGTAGGTGCGGCGGCGGGGGCATCACGTCTCGTCCTGCGGTTCCTGCCGGGTGAACAGCCACATGCCCAGCACGGTGAAAACGACCGCCGCGGTCAGGATCGTCGCCCACGCGACCAGCCCGCTCGCCGGGGCGTACACGTCCAGGCTCTCGGGGCTGACCACCGTCAGCGCCGCGGTCGCCTCATTGTAGAGAAGCGACCGCGTGTAGTAGTTCAGGCTGAGCTGCTTCAAACTGCCCGGCAGGTTGGCCACGAGCATCTCGAAGAAGAAGACGTACACCAGGCCCACCACGGCCGGCCGGCGGAACACCGCGCCGAGCAGGTGGAACAGCGCCGCGAACCCGACCGTCCCCGCGACCACCGCCGGCCAATAGGTGACCAACGCGCGCAAGCCGAGCGACCCGCCGGCCAGGCACAGGACGACGAACCCGCCGCCGGACGCGGCGAGGCACCACGGCAGCCCGCCGAGGAACTTGGCCAGGTAGATGGCCCACCGCGGCAGCGGCCGGGTGAGCAGCCAGATGAGCGTCCGGCTCTCCCGCTCGGCCCCCATCCCCGCCGACCCGTAGGCGAGCGTGAACAGCGGCATGACGAACCCCAGGTGCATCGTGAACACGACCCACCGCGAGAAGTTCAGGAACGCCCAGTCGTCGAGGAACTTCGGGTCGGCCAGGACCGCCCGGAACGGCGCGTAGATCATCATCGTCAGCGCCGACCCCTCGCTCGTGTTCGGCGTCATCTGGACCAGGTCCACGAGTGCGGGGATGTTGCGGACCTCGGTCCCGTATCGCATCGAATACCGGTTCTCGAACCCCCACCCGGACGGCCCGTGCGTCATCACGGCGACGGTACCGGTGAGCAGCCCGAGCAGCCCGCCCGCGACCCACGCCATCTGGCGGACCTGCCGCTGCCGCTGGAACGAGAAGACGACGAGCGCGAGAAAAGCGTTGAGCACGCCGACCCTCCGTGCAAAGGCGACCCGGGGTAGTGTACGCGCGCGAGGCGAACCGCGTACGCCGGCAAGCCAAGAGCGTCGGCGACTGGAGGTCGTGCGCGCCAGTAGTCTGTTCCCGCCTGCCACGGGGAGCGGCAAACTGGGCGAAGTTTCGGGCGCGCCCGGAGCAGTCACCCGGCACTCAGGCGGGACCGGCGGGCTCACGCACCGCCGCTCGCCGGGACAGCGCGGTGACGCCGCCGCGACCTTTGTGCCCGTCGAACGTCGCAATCCGCTGCCGGGCATTTGTCTCGATTCGCGCGGAGATTCGGCCGGCCGTGCCCGTTTCCCTTCGGCGACGCGATGCCGCCCGAGCGTCGCGTCGCGGAGACCGGCGGTGTCGCCCTGCGCGGCACCGGTCGCCGGCTCCACGAGACCCCGACCCGGCGCGCCGGGTCGGGACCAATCCGCGAACGGGGACCACGCGATGTTAGGATTTCGCATCGACGCGTTCGGCAAGCACGACTTCACATGGCACACCAGTTCCTGGACCGAGGGCAGCCTGGCCGCGCTCGGCATCGCCCTGAAGCAGGTGAACCGGCTGCCGATCCGCGTCCCCGTCCTGAGCACGCTGCTCGGGCCGGGGAACGCCGGGTCGAAACAGGTGGCGGCCATCCACGACGCCTTCCGGGACCTCAAATTCCGCTTCCTGTACGACGCCGCCAACCTCGGGTTGAAGGTCCGGGTGAGCGCGTACGGCGACGTGAATTTCCGGCACACCCTCGACCCCAGCCACTCCCCCGACCAGGCGGCGGTCGCGCTGCTCAAAACGGTCGTGGCGCACGACATGGGCGACCAGGTCGTGATTCAGTTCTGCCGCTGCCTCCAGGACTTCCGGCTGGAAGTCCTCGCGAAAGACGCGACCGACTTGTGGCTGCGCATGGCGATCAACCTGTAACGGCCCCGGAAATCCGTCGGCGATTGTCCGGAGATTCCGCCGGCCCCGTCCGTTTCCCCCGACGACTCGACGGCGACCGCCCGGCCGGAACTTCAAGTCCGGCCCGGCGTCGAGACTCCCCGCTTCGCCCGTTTCGCACCCCGAGGCTTCAGTCATGTTGCACGCTACGTTCCTCGCTCTGCTCCGCGGCGTCCGCCGGCGAAATTCGGCCGGCGGGAGCGCCCGCCCGTACCGGTTCGCCCCCGCACTTTACGCCCTCGAACCGCGGGAGGTGCCGGCCGTCTTCGCTTTCTCTGCCGGCGGCTCGCTCGCCGTGTTCGGCGACAACGCGGACAACGCCGTCACCGTCAGCCGCACCGCGGCCGGGGCGATCCTCGTCAACGGCGGGGCGGTGAAAGTCATCGGCGTCGCCCCCACGGTGGCGAACACGACCTCGGTGTCACTGTTCGGCCTGGGCGGCAACGACGCGCTCGCCCTCGACGAAACCAACGGCGCGCTGCCGAGGGCGCTGCTGTTCGGCGGGGCCGGCAACGACGCCCTGACCGGCGGCTCGGGGAGTGACCTGCTCTTCGGGCAGGCCGGCGACGACACCCTGCTCGGCAAGGGCGGGGCCGACGCCCTGTTCGGCGGGGCCGGCAACGATTCGCTCCTCGGCGGCACCGGCGACGACCAGGTGTTCGGCGAGGCCGGGAACGACACGATGGTCTGGAACCCCGGCGAGGGCAGCGACCTGAACGAGGGCGGGGCCGGGTTCGACACCGTCGTGAACAACGGTGGGGACGGCGACGAGGTGTACACCGTCGTCGCCAACGGCCCCCGCGTGCGGCTCGACCGGGTCAGCACGGCCCCGTTCTCGCTGGACATCGGCACTTCGGAGAGCCTCGTCGTCAACCTGAACGGCGGCAACGACGCGCTCACCGCCGGCAACGGCCTCGCCCCGCTGATCAAGCTCACCGTCGACGGCGGCGAAGGCAACGACACGATCACCGGCGGCGACGGCGACGACCTGCTGCTCGGCGGCAACGGCAACGACCTGATCACCGGCGGCCGCGGTAGCGACGTGGCCCTCATGGGGGCCGGCGACGACACCTTCGTCTGGAACCCGGGCGACAACTCGGACGTCGTCGAGGGCCAGGCCGGCGCGGACACGTTGCTGTTCAACGGGAGCAACGTCGGCGAGAAGATCGACCTCTCGGCGAACGGCAGCCGGCTCCGCTTCACCCGCGACGTGGGGAACGTGGGCATCGACGCGAACGCCGTCGAGGCGGTCACGTTCAACGCCCTCGGCGGCAGCGACATCATCACCGTCAACGACCTGACCGGGACCGGCGTGGCGGCCGTCAACCTGAACCTGTCCGGCACCCCCGGCGGGACGGCCGGGGACGACCAGGCCGATACCGTTATCGTTAACGGGTCGAACGCCGCCGAGGTCATCGACGTGCGCGGCGCGGGCACTTCCGCCACGGTCAGCGGCCTGCCGCCGCTCGTCAACCTCACCGGCACCGACGCGGGCGACGCCCTGACCGTTCGCGGCAACGGTGGCGACGACGGAATCGGCGCGGCGACCCTCGCCACCCCGCTCCAACTGACGCTCGACGGCGGGGCCGGCAACGACGCGCTCGTCGGCAGCAACGCCGCCGACCTGCTGATCGGCGGCGACGGCAACGACACGATCACGGGCAACCGCGGCAACGACACCGCGCTGATGGGGGCCGGCGACGACACCTTCGTCTGGAACCCGGGCGACGCCAGTGACGTCGTCGAGGGCCAGGCCGGCAGCGACAAGCTGCTGTTCTTCGGCTCGAACGCGGGCGAGAATTTCGACTTCTCGGCCAACGGCAGCCGCGTCCGCTTCACGCGGGATGTCGGCAACGTGACGATCGACATGGCCGGCGTCGAGCGGACCGAAGTCCGGGCGCTCGGCGGGGCCGACAACGTCGTCGTGGGCGACCTCACCGGCACCGACCTGACCGCGGTCGAGCTGTCCCTGCGGGGGCCGAACGGCGGCGGCGACGGCCAGATCGACGCGGTCACGGTCAACGGCACGCAGGGCAACGACGCCTTCGGGGCGGCGGGCGACGCCGGCGGGCTGCGGGTGTTCGGCCTGCACACCGCCGTCACGATCTTCGACCAGGACCCGGCCCTCGACCGCCTCACGCTCAACGGCCTCGGCGGCAACGACGCCCTCGACGCCCGGTCGCTCCGGGCCGACTCGGTCCAACTCGCGCTCAACGGCGGCGACGGGGACGACCTGTTCACCGGCAGCGACGGCAACGACCTGATCACCGGCGGCCGCGGTAGCGACGTGGCCCTCATGGGGGCCGGCGACGACACCTTCGTCTGGAACCCGGGCGACAACTCGGACGTCGTCGAGGGCCAGGCCGGGCGCGACGAACTCCTTTTCAACGGCAGCAACGTCGGCGAAAAGATCGACCTCTCGGCCAACGGCTCGCGCCTCCGCTTCACCCGCGACGTGGGAGCGGTGACGATGGACACCAACGCCGTCGAAGCCGTCACCTTCAACGCCCTCGGCGGCAGCGACCTCATCACCGTCAACGACCTGACCGGGACCGGCGTGACCGACGTGAACCTGAACCTATCCGGCACCATCGGCGGGACGGCGGGCGACGCCCAGGCCGACACCGTCATCGTCACCGGGACCGCCGGCGACGACGCA
Organism: Fimbriiglobus sp.; assembly: GCA_025362195.1. GTDB lineage: Bacteria > Planctomycetota > Planctomycetia > Gemmatales > Gemmataceae > Fimbriiglobus. Next base: position 18,922 of record JANYHV010000107.1, on the reverse strand, counting down.
GTCACCGTGGCCGGCGACGGTGCCGGGACGCGGGTGTCCGGGCTGTCCGCGACGGTCTCGATCACCGGGGTCGAGCCGGCTAACGACCGACTGGTGATCAACGCGCTGGCCGGGGACGACGTCATCGACGCGAGCGGCCTGAGCATTGATGGCGCGTCGCTCATCGTGAACGGCGGGGCCGGCGACGACGTGATCATCGGCGGCGACGGCAACGACACCATCACCGGCGGCGACGGAGACGACGTGCTGATCGGCGGCCCCGGCAACGACCTGCTCGACGGCGGGGCCGGCGACAACATCCTCATCCCGTAACCGCGAACAGCTCCCCGGCCGGCGGCCGGCCGGGGTTCCCACGACTCGACACACGCACCGGAGAAACGCGATGCCATTAGTGACTGTGAACGTGATCGAAGGCGTTTTCACGGCGGCGCAGAAGCAGGAGATGATCCGCACGCTCACCGACGCGATGGTGGCGATCGAGGGCGAGAACTTGCGCCCCGTCACCTGGGTCGTCGTTCAGGAGGTCAAGAGCGGCGACTGGGGGATCGGCGGCAAGCCCTTCTCCACGAGCGACGTGCTCGGGCTTGCGGGCGGTCGGCCGAACGGCTGACGCTGAGGGGTGCCTCGCGGACCGGGCCGATGGGGCCGGGGGTTCGTGCGGTGGTCAAAAATTCGCCCCGTGTGGTGCCCGCGGGCGTCGCACGGGCTTCGTGACCGCGACGAGTGAACGCGATGAGTGACGTGGTCCGTCGGCTCGCCCCCTCCCGACAACCGTCCCCGGAGCCTATGATCACTCCCTCCGGGTTCCCACGCATCAGGTGCCGGACCATGACCCCGATTACCGTCGAAACCTCGGACGCCGACCTGGCCGCCGCGTGCGGCCGCCGGGACGATACCCCGGACGCCCGGGGGGCGGCCGAGGCCGCGTTCCACGCCCTGTACGACCGGCACGCGAAGCGGCTGCTCGCGTTCCTCGGCGTGCGGGTCGGGTCGGCGGCCCTGGACGACGTCCACCAGGACGTGTGGGTCAAGGTGTGGCGGGCCGGGCCGACCGGGTTCCGGGGCGGCAACTTCCGCGCCTGGCTGCACCAGATCGCCCGGAACGCAGTCGTGGACCTGCAGCGGAAGCGGCGGCCCGAGCCACTCGGCGACGAGGCCGACCTGATCGACCACCGCCAGTGGGACCGGGCCAGGTCGGTCGAAGAGGACCGGTCGGCCGCCCTCGCTCGGTGCCTGCGGAAGCTGGAGCGGGCGAACGCGCGGGTGGCCGACCTGGTCCGGTGCCGGGTCGCGGGCGAGAGTTACGACGCGTACTGCGGCCGGACCGGGATGCCCGCGGACAAGGCGTACCGGGCGTTCCACCAGGCCAAGGCCCAACTCCAGGCGTGCGTGGAGAAGACCCCCCAATGACCCTGCACACCATGACCATTCCCGACGACCCGGCCGACCTCCCCGGTTGGCTCGAACGGCGACTCGTGGCCCCGGACTTCGGCCGGTTCGTCGCCGAACTGTCGGCCCACTTCCCCGCCGCCCCGGGGGCCGGCCCGCCCCGCCCCCTGCTCGACAAGTGGGTGCCGGTGGCGCTGGCCGAGGGCCTCGGCCGGGTCCCCGCCGGCCTCCTCACCCAACTCCTCAAGCACCCGGCCGCGCTCGCCGCGTTCCAGGAACAGGTCGTCGCCGACGGGGGCGCGTACTGGGACGCCGTCCTCGACCAATCGGACGACGAGTCCGGGTCGTTCGCCCGCGGCAAGCAGTCCCTCGACCGGCTGATCGCCGCCGACCCCACGCCACCGCCCGGCAAGCCCGGCGCGAAGGCGACACCCCGTGCCGTCCGTGCCGAAGTCCGGCCGCGGGCCGGCGGGCGGGCGGCTCGCATCTGGGCGGGGGCGAGTACGGTCGTCGCCGCGTGCCTGGCCGTGGCCGTCGGCGTCCTGGCGACCCGCGGGCCGGCCGTGCCGTCGCTCCCGAAGGCCCAGATCGCCTGGGGTTGGGGCAAGCCGAGTGGGCTGGCGGCCGACCAGTCGGACCCGAAGGCGTACCTGAATCAACTGGCCGCCACCGCCGAAGAGTGGTCGCTGCACCGCCCGTCCGACGCACTCGGGGTCGGCACCCGGGTCGCCGAGTTGCGGACCGGTTGCACCCGGCTCGTCCACTCCAGTTACGGCCCGCTCGCCCCGGCCGACAAGGCCTGGCTGCTGGACCAGTGCCGGGCGTGGGCGAAGCGGTTGGACGCGCACCAGCAGGCCCTCGACGCCGGGGCCGACCCGCTCGCAGTCCGGGCCGACGCCGACGAGACCGTGCGGGCAATGGCGGCCGCCCTCCGCGAAAAAGCCCACCAATTCGGCTGACCTGGCCGCGGCATTTTTGCGACGACGACAAAAACAACCCGCCTCGTGCGCTTCGCCCCGGTCGAGCCGGGGTGTGGTCGCAGAACGGAGGTAATGTGGAGGCGAACGTCGACGAGTTGGCGTTGACCCGCAAGCTGGTCTTCACGGGGCACCTGAACGTCCCCGAGCGGAAGGTGCTGCCGGGCCGCGTGGCCCGGGCGAGTACGGTCTACGCCGTGGTCGCTCGACATGTGCCCGCAACGCCACTTTACGTGTGCCGCAACGCTTCGATCGGGTCGAGGCGGGCGGCGCGCCAGGCGGGGTACAGGCCGAACACGACGCCGACGACGACCGACACGGCCAACGACAGGATGATCGACCGGTAGTCCAGCACGGCCGGGAGGTTGCCGCCGGCGAACGTGCGGTACGCGACCGGTGCCCCGAACACCATGCCGACCCCGAACAGCACGCCGGTCAGGCCGCCGACCGTCGTCTGGACCACGGCCTCGACGAGGAACTGCGTGACGATGTCCTTCCGCTTCGCGCCCAACGCCCGGCGGATGCCGATCTCGCGGGTCCGCTCGGTCACCGTGGCCAGCATGATGTTCATGATGCCGATGCCGCCGACGACCAGCGAAATCGACGCGATCAGCACGAGCAAACTCGTGAACCGCTCCTCCGCCCGCTCGGCCTCTTCGAGGCGGTCGAGGGGCACGGTCACGGCCCAGTCGTCGGCCTTGTGGTCCTCCTTCATGATGTCCTTGATCGAGTCGCCGACCGCCTTGACCTTCATGCGGCCCTCGCGGGTGTCGAAGTCGGCGTCCACGGTCAGGGTCACCTGGCTGACCTGCACCTTCTCCCCGGACCGCGACCCGGACGTGCGGATGAAGACCGTCTCGCCGACGCGGACGCGGCACGTGCTGAACGGGATGTACACGTCGTGGTTGAAGTCCTCGGCCGCCTGGCTGCCGCCGCTCCCGCCGGTCGGCATCCGGTCGTTGGCCACGCCGATGATGAGGAACCGGTGGTTGCGGATCAGCACCGTCCGGCCCATCGGCTCCTCGTAGGGGAACAGGCGGTCGGCGGTCGCCGACCCCAGCACGCAGTTGTTCGTCATGTTGTGCTCGTCCTCGTCGGTCAGGAACCGGCCGCTGGCGAGGGTGATCTGGTTGACCGTCTGGTAGTCCGGGACCGTCGCCACGAGCCGGCCCTTCGAGTCGAGCCGTTCGAGGTAGCGGATCTCCGACGGGAAGACGCGCATCGGGACCATGCGGACGAGGGAATCGTTGAACGTGGCGAACCGTTCGAGGTCGGCGAACTTGACCCCGTAGGCCGCCACCATCGACCGCCCGGAGGTCGCCGAGTCGTCGGTCGGCTTGACGCTCCGGACGATGATGTTGGTCGCCCCCTGCCGCTTAATGTCGTTCAGGGCGTCCTGCATCGAGCCTTTGCCGAAGGCCATGAGCGCGATGACCGCGCTCGTGCCGATGACGATGCCGAGGACCGACAGGGACGCCCGCAGCTTGTGCAGCCACAGCGACCGGGCCGCGAGGACGACCGTGCGGCCGAACTTGGTCCGGCCCACGAGGCGCACCGCGGCGAACGCGGCCAGCCCGGCCACCACCAGGCCGACGACGCCGGCGACGATCCAGAAGGCCAGCACCCACGTCGGGGGGGTCGCGTCGGTCGGCATCGGTCAGCCCGCCGGGGTGAGAATGGTCTTGGTGTCGTTCCGCTCGTCGGACTCGACCCGGCCGTCCCGCAACCGCACCACCCGGCGCGCCCAGGCGGCGATGTCGTTCTCGTGCGTGACCATGATGATCGTCTTGCCCGTCTTGTTCAGGTTGCTCAACATCATCATGATCTCGTCCGACGTGCGGCTGTCCAGGTTGCCGGTCGGTTCGTCGGCTAGCACGAGTTGCGGGTCGTTGACGAGGCTCCGGGCGATGGCCACGCGCTGCTGCTGGCCGCCGGACAGTTGCAGCGGGCGGTGGTCGAGGCGTTCGCCTAGGCCGACCATCTCGGCCAGCGCCACGCACCGGGCCGTCGTCGTCGCGTCCAGGGTGATGCCCTGGTAGACCAGCGGCAGCTCGATGTTCTCGACGACGGTGTACTGCGGGAGCAGGTTGTACGCCTGGAAGATGAACCCGAGGTAGGTGCAGCGGACTTCGGACAGGGCGTCGTCGGACATGCGGGACACGTCCTGACCGCGCAGGTAGTACTGCCCGGAGGTCGGCCGGTCGAGGCAGCCGAGGATGTTCATGAGGGTCGATTTGCCGGACCCGGACGGCCCCATGAGGGCGACGAAATCGCCCTCGTCGAAGCCGAGGTTCAGCCCGCGGAGGACGTTCACGGTCACGTCCCCCATGTGGTAGTCCTTGACGAGCTCGCGGACCTGAACGATGGGCATAAACGTCTCGGGTGTCGGGTGTGGCAGAGCAAGAACCCCGGCGAGCCGGAAGCGTCAGCGACCGGAGTGCGACCGGAGAGTGCGCAGGAACTCCGGTCGCTGACGAACTCCGGTCGCTGACGAACTCCGGTCGCGCACGAACTCCGGTCGCGCACGAACTCCGGTCGCTGACGCTTCCGGCTCGCCGGGAGTTACGCCTTCTTCTTGCCCTGGCCGTTGCCGGCCTTGCCGTTGCCGTTGGGGCGCTGGGTCTTGGGGGCTTCGACTTCGTCGCGGGTCTTGGCCTTCTCGCCGAGGAAGACCTTGGGGTTGAGGATCACCTGGTCGTCTTCGAGGATGCCGGCCCGGACTTCGACCATCTTGTCGTTGAACAGGCCCAGTTCGACGACCCGCTCGACCGGGCCGGCCGGCGTCATCACGTAGACGCGGCGCTTCGGCCCGGCTTCGGCCCCGCCGACGATCGACTGGATCGGTACGCACAACACTGGTTCTTGCGGCGGATCGACCTGGATCGTCACCTCGGCGCTCATGTCCGGCTTCAAGCCCTCGATCGACTCGTCCACGGTCACGAGGGTCTGGTACACCTTCACGTCGGCGGACATCCAGTCGTTCTGCGAGGCGACCGCGGCGACCGTGCGGACGTGGGCGTCCAGGGTGCGGTCGGGGAAGGCGTCGATGCGGACGCGGGCCTTCTGCCCCTGGGACGCCAGGACGTACTCCTTGGCCCGGTTCTGGTCGCGGAGGACCGTCTGCACGAGTTCCGAGTTCATGACCAGCCGGTTCACCCCGTTCGGGCTGACCAGCAGTGCGACGCGCAGGGTGTCGAGGTACCCGGTCGATTGGCGGTCGTCGCCGCGAATGCGCGAGATCATCGCCTCGTGGACGCGGGTGTTCACCTGCATCTTGCGGAGGTCGGGGATTCGCAAGAGCTTCTGGCCTTCCTTGACTTGCGCGCCCTGCTGGATGATGCCGTCGGTGCCGCTGCCGAACCGGCTGGCCTCCTTGTAGTACACGGCCATGCCGTCCTGCGGGCTGACGATCTTGGTCTCGCGGATCTGCTCTTCGATGTCGTGCAGCTTCTCCAACTCCTGGTTGTACACGCTGTACTTGGTCTTCCGGCTGGCCTCGGCCTGGACCTCCTTGGCGTGGGCCTGGCGCTGGGCCTTGTCGAGGCCGATCTTGGCCACTTCGAGCTTGCTCAACAGGTCGGTCGATTCCCGCTGGCGGAGGAAGTTCTCCAGGATGTTCTTCTCCATCACCAGCTTGGCCAGGCCGTCTTGTGCCCCGGCCAGCTTCGACTGCTCGACCTTGGCCTGGCTCGGGGTGATGTACTTCAGCCGGACCGCCCGCTCGGCCCAGGCGCTGCGGTCCTTGTACGCTTCGAGGTCGGACTCGGCGAGCTTGAGCCGGCCGGACACGTCGTCGAACTTCTGGCGGAACTCGCCGCGTTCGACGAGCGTCCCGAGCGGCCCGCCGACCGCCCCGAGGGCCGTCAGCGCGGGGTCGGCCCGGACGCCCAGGTACTTGTCCAGGTCGAGGTCGGCCAGCTTGAGCGCGGCGACGGCGGTCGCCGTCTCGGCCTGGCTGGTCTTGTTCGTGATGACGACCTCTTCCTCGGCGTTGATCCACTCCGCCTTGGCCTTCTCGACGACGATGCTTTGCGCCCGGAACTGGTCCTGGAGCGCCGAGTCGTCGAGTTCCATGAGGAGTTGGTTCTTGGTCACGATCGAGCCGTCGTCGATGACCCAGCGGATGGTGCTGGCGTAGGTCCCCTTGGACCCGGCCTTGAGCTTGCAGACGACCTCGCGGTTCTCGGACGATTCGAGGGTGCCGCGCTCGACGACCGTGACCTGGAGGTACTCGCGGGAGACCTTGTGCAAGATCAGGTCGGGCCGGTTGGCCGCGGCGGTGAACGGGCTGAGCAGCGTGGTCCGCAGGCCGGGCAGGGCGACCGCGGCGGCCGCGACGCCTCCGGCCCCGAGGAGCAGCGAGGCGACCGCCAACCGGCGGAGCCGGCGCGGGCGGCGGGACGGGGCCGACAGGGCGACGGGGGCTTCGTCGATCGCTTCAGTGAACGGCGCGGGGTCGAACGGCGGCGGGGAGTAGACGGCCGCGGGGGCGGGGGCGGGCGTCGGGGCGGGCGCGGCGAACAGGGGGGCTAGCGTCATCTGGTCGGGGTCGCTGATCGCCTGGACTTTGGCGAGCGTCGAGCCGTGGGCCAGGTTCAGGTTCGGCACGGACCCTTGAACCAGCGGGTCCGGGAACAGGTCGATCGTCTCCGCGGCCAGCCGCCCGGCCATCGGCAGCGTCGGGGACGATTCCCCGGCCGGGTGGGCCGGCGGGAGTAAGTCGCCGACCGGGGGCGACGCCGCGCCGGACGAGAACGTCCGCCGCTTCGTTTGGGCGGGCGGCAACGGCGGGAACGAGTCCGGGGCCGCCGACACCGGGGCGACCGACGCCAGGGGCGGGGCCGGTTGCGGCAGGGGCGGGGCGGTCAGCGGCGCGGGGGCCGCCGGGCGGGCCGGCTTACCGGGCGGGGTCGGGTCGGGGGGCGAGTTCATCGGTCCAAAGCCCTCGGGCGTCTAGCGGCAGCAATTCGAGGTCGAGGTACAGTTCCATCCGCGTCGTCAGGTACGTCACCCAGGTCGTGTACAGGTCGTTCTGGGCTTGCAACAGGTTACTCTGCGCTTCCAACAATTGCTGGGTCAAAGCGGCCACGTTCCCGGCACTTTCCCGGGCCGCCGGGTCGGGCGGGGCGACGAACGTACTCCGCGCGTTGTCCACCTGAGCATAGGCGAGTTCGACCGCCCGCTGCTGGAGATTATACGTCTCGGCCAACTGCCGCAGGCTGCGCAAGTCCTGCCGCGAGTCGGTGATGATGTTGTCCTCGAACGCCTGCAGGTTCCGCCGCTGCCGCTGGTACGCGATCAGCGCCGCCCGGTAGTTGTTCCGCTCGGCCCGCCGGACGAACGGCGGTTCGGCCCGGACCGTCACCGTGTTCTGCGTCCGCGTCTGGGCCAACGCCGACCCGTTGTTCCCCCCGGGCGGCGTCGTCGCGGTCAAATCGTACTGCACGTCGAACGTGCCGAGCAGGGAGTTCGCCGTCACGGCGATTTTCCGCCACTGGTCCACCACCTGCGCCCGCGCGTTCATCAAGTCCAACCGGTTGACCAACGCCGCCTGCGCGACCTTCGTGTTCGCCTCGTCCAACGGGACCCGCAACAGGTCGAGGCCGTCCACCGCCAGGGCCGGGAGTTGCGGCCACGTCGAGCGGATGCGGGTCAACCGCTGGTCCCGCGGCTGGATGGCCACGAGCGCCCCGGCCTCGAACACCGCCCGGAACTGGCTCGCCTGCTCGGCCGCCTGCCGTTCCGCGGGCAGTCGCAACCACGACTGCATCTCGTACCGCCGCAATTGTTGCTCGAAGCCGATGCGGTCCACGGCCGCCTCGATGGCCGCGAGTTCGCCGATCAACTCGGGCGGTTCGGGCTGGTTCTTCGCCTGCCGGTCGGTCCGCACGTCGTACAGCTTACGTCGCGTTTCTGAGAGGGCGGTGAATTGTCGGGCGAGCGTCACGTCCAGTTCGCGCCGCAGGTCCGCCGCCAGGGTCGGGTAGTCGCGGGCGAAACTCGTCCCCCGAACCAGCGGACTTTCCGTGAACAGCTTCATCCACCGCGGCCGCAGGGCGCTCCCCGGCTCGCCGGGCGTGAACTGGCCGCCGACCACTTCCACGTCCCGGAGTTGGTCGTACACGTCCTCGAACCGGCCGAGTTGCGTGCGGATCGGCCGCAGCGGGGCGTCGTCGAGTTCGATCGGCATCGTCGCCGGGACGCCGAGTTGCAGCTTGAAGGCGTCGAGGTTGTCGAGGTACAGGCGGGTGCTGATGAGGACCGTCGAGCGGCTCCGGAGCAGGTTCTGCTCGACGCGGTTGACCTGCAACTCGTTGACCCCGCCGCCCTCCTTCAAGTTCTCGAACAGGAGCAAAAATTGTTCGAGAGCGGCGACGTTTTTGCGCTCGTTGGCCAGGGTCGCGCCGCGGAGCACGGACGGCAGGTAGCCGACCTGCCGGGCCGTCAGGTTGGCCCCGACGCCGCGGCCCAGGTTGGCCGCCAGCCCTTGCAGGCCGTAGGGGTTGTTGGCGTAGTCCCCCTGCCCGGCCAGGGCCACGTAGAAGACCTTGCGGAAGCGGGCGTAGGACCGCACGGCGTACAGCAGCGTCCGCTCGGCCTGCGTCAGGTTCTCGAGCGTGACCGCCCACCCGCCGCCGCGCAACAGTGGCTGGAGGAAGGTCAGCCCCAGGTTCGACAGGCTGACTTGCGGCTTGCTGCCCGACAAATCCACCACGATCTGGTTGGACAGCCGCACGAGCAGCGTGGCCCCGGTGGCGAACCGGCGGTTGACCCCGGCGGTCGTGTTGAAGCTCCACTGGTCGCCCCCGCCCCCGGCGACGTCCCGCCCGGTGCTCTGGCGGATGAGTTGCTCCGACGCGAACGCCTGCGCGGCGAACGAGAAGCGCTCCAGCGTGACCGGCAGCGCGGCCAGGTACAGGTCTTCGCGGCGGTCCTGGAATTCGCGGGCGTTGAACAGCGCGAGTTCGATCGACTGGTCGAGCCGCAGGCGGAACGGCTGGTCGGTCGTGGCGAAGACGCTCTTGTAACTCGCCGTGCCGCCGACGACCACCGACAGGGCGTCCGCGTCGGCCGCCCCGCCGTCGAGTTTCTTCTTCGGCTCGGCGGCGGCGGTCGCGGCGTCCTCGGCGCGGTTGGCCGCGTCCCACTCGCTAATTTGCGCGAGGTACCCGTCCCCCTCGTACCGGCCGGCCCCGCCGCGGCCCGGCCGTTGCGGCGTCGGCGCGGTCAGGTGGGCGTAATAATCGTCCGGCGGGTACGGCGGGAAGTCCGGGCAACTCGGGTCGGCGAAGCGGGCGCGGGCGTCCGGGTAGGCGTGCCAGTTCTCGACCTTCCACGCCGGGTTCACGTTCTTCTGGGTGATGACCCCTTCCACGTCGCGGTCGGCCCTCTGGCGGAACTCTTGCCGCGAACACCCGGCGAGCACCACTAGGGTGAGGGCGAGTGTCAGGGCGACTCCGGCGACCCGCGTCCACGTGACCGGCATGATGCGAACCCCCGTCGTGAGAACCCCGCCCTTCGGCGCAACCTGCACGATTGGTATCGACCGCGGGGTTTACGCAACTTGACGGAGAAGGGGGTTTACCGCCGGAGGGTTCGCCGGCGACATTCCCGACGCGCCCCCCCGCCGCCGTCCGTGCCGCGGCACAATTCCCGGGAAACGTCGCGGCCGACCCAGGCGGGGGGCTTAAACTGGGCGTGCCCCCGTCAGGAGTTCGCGCATGGCCGACGAGCCGATCATCAGCCCCGACACGACCCGGGACCAGCGCCTCCCGCCGGGGCAGTCGCTGACGACGAAGTGGCCGGTCCTGCACGCCGGACCGGTGCCGCCGTTCAAGCCCGAGGCGTGGGACTTGACCGTCTTCCCGGTGCCGCTCGTCCCGGCCGTCAAGCGGTTCACCTGGGCCGAGTTCCAGGCGCTGCCGCGGACCCGGGTGTACGCGGACATGCACTGCGTGACGCGGTGGAGCAAGCTCGACAACCTGTGGGAGGGCGTGGCCACGCGGGAGTTGCTGAACCACGTCGCCCCGACCGACCTGGCGACGTTCGTCATGGTCCACAGCGAGTACGGCTGGACGACGAACCTGCCGGTGGCCGACTTCTTCGCGGCCGACGCGCTGTTCGCCACGCACCACAACGGCGAACCGCTCACGCCCGACCACGGGTGTCCGGTGCGGCTCGTCGTCCCCCGGCTGTACGCCTGGAAGAGCGCGAAGTGGGTGCGCGGCATCGAGTTCCTGGCCGCCGACCGCCCGGGCTACTGGGAGAGCTACGCGAACGGCGGCTACCACTTCCGCGGCGACCCGTGGGACACGACCGAAAGCCCCGACGGCCAGCGCTTCCGCTCGCGCGAATAGCCCGCCGCGTTACCGCGGCTTGACGATGCCGCGGCGGACGAGTTCGGCGGCGCACTGGACGGCGTTCGTCGCCGCGCCCTTGCGCAGGTTGTCGGCGACGATCCACAGGTTCAGGGCGTTCGGGTTCGACGGGTCCAGGCGGACGCGGCCGACGTAGGTGTGGTCGGTGCCGGCGGCGTGGATCGGCTGCGGGAACTCGCCCTTCGTCTCGTCCATGAGCACGACCCCAGGGGCCTTGGCCAGCGCCGCCTTCGCCTCCTCGACGCCGATCGGGCGGGCGAACTCGACGTTCACCGCCTCGCAGTGGGCGACCTTGACCGGCACGCGGACGCACGTCGCGCTGACGCCCAGGTCCGGCCGGCCGAGAATCTTGCGGGTCTCGTGGACGACCTTGTTCTCCTCCTCGGTGTACCCGTTGTCGTCGAGGGTCCAGTCGAGGGTGATCACGTTGCCGGCGAGTTGGGCGCGGTGGGCCGTCGGCTTGGGCACCGGGGTGCCGGCGGCGTAGGCGGTGAGCTGCGCGGCGAAGTCGATCAACCCGGTCGCGCCCTTGCCGGACGACGACTGGTAGGTCGCCACGACGATCCGCCGCAACGGCGACAGGTCGGCGAGCGGCTTCAGTGCGACCGCGAGCGGGATGGCGACGCAGTTCGGGTTGGCGACGATCCCCTTGCGGGCGTGGTGCAACTCCTCGGGGTTCACCTCGGGCACGACCAGCGGGCAGTCCGGGTCCATGCGCCACGCCGACGAGTTATCGACGACGATCGCCCCGGCCCGCACGGCGATCGGCGCGTACTCCTTGCTCACGCCCGCCGGCGTCGAACTGAGCACGATTTGGACGCCGTCGAACGCCTCGGGCCGCAGCAGTTCGACGGGGTACTCCTTGCCGCGGAAGGTGACGGTCTTGCCGACCGACTTCGCGGACGCGAGGAACTTGATCGTCGAGGGCGTGAACCCCTGCTCTTCGAGCACCCGGCGGATCAACTCGCCGACCGCCCCCGTCGCCCCGACTACGGCCAAACTCACATCCACGGCACCGACCTCCCGAACGTGCGGATTCTGCGGGGCCGAAGCCCTCCGTCATTGTGGCGGCGGCCCGCATCCCTTCAAGTCCGTTCGCGCGGCGTCACGATGGTTACGATGCCGAGCGGTGCGGGTCGTGCGTGGTTTCGTGGCGTCCGGTTGCGCGGGCAGGAGGTCGTGCCGTGCGAAGTCTCTGGGTGTTGGCGACGGTCTTCGGGCTGGCGGGCGCGGCGGCGGCTCAGTCGGACGGCGGCGCGCCGGACGTGCGGTACTGGCCGCTCCGCGAAATTAACTTCCCCGTGCCCCTCGACCGGTACACCCGCGAGGCGGTCAAGCCGACCCGGCTGCACTTCCACGTGTACGACCGCGGGGCCTGGTCCGAGTACGCGGTCAAGGGGATCAACGACCTCGACCTGATCGACGCCGAGTCGAAGAAGCGCGGCTTTCGGTACGCCAGCCCGGCCGACGGCCAGTACGACTTCGCGTTGCAACTCGAGTACGCCAACGGAGACCTGTCGCCGCGCACGGCCGACCTGACGCCGCAGTACCGGGTCATCGTGGACACCCGGCCGCCGCTCGTCCGGGCCGCCCGGACCGGCCGGACCGGCATCCAGTGGGAGGTCGTGGACGAGAACTTGGCGGCCAACGGCGTCCGCATCGAGGCCCGCTGGGTCCGCGACTCGACCAACCCGGACGCCAACTTCGCCGGGGCGAAGTTCGTCGCGGTCAACCCGCGCGGGTTCACCCCGAAGGCGGTCGATCAGTACACCTGGACGGAAATGCGCCCCGGGGACGAGCTCGAGTTCCGCATCGTCGCCCGGGACAAGGCGAACCAGGAGACGGCCACCCCGCCGATCCGCCTGCCGGGCGACGGCAACGGCCCCGGACTTGAAGTGGCCCGGCCGGGGTCGGGCTTCGGCGGCACGACCGGGGACGCGGCCGGCGAGCGGTACGGCCAGCCGACCAAGGACTTCTCGAACACGCGCAACCTGACCATCACCTCGAAGCTGCAAAAAGTCACCCGGTCCGGCGTGACGAAGTCGTACCTGTGGGTCCGCGATTCGTCCCAGAAGTGGGTGCCGGCCGGGCCGGTCAAGGAGAAGCTCGAGACGATCGTCGAGGACACGCCCAGCCCCAAGATCGTCTGGCAGCACACGGTCGAGAAGGACGGCCTGTACGGGTTCATCGTCATCCCCGAGAACGCCGCCGGCAAGCGCGACGAGGACCCCCGGGCCGGCGACCCGGCACAGTTCCTCATCGAGGTCGATACGACCTACCCGGAAGCGTCGATCACCGACGCCCGCGTGTCGGGCACGGCCGAGCCGCGGGTCGAAATCTCGTGGAGCGCGCGGGACAACAACTTCGACGGCACGCCGATCCAACTGGAGTACGCCGCGACCCCGACCGCCCCGGAGACCGAGTGGAAGTCGATCCACTCGGCCCGGCTGCCGAACACCGGCAAGTTCACCTGGTTCGTGACCGACCCCAAGGTCTGGAAGTTCTTCCTGCGCGTTCGGGCCATCGACCTGGCCGGCAACGAGACGAAGACGCCCTACGGCAAGGTCGTCATCGTGGACCTCGACACGCCCAAGGCGACCATCGAGAAGATCGCCGGCAACGGCGCGGCCCCGAAGGTTCAACAGCAAGGCTCGTCGGTCCTGAACACGGGGGGCAACGCCACCGACCCGCCCGGCATCCTCAAGACGCTGTCGCCCGCCCCCGAGCCGGCGACCCCGCCCGTGACGGTCGCGCCGGCCAAGCCGGTCGTACCGGTCCCGGCGGGCGGGACGCCGTCCGCGAACCCCCCAGTCCCGGATTTACCGCCTCCGGACCCGAAGAGTCCGGGCAAGTCGTAAACTGGGAGGACACCGACGAGAGACGACCGCTTCCCGCCAGGGCCTTCCGATGTTCGCACGCCGAGACTACGCCCGCGACTACATGATGATCCCGCCCGGCACCGGCGAGCAGTCCGTCGCCAACATGATCGTCGAGATCCCCAAGGGCCGGCGGACGAAGTTCGAGATCGACAAGGCGACCGGCCTCTTCAAAATGGACCGGTACCTGTACAGTTCGACGATGTACCCCGGCGACTACGGGTTCATCCCGCAGACCCTCGCGGAAGACGGCGACCCGCTCGACATCCTCGTCATGGTCAACGAGCCGACCTTCTCCGGGTGCCTCATCGAGGCGCGGATCGTCGGCATCTTCAAGATGCGCGACAAGGGCTTCAACGACTTCAAGGTGCTGGCCGTGCCGCACCGCGACCCGCTGTTCGGCGCGATGAAGAAGCTGGACGACGTGCCGGCCCACTTCCTCCGCGAGGTCGAGCACTTCTTCTCGACGTACAAGCACCTCGAAGGCGTCAACGTCGAACCCCTCGGCTGGGCCGGCGTCGAGGACGGGGCGGTCGAAGTCCGCGGCTCGATCGAACGCTTCCGCGCCACCCTCGGCAACTTCTAAAGCGGTAGGAGGCTCCGCCGCAGGCGGCGGTTAGCCCGACGCGCGAGCGAGGGTCGATGGGTCATTACCGATGTTCGGGGTCGTCGGCCGTGCGGTCATCGGCCTCCACCTTGCCCTCGACCGCTCGACCCTCGCTAGCGCGTCGGGCTGACGTCGCCTGCGGCGGAGCCGAAAACGCCGTCACAGTTCCCCGTTGAGGCCGAGTTGGTGGAAGTAGTGCGTGACCGTGTCCTGGTTCTCCAGCAGCCAGTCGATGCCCGGCTCGTGCCGCATCGCCTTGCGGATCGCCTCGGTCGTGGCCTCGCGGTGGACCTTGAACAGGGCGGCGTGATCGACCTCGCCTACGGGGACGTTCAGGACCGCCGGGTCGAGCCAGACGGAGCAGATGATGCCGAGGTCGTTGGCCTTGTCCTTGGGCAAGTGGCCCGCCCGCACGGCGTCCAGCACCCCGTTGGCGATGCCGGCCTGGACGGTGCCCATGAGGATGCCGGTGTACCGCGAACTCTTGACCGTCACCTTGCTGACCATGACCGTGACCGGGCGGATTTGCACGCCGCTGTTCAGGATGGCGAAGACGCGGGTGTGCCCCTGGACCTGGTCGCCGATGAGGTTGGCCAGGGCGTGCCCGACCGGCCCGTCGAGTTCGCCGATGACGACCTCCGGCTCGGCGCACAGGTAGTCCTTGTCCCCCTCGACCAGCGCCTCGCCGGTCCGCAGCACAATTCGCTCACTCATCGCTGGTCCTCTATCCGGGGGCAAGTTCACGTCAAAACCAAGGCGCGCCGGATTACTCCAGCCGGAACAGCTTCTTCAACGATTCGAGCAGGGTGCCGCTCTGGCCCTCGCGGCCGGCCTCATGGAGCGCGGCGATCGGGCCGTGCAGGAGCTTGTTTTGAAAGAGGCGGAAGGCCCCTTCGATCGTCTTGCGGTCCTCGTCGGTCAGCTTGCCGTTCAGCCGCGGCAGCAGTTGCGCGGTCACCTCGGCCCGGAGCTTATCGACCTCGGCGGTCAGCTTGCCGATGACCGGGCCGTGCCGCCGGCGGGTCCAGTCCTCGGTGAACTTCTTGACTTCGTGTTCGACGATGGCCTCGGCCGGGGCGACCTGCTTGCGGCGGCCGGCCAGGGTCTGCTCGCGGACCCGCGTCAGGTCGTCGATGTTGAACAGACAGACGCGGTCGCCGTCGTGGATGGCCGGGTCGAAGTCGCGGGGCACGGCGATGTCGAGGATGACCTGGGTGCCGGTCCGCCGCGGGGCGACCTTGGCCGCGTACCGCCTGGCCGTGACGATCGGCTCGCCGGCCCCGGTCGTGCTGACGACGATGTCGGCCTTCACGAGCGCGTCGTCGAGTTCGTCCCACGGCACCGCCACGCCGCCGCACAGGGCGGCCACTTCGACCGCCCGTGCCGGGCTGCGGTTGGTCACCAGGATGCGGCGCGGCTTCAACTCTTGCAAGTGTTTCAGGGTCAGCCGGCCCATCTTGCCCGCGCCGACGATCAGCACCGTCTTGTCCGCGAACGTGTCGAACACCTGGCGGACGTAATCGACGGCGACGCTCGACACGGACACGTGCCCGCGGGTGATGCCGGTCTCGGTGCGGACCCGCTTGGCCGTGCGCAGGGCGAACGGCAGCAGCGCGTTCAGTAGCGGCCCGGTAACGCCGAGGCCCTGGGACGCCTCGAAGGCGTGTTTCACCTGCCCGGCGATCTGGCCCTCGCCGACGATGAGCGAGTCGAGGCTGGCGACGACGCGGAACAGGTGCCGGACGGCCGCCGCCTGGGTGTGCTCGTACAGCAGCGGGGCGACGCTCGCGGCCGGGACGCCGCGGACCTCGGCCAAAAACTCCGCGGCCAGCCCGGCGTCGAACGGCGGGGTGCCGCCCGGGACCGACCCGGCGACCAGGAACTCGACGCGGTTGCACGTGCTCAGGAGGAGCACCTCGCAGCCGAACCGGGCGGCGACTTCGGTCACGGCTTTGGCGTGCCCGGCGGCGTCGAAGGCGAGCTTCTCGCGCCACTCGACGGGGGCCGTGCGGTAGTTGCACCCGACCATGCGGAGGTTCACAGCGGCCTCCCGCCGGCCCCGACCGCGAACGGGTGCGTCGAGGCCAGGACGAGGAGGAACAGGGCGAAGGCGACGATGGTCCCGAGGGCGAGCCGCCGGCCGGACACGTTGGCCGCGTACCGCAGGTACAACAGCACGCCGAACACGGCCCACAGGCCGAGCGTGCCGAGGACCTTGACGGTGAACAGGTTCCCGGCCAGGTCTTCGCCGTGCCGCAACAGTACGACGCCCAGGAGTAGTCCGCCGCTGAGCAGCGGGAAGGCGACGTTGACGGCCCGGCGGTTCATGGCTTCGAGGCGTTCGAGGCTGAGCATGGCCAGGCCGCCGAGCGGGCTGCGCTTGGCCTTCAACCGCCCCGCTTGCACGAGGTACATGACACTCGCCAGAAACCCGACCGACACGCCGACGGCCGCGAGGAGGAGTAAGAGGCCGTGCAAACTGCCCCAGCCGCGCTCGCCCGGCAGCCACGGCGGCGCGGCGACGGGCGTTTCCGCGAACGACAGGCCGACCAGGCCGAGCACGACCGGCAGCACGAACACCGCCCAGGCCTGCTTGGCGTGGTGGACGGACCCGTACAAGGAGAACACGGCCAGCACCCAGGCGACGCCGAGCAGCGACCCCTCGGGCGACGCCGGGGTCGGGTGCCGGACGATCAGGAAGGCCGAGTGCGCGAGCAGCCCGGCCGCGCCCCAGCCCAGCCCGGTCAGCCGGAGCGGCCGCGACGGCCAGCGGAGCCGCGCGACCTCGCAGGCGAACGCCACCAGGTAGCTCAGCCCGAAGCAGGCGTGCGAGACGTTTTCGAGGGGGGACGACACCGAAGCGATACCATCCGGGGGGCGGGGCACAAGGGGATTATAGCGCCGATCACGGCTCCGCCTCAGGCGAAGTTTATCGCTTCTCGTTCCACGCGGGGCTGCCGTACTTCTCACCCGCCAGCATCTCGCGCAACTCGACCTCGTCCGCCGTCCAGTCGCCCGGCGTCACGGCGAAGGCCGTGGCGAACTTGGCCGTCAGCCGCGCGGCCAACTCCTCGGGGGGAATGTCCCGCCCGGTCAACTCGAACAGGCCGGGGAGGGTCGGCGCGGACCCGCTGCGGTGCAGCAGGACGCTGCCGTGTTGGAGGAGTGCGCCGCGCAACTTGCGCTGGGCACTGCCGGCGACCTTGGCCCCGCCGCTGACCAGGTCGCCGGCCGTCTGGTGCTCGAAGCAGAGCACGTCGCCGAGCTTGCGTTCGCGGCCGCACACGACCGGCTCCGCCGCCGCGCCGAGGTCGGCGAGTACCTCTTGAATCCAGTGGTGGACGCGGCACAACCAGCTCTCGCCGGCCGGCTGCCACGCCCGGCCCGGGGGGAGCGCGACGGCGTACGTCAGCTCGCGGTCGTGGACCAGCGCCGCCCCGCCGGTCGATCGCCGCACCCACGGCAACGGCGGCAAGGTGTCGCGCACCCCGGCCGGCTGGAAGTACCCGAGCGACAGCGTCGGTTCGGCCCACGTGTAGAAGCGGACCGACGCGATCCCGGCGTCCGCGGCGGTCGCCAGGAGGGCCTCGTCGGCGGCCATCTGAGCGACGCCAGAGAGTTTTGCGAACGGCATTAGGCGGATCGGTTCCATGCGGGTATTGTACCGGCAGAGAACCGCCCGACTCTCCCCCAGCGAACCCGAAAGCAATCCTCATGGCCCGCGACCGCAACCCCCGCGACGACGACGATGAGGACGACCGCCCCCGCCGGCCCCGGCGGCCCCGGGACGACGACGACGACGATGAGGACGACCGGCCCCGCAAGCCGCGCCGCAAGCCCAAGGCGGACAACACGGTCAAGGTGCTGCTCATCCTCGGCGGCGTGCTCGTCGTGGTGGCGCTCATCTGCTCCGGCACGGCCTACGGCATCTACCGGTCGCTCGCGCGCAAGGTGGCCGACGCGCAGAAGCAGTTCGAGGCGGACATGGCCAAGCAGGCCGCGGAGGACGACTCGGACAAGGGCCGGGCGACCGTGGCGGTGGAGGCGTTCGTGGCCGAACTCGAGGCCGGCCGCACGACCGCGGCGTACGCCCTGACCTCGGCCGGGTACCGCCGGCGGACGACCGAGGCCGCCTTCGCCGCGACGGTCCGACCGATCGCCGCCGACCTGCCCGACGCCACGCCCGTGCTGGCCAACGAGTTCGCGCCCGATACCGGGGCGACGTACACCTTCGAGATCTGGGCCGGCACCAAGGCCGTCAAGATCACGGCGGTCAAAGAAGGCGGCAAGTGGGCCGTCGATGCGTTCACCGTCACCGCCCAGTAGCCCGCCGCCTCAAGGAGACCTGCGATGCCGATCCTCGTGCTGGACCCGGCGGCCGAAGCCCGCGTCCGCAAGCTATGGCCGGGCGTGGACGACGACCGGTGGACCGAAGTCTGGGAGGGAGTCACCGTCATGTCCCCGCTGGCGAACAACGAACACCAGAGACTCGCGACCCGGCTCTCTCGGGTCATCGGGGATGTGATCGAGGGGGACCGCCTCGGCGATGTGATTCAGGGCGTGAACCTGACGGACCGGACGCCGAACTGGGTGGAGAACTACCGGAACCCGGACGTGGTCGTGTTCCTGAACGGGACGGCGGCCGTGGACCACGGCACGCACTACCTGGGCGGGCCGGACTTCGTCGCGGAGATC
>JANYHV010000101.1 GCA_025362195.1 Fimbriiglobus sp. | reverse complement strand
CAACGAAGTGCCCCCGGCCGTCGAGAAGGCGATCAAGGAGGGCGAGGCCCAGGCCCGCCGGTCCAAGAAGCTGCAACTCCGCGGCAACACCATCCCGCACCGCGTCATCGGCAAGTTCGGCGCGAGCCGGGTGATCCTGGTGCCGGCCGGTCCGGGCACCGGGGTCAAGGCCGGCCCGGGCGTGCGGGAAGTCCTGCAGGCCGTCGGCATCCAAAACATCCTGTCGAAAACGCACGGGTCGACGAACCCGATTAACCTGGTCAAGGCGACGATCGACGGCCTGCAGAAGCTGCGGACCCGCGAAGAAGTCGCCCGTCTGCGGGGGGTAGCAATCTAATGGACCTGACCACTGTTTCCACGGGCGTGCAGAAGCGCATCCTCAAGAAGCGCGTCGGCCGCGGCATCGGCTCGGGGCACGGCAAGACCGGCACGCGCGGCCACAAGGGCCAGTACGCCAGCGCCGGGGCCGAGATGGCCGGGGTGCTGTTCGCCGGCGGCCAGACCCCGATCCACCGCCGCTTCCCCAAGCGCGGCTTCTCGAACGCGACCTTCGCCAAGGACTTCGCGATCGTCAACGTCGGCGACCTGAACAAGTTCGACGACGGGGCCACCGTCGATACGGCCTCGCTCGCCGAGCGCCGCATCGTCAACGGCACCTACGACGGCCTCCGCGTCCTGGGCGAGGGCGAGCTTACCAAGAAGCTCACCGTGACCGCGGACCACTTCTCGGCCGGGGCCAAGGCCAAGATCGAGGCCGCCGGCGGCACGACGGTCCTGGTCCCGCCGGTCAAGAAGCCGGTCCGCAACAAGATGGGCACGCAGGCCAAGCTGCTCGCCGCCAAGCACGGCGGCAAGCCGAAGCCGGCCAAGGCCCCGAAGGCGTAACCCGCACCGCCGCGGGGGCGAAGCCGGTTTGGCACGCCAGGTGCATCGTCAAAGGGAAGTGTTTCCGAACGCTCCCCTTCTTTCAGGACGACCTCCCATGCCGCAACTGAACTCCGACCCCCACGCCGACGGGTACATTTACACCCCCGAGCACTGCGTCACCGCCCTGTTCGCGACGGGCACGGACATGACCGCCCTCCGCACCGCGGCCCTCGCCGCCGGCACGGACGTGGGTCTGTCGGACGAGAACGTGTTCGTCTTCCAGGGCCAAGAAGGCGCGGCCCAGGTGGACATCCAGGCCCACAAGCAGGGCGCGTTCGCCCGACTCCGGCGGGGCGTCGATAACGTCCTGTCCGACCAGATGGCGCTGCTCGAACAGGCCGACCGGGTGCTCAAGAACGGCGGCGGGGCGGCGGCCATTTTCGTCGGCCCGGAAGACGCCACCGACCCGCACAAGGCCCGCCGCGCGGCCAACTTCCTCAAAGTCCACGGCGGGCAGGAAGTCTACTACTGGGGCGGACTTGCGATCGAGCGGATGTCCGGCGAGCCGGTCGTCGCCTGACGACGGGACTGGTTGCCGGCCCGCGAACTGACTAGAAACGACCCCCGGTGGCCGCGGAGTGCCCGACTCCCCGACCGCCGGGCGGTTTTCGTAACCGGGACTGGGACGGCTTCCACATGCTCTCGATGATCGCGACCATCTTCAAGATCCCGGAACTCCGCCGGAAGATCTTCATCACCCTGCTCTTCCTGATGGTCTACCGCATCGGCTATTACGTGCCGCTGCCGATGATCGACCAGGCCAAGATGGCCGAGAAGATGTCCCAACAGGCCACCGGGTCGTTCGGGCAAATCCTCGGCTTCGTGTCGCTCTTCTCGGGCGGCGACTTGAGCCAGGGGTGCATCTTCGCCCTGGGCATCATGCCGTACATCTCGGCGTCGATCATCATCCAGTTGCTGTCGTCCGGCGTGCTGCCGTCGCTCGAAAAGCTCCGCAAGGAAGGGGCGGCCGGGCAGAAGAAGATCAACGAGTACGTCCGCTACCTGACCGTGCCGATTTGCGCCCTCCAGGCGTTCATGTTCGTCCAGACCCTGATGCGCGTGGACGACGGCACCGGGACCGGCATGGGGTTGGCCCAGGCCGGGTACGCGTCGGAAACCTGGAGCGCGATCTTTTTCGGCGGGTCGGCGGTCCTCATCATGACGACCGGGTGCCTGTTCCTCATGTGGATCGGCGAGCAGATCGACGAGTACGGCATCGGCAACGGCGTGTCGCTCATCATCATGGCCGGCATCGTCGCCCGCCTGCCGCAAGCCACCGCCAGCCTGATCTTCGTCCCCGGCACGACGACCATCAACCCGTCGCTGTTCACCCTCGGCGGCGGGGACTCGGGCGACATCAGCCTCGAAAGTTTCGTCCTGCTGATGTTCCTGTTCGTCGCCGTCGTGGTGAGTGTGATTGCGATCACGAAGGCCAAGCGGCAGATCCCGATGCAGTCGGCCAAGCACGTCCGCGGCCGCCGGCAGGTCGGCGGGACCAAGGCGTTCCTGCCGATGAAGGTGAACGCGGCCGGCGTCATGCCGGTGATCTTCGCCAGCACGATGCTGCTAATCCCCGGCCTGCTCTTCGACTCGCTGAGTGCGGTCGCCCCCGATCTGACCTGGGCCTCGACCCTCGGCGCGGCCTTCCACCGCGGCGACGGCTGGTTCTACAACGTCGTCTACATCGTGCTGATCTACGTCTTCTGCTACTTCTGGGTGGCGATCCAGTTCAACCCCAAGGAAGTCGCGGACAACCTCAAGGACCAGGGGAGTTTCATCCCCGGCTACCGCCCCGGCAAGAGTACGGCCGACTACCTCGAACGGGTGCTGATGCGGATCACCTACGTCGGCGCGGCGTTCCTGGCGATCATCGCCATCATCCCGACGATCATCAGCGCCAAGCTCGGTGTGAACCAACAAATCGCCGCCTTCTACGGCGGCACCGGCCTGCTGATCGTTGTCAGCGTGGCCCTCGACCTGGTGCAGAAGATCAACAGCCACCTCGTCATGCGCAACTACCCCAGCCTGACCGACGAGTGACGGCCGTCTCGCGGAGGTGCGACGTGGCAGTTCAGCCGACTCCTCCGCTTGAAGTCACCA
>JANYHV010000100.1 GCA_025362195.1 Fimbriiglobus sp. | reverse complement strand
CCGTTGTTCGTCTGGAACGGACCGGCCGGGCGACGCCGGACGATCGAGTTGTTCGACGGCTTCTGCTTCGGCCGCGTCTTGCCGCCCTTCGACAAAACGCCCGTCTTCGACATCGGGTTGCGGCCGCCGGCCGTCCGCCCTTCGCCCCCGCCCATCGGGTGGTCCGTCGGGTTCATCGACGTGCCGCGGTTGTGGGGCTTGCGGCCCTTCCAGCGCATCCGGCCGGCCTTGCCCATGCTCACGTTCATGTGGTCCGGGTTCGACACCGAGCCGATGGTTGCGCGGCACTTGACCGACACCTTGCGGACTTCGCCCGAGGGCATCGTCAGCAGGGCCTGGCCCTTGTCACGGGCGTTCAGGGTCGCGGTCGTGCCGGCCGAGCGGCAGATCTGGCCGCCGCGGCCCGGGGTCAGCTCGACGCAGTGGACCGTCGTGCCGAGGGGGATGCGGGAGAGCGGCAGGCAGTTGCCCAACCGCGGCTCGACCGCGTCCAGGTCGCCGGACATCAACTTGTCCCCGGCCTTGAGGCCGTCGGGCGAGAGGATGTAGCGCTTGTCGCCGTCGGTGTACTTGACCAGGGCGATGCGGCCCGAGCGGCAGGGGTCGTACTCGACTGAGAGCACCTCGCACTCGATGCCATCTTTTTTCCGCTTGAAGTCGATGGCGCGGAGCTTTTGCTTGTGGCCACCACCCCGGTGGCGGGTGGTCGTGATGCCGTGGTGGTTGCGGCCGCCGGTCTTTTTGCGGGGGCTGAGCAGGTGCTTGGCCGGGTCGTTGACGCCGGGGTTGGTACACTCCGCGAAGTCGGAGACGCTACCGCCCCGGCGACCCGCGGATGTCGGACTGTATTGACGAATCGCCATGAGTCACCTTCCCCGAACCAATGTCAACCTGGAGCCGCCGGCCGTACCAATCTTCAACCCGTCACCGTCAGATGAAGTCGATGCGGTCGTCCGCGTGGACGGTGACGATCGCCTTCTTCCAGTCGGCCTGCTTGCCCGGAATCTGCTTGAAGCGGGCCAGCTTGCCCATGTAATTCTGCGTCCGCACGCCCTCGACGCGGACGTTGAACAGTTCCTCGACGGCTTCCCGAATCTGGTTCTTGTTGGCCAGCGGGTTCACCATGAAGGTGTAGGCGTTCGACCGCGTCGTCAGGTGGGTGCCCTTCTCGGTGATGAGCGGGCGGATGATCACCTGGTACGGGCGCAACTCGACGCCGGTGTCGCCGTGGACGCACGGGTTGCGGCTTTCGAGTTTGCGGACGTACCGCTTCGGTCTCGGACGACTACGCATCGCAATATCCTCAAGGCCACCCCACAGCGTGGGGCGGCGTGTTCCTTACTTGCCGGCCGCCGTGAGACTGTCGAACGCGGCCCGCGTCAGCACGAGGGTCTTTTGCTTCAGCACCGTGTAGGCGTTGAGTTCCGCGGCCGGAAGGACTTTCACGCCCCCGAGGTTGCGGCTCGACTTGTACACGTTCATGTCGTGCCCCGCCGTGGCGATCAGCGCCGTCGTGTCGAACAGCGTCACGTCTTTTTCGGTCGTCGTCTCGACGTTGTTGGCGTCCACGCCCTTGACCGTCTTCTTGCCGGCCTTGATCGCCTTCAAGATGCCGACCATCTGCTTCGTGGCGGGGGCCGCCATCGTGAGCGTATCGACGATGATGACCTTGCCGTCCACGAACTTGCTCAGGATCGCCTGGCGGGTCGCGGCCTTCACGGCCTGCTTGGGCAGGTGGTATTCGTAGTCGCGGGGCTTGGGGCCTTTGGCCGTACCGCCGCCGCGCCGCTTGTTGGTCCGCTTAGTGCCGGCCCGGGCGTTACCCGTGCCCTTTTGGCGGAACAGCTTCTTCGTACTACCGGCGACTTCGCCGCGACGCAGGGTCGAGGCGGTGCCGGCCCGCTGGTTGGCCAGGTACATCAGCACGGCTTCGTGCAGGAGGGCCTTACTGATCTTGCCGCCGAAGACCGCCGGGTTCACTTCGACCGTGCCGACGGTCGCGCCGGCGGTGTTGACCACCGCCACGCTGATCGGGGCCGTGAATTCGGTAATCGTATTCGGTACGCCTGTACGAGCCATCGTCACACCCTCTCCCGATGCCGACTCGAAAGTCAACGGCGGAGCATATCGCAGGGGAATATCACCGACCCGGGCCTGTCGCCTTGCGGCGAATCGGTCGTGTTGCCGGAGACTGTTTGTGCGAGTCTTGCCGAGGCAGGAGCTTGCGTCTCTGGCGGACCGGAAGTCCGAGTCTTGTCGTCGTTCGCTTCGTCGCGGCCGCCACGGGGGCGAACGCGAACACTCTTGATAGTCGTCGGCCACCGGCTGTCAAGCGGGGATGCTTACTGCTTCGCGCCGATGACGCGGATTTTGATGTCCACGCCCGGGGGCAGGCTGAGGCCCTTGTTGAGGGCTTCGATGGTCTTTTGCGTCGGCTGGAGGATGTCGATGAGCCGCTTGTGGGTGCGGATCTCGAACTGCTCGCGCGACTTCCGGTCGATGTGCGGCGACCGCAGCACGGTGTACCGCTCGATGCGGGTCGGCAGTGGGATCGGCCCGTGGACTTCGGCCTGCGTCCCCTGGGCGGTCGCGACGATCTCGGCCGCGGTGCGGTCGAGCACCTCGTGATCGTAGCCTTCCATGCGGATGCGGATGCGTTCGTTCGCTTGACCTGCCACGTCGTCTCCCCTACTTCGCAACTTCGCAAGCTACCACACTAAAGCCACCGCCCGCACGGTCAAGGCGACTTCAGCGATTTTGCCGCCAACGGTCCCCCGACATTTTCGGCCCGGACTTGAGGAATTCACCTTCATTCCGCGCTGGGGTCTGGTCGATGAGTGTTACAACCGCCCCGATCCGTCCCCATGTCCGGGAGTGCCCTCATGAGCCGTCGTATCAACCCGTCGAAGCCGCAAGTCGTGCCGCTGGAGGACCGGTCGGTCCCGGCGTCGCTCACCGGGTCCGTGTACGCGGACATCAACGGGAATGCCTCCCGGGACGCCGGCGAGCCGGGGCTGGGGGGCGTCGCGGTGATCCTGTCCGCGGGGTCCGGCGAGTCGGCCACGCAGAACGCGACCACGGCCGCCGACGGGACTTACAGCTTCGGCAACGTCGCTGCCGGGAAGAGTAACGTGACCGTGCTGCCGGCCCAGGGCACGTCGGCCGTCGGCCCGACGACGGCCGTCGTCACCGTCGCGGCGGGTGAGACGACCGCCGTCGCCCCGGCCATCGGCCTGCGGACCAGCGGGCGGGCGTCGGGCGTCGTCTTCACCGACTTGAACGGCAACGGCAAACAGGACGCGAGCGAGCCGGGGTACGCCGGGGCGACGGTGTCCCTCGACCTGAACGTGGACGGGACGACCGAGTTCACCGCCACCTCGACGGACGGCACCGGGGCGTTCGCGTTCAACAACCTGCCCGACGGCGTCCACAAGTTGACCGTCGTCCCGCCCCTGAACAGCAAGGTCACGACGGTCGCGTCGTCGCTGATTAGCATCAGCAACGGGAGCGTCGCCGCCCCGATGGTCATCGGCATCCAGCCGACCTCGGCGGTCGCCGGCCGGGTCACCCTCGCCGGCTCGACGGCCGGCCTGGCGAACGTCGCCGTCGGCCTGGACACCAACGGCGACGGGACCGCCGACCAGACGGCGACGACCAACGACCAGGGCCAGTACGTGTTCACCAACGTGCCCGTCGGCACGCTCCGCGTGCTCATCACGGCCCCGGCCGGGACGCGCTTCTCGACCCCGGACGGCACGAACAAGCTGGCCGTCAGCGTCGCCAGCCCGGCCCTCGGCGGCGCGGCCCTGACCACCGCCCCGGACGTGGCCGTGACGTACTCCGGGTCGGTCGTCGGGTCGCTGTTCCTCGACGCCAACGGCGACGGCGTCAAGGACCCGGGCGAACGCGCCGTCAACCCGGGCACCGTGCAACTGGACCTGAACGGGACCGGCAAGCTCATCACCGTGACCACGGTCGCGCAGGCCGACGGCAGCTTCCGCTTCGACGGCCTGCCGGACGGCAGCCACTTCCTCCTGGTGCAACCGGCCGGGGGCTTGACGACCACCGCCCTGACCCGCGTCCCGGTGACGATCACGAACGGCTCGACGGTCACCCTCGCGGCCGTCGGCGTGCGCGGCGGCGGGGTCGGCTCGTCGCTCACCATCGGCGGCGGCAACACGTCCGGCACCCAGGCGTACAACTTCACCGCCAACCCGGACGGCAGCCTGACCGCGACCCCGGGCCAGAGCCTGACCCCGCCGTCGAACGGCAAGTCCGGCAGCCGCGTCGTCATGGCCGACTTCAACGGCGACGGCACGGCCGACACCATCGTGGCCACGTCCGGCGGCGAGGTGGCGCGGATCTACGTGTACGACGGCAAGACCGGCCTGGACCTCGTCAGCGGCGGCATCCTGGCCTTCGACGCCACCTTCAAGGGCGGCGTCAACCTCGCCGCCGGGGACTTCAACGGCGACGGCAAGGTCGATATCGTCGCCGCGGCCGACGTCGGCGGCGGGCCGCGCGTCCGCGTCTTCAACAGCGCCCAGTTCCTGGCCGGGGCCGACCCCGCCCAGGGCAAGGTGCTGACCGACTTCTTCGCAATCGACGACGTCAAGTTCCGCGGCGGTGCCCGGGTCACGGCCGGGGACTTGAACGGCGACGGGCGCGTCGATCTGGTCGTCGCGGCCGGCATCGGCGGCGGCCCGCGGATCGCCGTCTTCGACGGCCAGTCGTTGCTGCCGGGGAACGCGCCGAAGAAGCTCGTCGCGGACTTCTTCGCCTACGAGTCGAGCCTGCGGAACGGGGCCACGGTCAGCCTGGGCGACGTGAACGGGGACGGCAAAGTCGATCTCGTCACCGGGGCCGGGCCGGGCGGCGCGCCGCGGGTGACCGTGTTCAGCGGCAGCGACATCATGGCCAACCGGGGCGCGACCTCGACCCGCATCGCCGACTTCTTCGTAGACGCCAACACCGGCGGCCGGCAGGGCACGAACATCACGGTCAAGGACGTGGACCGGGACGGCCGGGCCGACCTGGTCGCCACGAACGCGGGCAAGGCCTACGTGTACACGAGCGCCGGCATCAGCGCGAACTACGTGAACCCCAACCCGGCCGGCCCGACCGCCGCCGCCGTCGTGGACGCCTTCGGCGACGGCAGCGCCATCAGCGTGGGCTAACCGGTCCCGGCGGGCGGCGGTGCGTGAGCCCGCCGGTCCAACCCGGAATGCGAATGACAACTGGGTGGGTGGGTGGGTGGGTGGGTGCGCTCGAAACTTCACCCCGTCAGAATCTCCCGATTCCAGGTTGAACCGGCGGCCTGACGGACCGCCGCTCGCCGGGACCGGGGAATGTGGTCGTTCGCCCCGTTTTTCACCAGGGTGACCTCCGCCATTCCAGGCTGGACCGGCAACCTGACGGACCGTCGCTCGCCGGGACCGGGGGGATTGATTCCGGCTTGTCGGGGGTGGGGCGGGTGATACGCTACACCTATTCTGCCAAACCCGGAGCTTCCCGATGATCGAGCGCCAGACCGAACTGAAACGCCGCTACCACCGCAAAAAGAAGATGGCCAAGCTCAAGGCCAAACTGACGACCGGCGGGGCCGTCGGCGACGCCCGGACCGCGATCCTCGCCCGCATCAAGAAGCTCAGCCCGACCTGGACCGAGGCCAGCCTGGCCGCCGCCGTCCCGCCGACCGACGCCCAAAAGGCGGAGAAGGCCGAGAAGGCCGACAAGCCCGAGACCAAGCGGAAGGCCCCGGCCAAGCCGAAGGCCGACAAGAAGTAACGGTCACGTCCCGAACGCCAACCCCCCGGCCGTCGTCGGCGGGGGGACGGTCTGCTCGCCCATCGGCGAGCCTTCCACTTTCACCTTCCGCAACAGCTTGTCGATCGCCTCGCGGTCGATCTCTTCGTGTTCCAGCAGGGCGTTGGCCAACAAGTCCAGGTCGGGCCGGTTCTGCTCCAGCAGCCGCGTCGCGCTCCGCTCGGCGTCGCCGAGGATGCGCTGCACCTCCTCGTCGATGATGCGGGCCGTGCCCTCGCTGAAGTCCCGGCTCTCCGAAATCTCCTTGCCCAGGAAGACGTGCTCCTCGCCGACGCGGTACGACACCGGCCCGAGCCGCTCGCTCATGCCGAACTGGGTGACCATCTGGCGGGCGATCCGCGTCGATTGCTTGAGGTCCATGATGGCCCCGGACATCGGCTCGCCGAACACCATCCGGTCGGCCGCGCGGCCGCCCAGCAGTACGACCAGGCGGGCCAGGCACTCGCTCTGGGAGATGTCGACGCGGTCCTCGTTCGGGGCGAACATCGTCACCCCGGCGGCCCGGCCGCGCGGGATGATGCTCACCCGGGTCAGCGGGTCGGCCTTCGGTTCGAGCCAGGCGCACAGGGCGTGGCCGGCCTCGTGGTAGGCGGTGCGGCGCTTCTCCTCGTCCGAGTAAATCTCTTCCCGGCGGGCACCGAGTTGGACCCGGTCCATCGCCGCCGAGAAGTCGTCCTGCTCGATGGCGCTCTTGCCCGACCGGGTGGCGTGCAGGGCGGCCTCGTTGCACAGGTTGCGCAGGTCGGCCCCGCTCATGCCGATGGCGCTGCGGGCGACCTTCTCCAGATCGACGGCGTCCGACAGCGGCTTGTTGCGGGTGTGGACCTTCAGGATGGCGATGCGGCCCTGCCAGGTCGGCCGGTCGATGGTCACGTGCCGGTCGAACCGGCCGGGCCGCAGGAGCGCGGCGTCGAGCACGTCCGGGCGGTTGGTCGCGGCCAGGACGATGACCGTCTCGTTCGCCTGGAAGCCGTCCATCTCGGACAGGATCTGGTTTAGCGTCTGCTCGCGCTCGTCCGACCCCCCGCCGACGCCCGCGCCGCGCATCCGGCCGACGGCGTCGATCTCGTCGATGAAGATGACGCACGGGGCGGCTTCCTTGGCCGTCTTGAACAGGTCGCGGACGCGGCTGGCCCCGACGCCGACGAACATCTGGATGAACTCGGACCCGTTGATGTTGAAGAACGGCACGTTCGCCTCGCCGGCCACGGCCTTGGCGAGCAGGGTCTTGCCGGTGCCGGGCGGGCCGACGAGCAGCACGCCCTTGGGCACTTGCGCGCCGAGGCGGGTGAACTTGTCCGGGTTGCGGAGGAAGTCGACGATCTCCTGCAACTCGCGCTTGGCCGGCTCCATCCCGGCCACGTCCTCGAAGGCGGTGCGGCCGCGGTTCTTCTCGTACCGCCGGGCGGGGCTGCGGATGTAGTTGTTCAGGAACCCGCCCCCGCCGCCCATCGGGTCGCGCATCTTCGGCAGCAGGTAGAAGAAGAAGAACAGCGCGAACAGCACGATCGGCAGGAGCATGAAGATGAGCGGCTGGAGGTACGGCATCGGCTCGTCCTCCTTGACGACGGCCAGTTCCTCCGTCTTGTCCGTCGGGTCGGCCGCCTTGAGCGCCGCCCGGTGCTCCCGGTCCTTGGCCTCCAGCATGGCGATCGTGTCGTTCTGGTTCTCGACGTGCGGCAGGTTCACGGCGAAGAACGAGCCGTTGAGCTTCAGGGCGGTGGCCAACTCGGACTTCGGGTCGCGGACCTCGCCGACCCCGCGGTCCCGGCCGACGAACGTGAACTTCTTGATCTGCCCGGCCTCGGCCAGCCGCTTGAACTCGGTCACGTTCACCGTCTTGCGGGTGTCCAGGGCGAGCAGCACGACCAGAACGATGACGAGCATGACGATGACGAACCAGCCGCCCGGCATGAGCGTATTGGCGAACCGCTTCGGGGCGGACGGGGGCGGCAGCGTCGGCGTCGGGGGCGTCGGTCGGTCGGTCGGCGGGGGCATTCGCGGTCCTTCGGGATTCGCAGGCGCTGGGTGAGGACGGGGGCGTCGGCCAAAGGCATTTTAGGCCGGCGAGCGTCGAACAACGAGCCGACCCGGAAAAATCCGCAAGTCGGCCGCGGCCCGCGATCCGCCGGCGGCCGGGAACCCGACTCGCCGGTATTGTGAGTTTCGGTATACCTCAAGATTCGCGTCCGGCGCACCGCCGGACGCATTCCTCGTCCTCCGACCCAGAATTGAGTGATTCATGGACATGACTCGTCGTTGCTTCGCCGAAGCCCTCGGCACCGCCTGGCTGGTCCTCGGCGGGTGCGGCAGTGCCGTCATCGCCGCCAAGTTCATCGACACCCCCGGCGTCAACCTGGGCATCGGGTTCGTCGGCGTGGCGTTCGCGTTCGGCCTGACCGTGCTGACAATGGCGTACGCCATCGGCCACGTGTCCGGGTGCCACCTGAACCCGGCCGTGACGCTCGGCCTGGTCGCCGGCGGCCGGTTCAAGCCGGCGGACGCCGTCCCGTACATCATCGCCCAGGTCGTCGGTGCCCTGATCGGCGCGGCCGTGCTGTACGCGATCGCCAGCGGCCAGGACGGCTTTTCGGCCAGCGCCGGCGGGTTCGCCACGAACGGCTACGCCGAGCGGTCGCCGGGCAAGTACTCGATGCCGTCGTGCTTCCTCGCG
Organism: Fimbriiglobus sp.; assembly: GCA_025362195.1. Classification (GTDB taxonomy): domain Bacteria; phylum Planctomycetota; class Planctomycetia; order Gemmatales; family Gemmataceae; genus Fimbriiglobus. The sequence goes on along the minus strand of JANYHV010000100.1, from coordinate 8,778 downwards.
GAAGCGGTGTTCACGTTCATGTTCGTCATCATCATCCACGGCGCGACCGACGCCCGCGCGCCGAAGGGGTTCGCGCCGATCGCCATCGGCCTGGGCCTGACGCTCATCGTCCTGGTCGGCATCCCGGTCACGAACCTGTCCGTCAACCCGGCCCGGAGCACCGGCCCGGCGGTGTTCGCCGGCGCGGCCGCGCTCGAGCAACTCTGGCTGTTCTGGGCCGCCCCGATCCTGGGTGCCGTCCTCGCCGGCCTGACGTACCGGTTCGTCCTGGAAGCGCCGAAGGCGTAGCGCGGGCCGGGCATTCGCCGGCAGCCAAGAGCGTGAGCGACTGGAGATCGAAAGACCTCCAGTCGCTCACGCTCTTGGCTCGCCGCGGGTCGCCAGCGCCGCGACGACGAGGGACCCCGCGAGCGCGACCGGCGTCACCGCCCAGCCGTCTTCGAGCGAGGAGAGTTTGAGGGCGGTCGGGTACCGCACCACGTGCAGGGCGACGGCCGCGACGACGACCACCGCGCGGCCGGTGCCCAGGGCCGTGAAGAACGTCGCCGTCACCGGCACGATCAGCAGCACCAGGTCGAAGACCCACGCCCCGTAGGGGGCCGTGAGCAGTGACACGAGGACGACGAGCGGCAACCGCGTTGCCCAGTCCCACGGGGTCGCCGTGCGGACGCGGACGGCGGCGTAGGCGAGGCAGGCCAGTGCGGCGGGGAGGAACTGCCAGCGGAATTGCGCGGGGTCGATCGCCATTCGCAGTCGGTAGCTGAACAACGGCACCTGCCAGTCGCCGACGGACTTCGTCGTCGGCGTACTCGGGGCGTGCAGTGCGGCCGCGAACTCGGCGAAGGTGGCGCGGTTGGGTACGAGAGCCAGCAGCGAGCCGACGGCGATGGCCGTGACCCCGCCGAGCAACACGCGGCGGCCGGCGGGGGTCCGCGCGTCCAGGAGGAGTAGCGTGGCGAACGGCAACAGCAGGTGGGGTTTGACGGCGGTCAGCGCCCCGACCAGCCCGGCGGCGACGGGGTAGCCGCGGGTGCGGAAGTACACGAACCCGGCGAGGCCGGCGAGGACGAACCCGCTGTTCTGGCCGTAGACGAACAGCCACGGCACTTCGGCCGACGTGAGCAGCACGGCGAAGGGCACCGCGCCGGCCCACCACCGGCCGCCGCCGTACACGTTCGCCAGGGCCGCGGCGCTCAACACGAGGAGGAGCGCTTGCGCGGCCAGCCAGGCGACCTGGGCCTCGCGCGGGGCGAGCCGGCCGAACGGGGCGTACAGCGGCAGCGTCCACGGCGGCGTCCAGAGCATGACCGCCTCGACGCGGTCCGGCTCGCCGAGGACGTGCCGCTGCCACGGCAACAGTTGCCCGCCGTCGTAGGGGTTGCCCCCGGCGGCGTGGACGCGCGCCGCCGACCAGTACTCGACGAAGTCGCCGGGGTCGTAAGCCGTCGGCCCGCGCGCCACACCGGGCGTGGCGGCGAGCAGCGTGGCGAACAGAGTCAACAGAGTGCGTGTCATGGCGTCAAGGTAGGACGCTTCCGGCTCGCCGGCTGGTATGATGACGGCGTGTCCTCCGGGAGCCGCCGATGTTGCGCGAAGAACAGATCGACTTGCGCCGCCAGCGCGCCCGCAGCACCAAGTTCGCCATCGAGAACCTGGGCAAGAAGCGCGTCTTCTCCGACTACCGCGTCACCAACCCCGAGACCGGCGGCCAGTACACGGTCACCGTCCGCGGGTTCGAGGTCGGCGACAACGCGTGTACGTGCCCCGACTTCAAGTCGAACACGCTCGGCACGTGCAAGCACGTCGAGGCGGTGCTGGAGACGCTCAAGGACGACCTGCCGGCGCACTTGCAGAAGAAGAAGGCGACCTTCACCCGGCCGGAGGTCTACTTGCACTACGGCGAGTCGGTGCAACTCGGCGTCCACCTGCCGCCGCGCACGTCGGACAAGCTCACGCACCTGGCCAAGCGGTTCTTCGACGACCGCGGGTTGTGGTCCGGCCGCGGGCGGTACGTCGATTTCGTCCCCGCCGTCGAGGCCGTCCCCGAGGACGTGACGGTCCTGTCGGACGCGCTCGACTTCATCGACCGCGAGGTCGAGCGGGCCGAGATGGCCCGGCGGGAGGAGGTCTGGCTGCTGCAACTCGAACAGGGCACCCTCGACCTCGACCTGCTCCCCGCCCCGCTGTACGACTACCAGATCCGCGGGGCGCTCTTCCTGGCCTGCCGCGGCCGCAGCATCCTGGCGGACGACATGGGCCTGGGCAAGACCGTGCAAACGCTCGCGGCGGTCGAGCTGCTGGCCCGCGAGCGCGGCATCGGCCGGGTGCTGGTCATCGCCCCGGCGTCCGTCAAGTACCAGTGGCAGAGCGAGATTACTCGCTTCACGAAGCGGGCCGTCCAGATCGTCGAGGGCGGCCCGGACGACCGCCGGGACCAGTACGCCGTGCCGACCTTTTACCGCCTCGTCAATTACGAACAGGTGGTCCGGGACCGCGAGGCGATCAACGCCTGGAAGCCGGACGTGATCGTGCTGGACGAGGCCCAGCGGATCAAGAACTGGGAGGCCAAGACCTCGCAGGAGGTGAAGAAGTTGAAGAGCCGGTACGCGATGGTGCTGACCGGGACGCCGCTCGAAAACAAACTCGAAGAGCTGTACAGCATCGTCAACTTCGTGGACGAGCGCCGCTTCGGCCCGGCCTTCCAGTTCCTGCACGACCACCGCGTGCTGGACGACCAGGGCCAACTCGTCGGCTACCGCAACCTCGACCGCATCCGCGAGAAGCTCGAACCGATCCTGCTCCGCCGCACCCGCGCCGAGGTCTTGACCCAACTCCCCGCGCGGACGGACAACACCGTCTTCGTCGAACTCTCCGACGAGCAGCGCGGTCCCTACGAGGAGCAACGGACCTCGCTCGCCCGGCTGTTGCAGAAGGGCTACCTGACCGACCTCGACCGCAAGCGGATCCTCGCCTGCGTGGTCAACTTGCGGATGCTGTGCAACAGCACGTTCCTGTTCGACAAGGAGACCGACCACTCGCCGAAGCTCGACGAGTTCGCCGAACTCCTGCCCGACCTGCTCGGCGACGGGGCGCACAAGCTCGTCGTCTTCAGCCAGTGGGAGACGATGACGACCAAGGCGGCCGGAGTCCTGGCCCGGCAGGGGGTCGGGTTCGTGACCCTGCACGGCGGGCTGCCCGGGCCGGAGCGGAAGCGGGTGCTGGAGCAGTTCAACGCCGACGCCGACTGCCGGGTCTTTCTAAGCACAGACGCCGGCGGGGTCGGCCTGAACCTGCAGGTCGCGGACACGGTCGTGAACCTCGAACTGCCGTGGAACCCGGCGGTCCTGGAACAGCGGGTCGCGCGGGTCCACCGCATGGGCCAGAGCGCGCCGGTGCGGGTGGTCAACTTCGTCACCCGCGGGACGATCGAAGAGCGGGTGCTGCGGACGCTCGACGCCAAGCAGACGATGTTCAACGGCGTCTTCTCGGGCGACGAGGACGAGATCGCCTTCGGCGGCGGGGGCGGGTCGCGCTTCTTGAGCGCCTTGCGCGACCTGCTGACCGAGACGCCGGCCGAACCCCGGGCCGAGCCGGCGGCGGCCGCCCCGCGGACCCCGACGCCGGCCGCGGTCGAAAGTGGCGTGCCCGGCGAGGCGCTGCTCGACCTGCTGCACGCGGCCGAGAAACTGGTCCGGACGATCCCGCTCGCCCCGGCCGCGCGGGCCGAGTTGCGGGCCGTGACCGAGCGGCTGCTGAGTCGCCTCGGCGGGGGGACTTGAGCGAAAATCGGCGGATTCCGGCGCAAGGGGCGAGAGATTTGCGGTATCCCCTGGTGTCGGGGCCGCGAGTTCCGCGGCCCGGCCGGATCACCCCGCCCAGTCTCAACTCCTCGGAGCACCACCATGAAGATCAAGTCACTCGTCGCCGGGGGCGCGCTCGCTCTGGCCCTGATCGTCGGCACCGCCGGCACCGCGTCCGCCCAGAATTACCACCGGAATTACAACAACGGCGGCTATCGCGTCAACGGGTACAACTATCAGCCGCGGTACAGCGGCTACGCCGGCGGGTTCGTCTCCGGCGGGTACGCCCCGCGGTACTACGCCCCCGTTTATTCGCCGGGCTTCTCCTACGGGTACGGCAACTCGTTCGGGTACTCGCAGCCGTACTACAGCAACTTCAACTCGGGGTACAGCTACGGCGGCTACAACCAGGGCTTCAACAACGGCTTCGGCTACGGCGGCGGGTCGGGCTTCAGCTTCAGTTTCGGCAGCTACCGGTAACCCCGCCGTGCCCCCGGCACCCTCGAACGGCCGCGACGAAAGTCGCGGCCTTTCGTCGTCTTCGGCACGTCGCTTGCAACAATCCTCGGCGGTCGCGGGGCGGTATTGGAGCCGCCCCGGTCCCGGACACCTCGAAGGATTGACGCCATGAAGTTGAACGCACTCGCCGCGACCGTCGTCGGCCTGGCCCTCGCCGGCACCGTGTCGGCCCAGACCATCCAGCCGAACGGCCAGTACACCCCGGCCCCGCAGCCGATGACCGGCACGGTCATTCAGCCGGCGACTTACAGCATGCCGTCCACCGGCACCACGACGTATTCGACGATGCCGGCCTACGGGTCGAACCAGTTCTTCCGGACCTCGATGCCCGGCTCGACCATCCTGAACGGCACGACGTCGGTCCTGACGAACACCGGCACGACGGTCGTGACCGGCACCCGCCGCGTCGTCCGCCGCGGTCTCGGCATCTTCCGCCGGTAACTGTTGCGATGACTTTCGTAGCCCTGGCCGGGTTATAACCCGGCGAGGGCTTCGCCGCGCTTGCGCTGGCGGTAGTACTTCAAGCCGGGGACGAAGAAAGTGACGGCCGAGACGACGCCGAAGACGAGGTGCCCGAACAGGGGGACGGCGGCCATGAACAGGGCGGTCAGGAAGTACGTCACGGCGGCGACGTAGAACTGGCCCGAGAGCGTGCCCGCCTTGACGAAAAACACGACGCCGGCGATCAGCGGCAGGACCGGCGAGAGGGACAGCGAGTCGGTCCCCTGGACGACCTCGATCAGGAACAGGCCGATCGTGGCGATGACCGACCCGGCCCAGGCGTGCGCGATCTGCCGCTCGACGAACATGACCGGCCCGCCCCGCCGCCGTAGCCGCCAGAAGATCGTCCCCCAGGTGATCAGGCCGGTGCCCCACAGGATCAGGTACGGGAGGTGCGAATCGACCCGCTCCCAGGCCAGGATTTGCGTCGCCAGGCAGAGCAGGAAAATCATCAGGCTATGCCACATCCAGAGCAGGCCCCAGTTCTCCAAAACCGCCGCGTGGTGCGTCTCCCGGAGGAGCCGGGACACGAACGACCCGAGGCTCCCGGCCTGCACGCTCATGGGGTCGCCGGCCTGGAAGGCTTCCAGATCGACCGCCAGTTCCAGCGCCGTCGAGTACCGCAAGTCCGACGGCTTCTGCAGGCACTTCAGGCAGACCAGTTCGAGGTCGCGGTCGATGCTCGGGACCAGCCGGCGCGGCGGCACCGGGTCCTGTTCGAGCACCATCAACAGCGTATCGACGGGGTGCGCGGCGCGGAACGGCGGCCGGCCGGTGAGCATCTCGTAAAGGACCGCCCCGAGGGAGTACACGTCGGTCGCGGGGAGTAAGTCTTTCCGCCCGCCGGCCTGCTCGGGGGACATGTAACTCGGCGTGCCGACGACCGCCCCGGACAGGGTCAGGGACTCGGTCCGGTCGAACACCTTGGCCAGGCCGAAGTCGGTGATCTTCGGCTCCAGCGCCCCGCCCTCGACGGTCGTGAGGAGGACGTTCGACGGCTTCAAGTCGCGGTGCAGGATGCCGTTCTCGTGGGCGTGTTCGACGGCCCGGGCGACCAGGGCGAGCAGGCGGGCGGCCTCGTGGGACGCCAGCGGTCCGTCCCGGTGGACGCGCTGCGCGAGGGTTTCCCCGGGCACGTATTCGAGGCACAGGTACGCCTGGCCGTCGGCCGCGCCGACCTCGTGGATGGCGACGATGTGCGGGTCGTGCAGGCGGGCGGCGGCCTCGGCCTCGGCGCGGAACCGGGCGCGGTCGCCCGGGGTGGCCATGTGCGCCTCCCGGACCAGCTTGAGCGCGACCACCCGGTTCAGGGACCGCTGCAGGGCCTTGTACACGACGCCCATGCCGCCCCGGCCGAGTTCGACGAGGAGTTGGAAGTCGCCGAACTCCCGGGGGAGCATCCCGGCCCCGGCCTCGCCGTCGGGCGGGGCGAACGGTCCGGTCCCCCACGCGGACGACGGGGACGGGTGCAGGCCGTCGTGGTGGATCGTCGAGGGGAAGGCCGACGCGCCGGCCGGCGGCGCGGCCGGGCGGGGCACGGCCCGGGCCAGGTGCGCGAACTGCGCCACCGCCCAGAGTTCGCGCAACTCGCCGGCCAGGTCGGGGTTCGCCCGGGCCGCCGCCTCGACGACGCCGACCCCGCCCCGGCCGCCCCGGTGCTGTTCGGACAGGTCGGCGAGCAGGGCGGCGAGCCGCTCGTCGCGGTCCGTGTCGGCGGTCGTCGGCATGGGGCGTCCACAAGGGGGCGGAAGGTCGAACCCGTCGGAGTCATTTTAGGCGGTTTGACGACGGGGAAAGGTGCGGAATCGAATCCGCCGTGGTATCCTAAGTGTTATGACAACCGCGACAACACCCACGACCCTGAGCCGCCTCCTCGACCCCGTCCGCGACTGCTTGACGGTCGAGGCGGCCCGCCGGATCGCCGCGCTCCGGGCCGACGACGTGACCCAAGCCCGGATCGACGAGTTGGCCGAGAAGAACTCGGAGGGGGCCATTACCCCGGACGAGCGGTCCGAGTACGAAGCCTTGGTGTCCGCCGGGAACCTGATCGCCGTCCTCCAGGCGAAGGCGCGGGCAGTCATCGCCGGGAGTTCCACCCGGTGACTGCGGCCGAGAAAGCGTTCGTCCGGGCGCGGGCCGGTGACCGCTGCGAGTACTGCCACTCGCGGCAAAGCGACGAGCCGTTCTTCCGGTACCAGATCGAACACGTCGTCGCCAAACAGCACGGAGGCGGCGACGACCCCGCGAACCTCGCCCTGTCCTGCCCGCACTGCAACTCGCACAAGGGGCCGAACCTGGCCGGACTCGACCCGCTCGGCGGCGCACCGACGCCGCTCTTCGACCCCCGCGTGCAGCGGTGGGAAGATCACTTCGCGCACCGCAGCCCGCTCGTCATGGGCCAGTCGGCGGTCGGCCGGGTCACAGTGGGCGTGCTGAACATGAACGACCGCGTTCGGGTCGAATTCCGCGCGACCGTCCAGGCTTCGGCGGAGTGAACGGAACCCTCGGTCGAGTGGCGGTGACGCGGCCCGGTAAAAATCGTCGGCCGAATCCCTCCCCCGGCGGCCCCTTTTCGCGCACAATACTCGGGCCTCTCTCCCCGCCGTCCCGAAGGGTTCGCCATGACCGTTCCGCTCCCCCGCCGCGAGTTCCTCCGCACCTCGTCCGCCGCGCTGTTGGGCGCGGCTTGGGTCGCCAGCCGCGGCCTCGCCGGCACCCCGGCCGACCCGTTCGGCGGCTTCACCGTCGGCGTCCAGTCGTACACCTTCCGCAAGTTCAACCTCGAACAGTGCCTCAAGCAGACCCAAGCCCTCGGCCTCAAGACGACCGAGTTCTACCCCGGGCACGTCCCCGCCGACAGCAGCCCGGAGAAGCTCGCCGGCATCAAGAAGCTGCTGGCCGAGTACGACATCGCCCCGATCGCCTTCGGGGTGATGCCGTTCACCAAGAACCACGACGCGAACAAGAAGACGTTCGAGTTCGCCGCCAACCTGGGGGCGAAGTACCTCAGCGCCGACCCCAGCCTCGACAGCCTCGACAGCCTCGACAAGCTGGTCGCCGAGTACAAGATCGCCGTCGCCATCCACCCGCACGGGCCGACCGGCAAGGGCAAGGAACTGCACCGCTGGTCGAGCGCCGAAATGATCCTCAAGACGGTCAAGGACCACGACCCGCGGATCGGCACCTGCCTGGACACGGGCCACCTGATCCGCACCGCTCAAGTGGCCGAGCCGCTCGACTCCGCCCAGCAAGTCCGCGTCATGGGCGCGCGGAACTTCGGCCTGCACTTGAAGGACCACGACAACAAGCGCAAAACCGACGTGCCCTACGGCGACCCGGCCGGCGTGCTCGACGTGGCCGCGGTGTTGAAGGCGCTGAAGGAAGTGAAGTTCGGCGGGTACATCAGCATCGAGTACGAGGCGAACGAGGCGAACCCGTCGCCGGACGTGAAGAAGTGCGTCGAGTACTTCCAGGCCACCGTCAAGAAGCTCGCGTGACCCGGACGACCGCAATCCGCACCGCCGCGGGCGCGACCTTCGCCGTCGCCCTCGCCCTCTGGACGTGGAAGCTCCTCGACCCGCACCCCGTGCCGGACGAACTGCGGGCGGCGCTGGGCGTGTGGGACTGGCTGCCGATCCTGGCGGCCAAGTCCCTGCACGTAGCCGGCTACGCCTTCCTCGCCGTGACCGGGCAACTCATGGTCCGCCGCGACTACCGCCCGATCGTCGCCGGGCTGCTGGTGGCCCACGGCATCGCCACGGAGGTCGGCCAGACCTACGTGCCCGGCCGCCACGGCTACTGGCGCGACGTGGTCATCGACGCGACCGGGATCACCGCCGGGACGCTCTTCCTCCGCCGGGTGACCCGTGACCGAGCCGCGGCTGACCCTGAATGAACTCCGCTGCACGGCGTGCGGCGTGTGCGCGACCGTCTGCCCGACCCAGTGCCTCGGCCGCAC
>JANYHV010000001.1 GCA_025362195.1 Fimbriiglobus sp. | reverse complement strand
GAAGCCGTCGATCGACAACTTCGGCATCTTCGCCGAGCAGTTTCAAAAGGCGTCGATGGACGCCGGCAAGTCGCGGCAGCAGATCATCCCGTACTTCATCGCCAGCCACCCCGGCTCGACCCTCGACGACATGATCGACCTGGCCCTGTACCTCAAGCGCAGCGGCTACCGCCCCGACCAGGTCCAGGACTTCATCCCCGCCCCGTTCGACATCGCCACGTGCATGTACTACACGGGGATCGACCCGTTCACGAAGAAGCCGGTGATGATCGCCAAGGGCTTGCGCGACCGCAAAATGCAGCGCGCCCTGATGCAGTTCTTCAAGCCGCAGAACTACTTCGAGGTGAGGGAGGCGCTCATTCAGGCGAAGCGCACGGACCTCATTGGAGGCTGTGAAGGGCTGATCCCCGCCGAACCGCCGCAGGAGGCAATCGAGGCTAAGCGGCGGCAAGCGAATGAGGCGCTGCGCGGGGATCACTACCACACCGTGGCGAACCCGGCCAAGGGCGAACAACCGGGTGAGCGTGGTGCTGAGCCGTTGAAGACGGGGTACCGACCGGGGAGGACGACGCAGAAGCGGCAGCAGGGGAACCGCAAAGGTGGCACCGCCGGGCCCTAATCGTAGCGGGCGGCGAAGTGCTCATCGATTCCGCTCCCGTGAACAGTTAGTGTACGGGAGCGCTTTTGAGCGTGCTCACTCTCTGGAGGTTGCTGCATGAACGGACGAAACTTGGTCCTGGTCTCGTGCGCCGCATTGGTGTCCATGACCGGGTCATTGTTGGCCCAATCGGGGCAACCGAAGACCGAAGCAACGGCCGGGAAGTTCGCTGCCCCGCCGCAAGACTACGACAAAAAGCGCGACGGTATCGAGCGCGGCAAACTGGAGACGGTCGAGTACGACTCGACGACCGTCGGGGTCAAGCGCGAAGCGCAGGTGTACACGCCGCCGGGATTCACGAAGGGCGGCAAGTACCCCGTGCTCTACCTGTTGCACGGCATCGGCGGGGACGAGACCGAGTGGGCACGAGGCGGTGCCCCGAACGTGATCCTCGACAACCTGTACGCCGACAAGAAACTCGAACCGATGGTCGTCGTCTTGCCGAACGGTCGCGCGTCGAAGGACGTGACCGCGCGCGACCCGATCCCGAAGCAGTCCCCCGCGTTCGCCGCGTTCGAGAAAGACTTGCTCGTCGATTTGATCCCGTTCGTGGAGAAGACGTACCCCGTCAAGGCCGACCGGGAAGGCCGGGCGATCGCGGGGCTGAGCATGGGCGGCGGGCAGTCGCTCAACTTCGGGCTGGGAAATCTCGACACGTTCGCCTGGGTGGGCGGGTTCTCGTCTGCACCGAACACCAGGAAGCCTGAGGATTTGATCAATGACCCCGCGGCCGCCACGAAAAAGTTGAGGCTGCTGTACGTCGCTTGTGGGGACAAAGACGGGTTAATGAGAATCAGTGAAGGCGTCCACAAGCTGCTCGACGAGAAGAAAGTACCGCACGAATACCGCGTCATTCCCGGCGGCGCGCACGACTTCAAGGTCTGGAAGAGCGACCTGTACCACTTCGCCCAGTTGATCTTCCGCGAACAGGCGAAAACAGCCCCGTTAAATAAGGACGAGCCGAAGCCCGCTGAGAAAAAGGACACAGCTAAGGCTGCAGATGAGGGCAAACCGGCGGCCACCAACACCGGCAACGCCCAATACCCGCGGGTTCACGCGGACGGGCGGGCGACATTTCGGCTGAAAGCCCCGGACGCCAATAAGGTGCAGGTGTTTACCAACTATGGGCTGGGTGTTCCCGGCCACTGGGACATGAAGAAGGGCGACGGCGGTGTGTGGACGCTGACATCCCCGACGGCAATCGTCCCCGGATTCCACTATTACGCATTCCTCGTGGACGGTGTCCAGATGAACGACCCCGGCAGCGACACCTTCTTCGGCACCGGCAAGCCGACGAGCGGGATCGAAATCCCCGACAAGGGGGTGGATTTTTTCACCATTAAAGACGTGCCCCACGGCGAACTCCGCTCGCGGTGGTACAAGTCGGCGGTCACGGGCAAGCAACGCAATGTGATGGTCTACACCCCGCCGGACTACGACGCCGACTTGAAGAAGCGGTATCCGGTGCTCTACCTGCAACACGGCGGCGGTGAGGACGAAACCGGATGGGGCAAGCAAGGGCACATGAATTTCATCCTGGATAACCTGATCGCGGAAAAGAAGGCGGTGTCGATGGTCGTGATCATGGAGAAAGGCTACGCCACGCGGGCCAACGCCAGCGCCACGCCGCAACCGGCCGGACCGGGGCGGGGCGACGGCGGGGCGTTCGAGGACGTGGTGATGAAGGACCTGATTCCGATGATCGACTCGACCTACCGCACCCTGACCGACCGGGACAACCGGGCCATCTCCGGGCTGTCAATGGGGTCCGGCCAGGCGATGCAGATCGGCATGAGCCACCTGGACACGTTCTCCGCGATCGGTGCGTTCAGCGGACTCCGACCGCTCGACACCAAGACAGCCTTCGGCGGCGTGTTCGCCGACCCTCAAGCTTTCGACAAAAAGTTGAACCTACTCTACCTCCACTCCGGAACGGTCGGCCTGGACGAGGGCATTCACAAGACCGCGGCATCCCTGTATGGCACCCTGCAGCAAGGCGGCAGCAAGAACGTGGTGTTCCGCGACGCCAAGGGGCTTGGGCACGAGTGGCAGACCTGGCGTCTCGCCCTCCACGACTTCGCCCCGCGGTTGTTCCAGCCGAAGAACTGAGACGCGGGGCGACCTGATCGGCGGCCGCGAGGGGCTGATCCCCGCCGAGCCACTCAGGGAGGCGATAGAGACCCGCAACGATTCCACGCGCAGTGCGGCGACCCCCGCCGCGCGCGAGGAGCCGGGAGAGCGGCCTGTGCCTCCGCAAGTCGGCGACCACCCCAGCGTGCGGCCCAGAAGCTACGATACAATCCGGGACGCAACAAAGGCAACCTAAGAGGTGCGATGTGAGTACGGTACTTCAATCGAACGTGACGATCGATGAATCTGTGGCGAATGACCCGGTGGCCTTCAGCGCGGTACAGGAGGCCATGAAATATTATGAAGAAAGTGTTGTTAGCAAACTGAGTCATTTGGAAATGGTGCCCATGCACATAAAATGGCAACTGAAGTCGGTGAATTCTGGGGTTACTCTATTTCTGACGTGCCGAGAGGAGGACAACTACGGTAGCCGTCAGGTGATGACATTCATTCTTCTGTCGAGATTCTTGGAGGCGTGGCAACAGCGAAACTTTATGCTTCAATTCATCCAAGAAGTTCTGAAGTACCGTTTTACGCAGATGCAGAAGCATACGAATGAAATGTTGTCTCAAATTGACGCGGAGGAGTCTGCACATGGCGAGTCCATCACCGGCTGAGATCGCTAAACAGACGACGAAAGACCTTGCTGTGCTACAAGCGACGTTTGACTATCATAAAACGCAGTACGACAATTTGCAACTGACGGTCCTCCGCGAAACCGTGGCAGTGTTGTCGGAGCGTGTGGCCCGACTTGAGAAAGCCAAGGACGAGGCCGACAAGCGGCAGTGGCAATTCGTGTACATCACCCTAGGCGTCATCGGTTCGCTATTAAGTGGTCTGGTCGTGCAACTGTTACTCTGGGCGCTCAAGAAGTGACGCCACTTGCTCCCTTTAAGGTGATCGCCCCCGAGGACGGCCACACGCTGGCGAAGGTGCTGCGGTCGCGGTTGCACGAGTCGGGGCCGTCGTGGAAGGTCGTGC
>JANYHV010000509.1 GCA_025362195.1 Fimbriiglobus sp. | reverse complement strand
CGAGCAGCCGCGCCATGGCCTCGGCCGGCGTCAGCGGCTTGGCACTCGCGCCGACAAGCCCGGTGCCCTCGGCGTTGTAGACGTTCGCCATACTCACGCCCGCGGTCAGCCCCGGCAGGCCGCCGTACTTGACGGCCCCCGGCAGCATCATCGGGTCGTCCATCGACGTGATCGCGTCGAAGCGGAAGCGGTTCGCGTCAGCCACGACCTTGCCGAACGTCCCCGGCGGCGCGAGGGCGGCGGCCAGCAGCGCGACGGGGCCGAGGTCGCCGAAGCCGACGAGGTGGACCGTCTTCGCCTTGGTGTCGCGGAGGTGGGCGTAGGCGGTGAGGATGTCGTGGACGCGCTCGGCCACCAGGGCGCGGTTGTAGCCGAAGAAGAACGCGGCGTAGTTCTTGTCCACGACCCGCGGCTTGGCGAACGCCTGCGCCCCGACGCCCAGCACGTCGATCGCCATCACCGCGACGCCGGCCTTGAGCAGCGCCGCGACTTCGGGCGTCGGCCCCGCCTTGCCGTCGAGGCTCTTGACGCCGTCGGGGTGGACCCACAACACGGCGGTGGCGTGGTCGAAGCCCGCGGGCATGTGGCTGACTCTCGGGACGGACTCGCCGGTGCCGGTGCGGCCGAGACTCGCCGCGGTCCCCACCGGCAACCCCGCGGGTGTCGTCGTCGGGGCGTGTCCGCTGGCGGTGACAGCGCCCACCGCGGGCACCGCCGTGCCGAGCAGCGCCCGCAGCGCCCCGGCGACGACCTTCGCGCGTTCCGCGGCCGGCAGCGCGGCGAGCTGCGCGTCGGACGCCTTCGCCAGCGCCGCGCGCAACTCCTTGGCCCCGAGTTCGCCGGCGGGCCGCGGGTGTGTGGCGTCGAAGACCTTCAACTCGGCGACGGGCAGCGGCGTGAACGCCGCCTCGGCGACGGGGCCGGGGGCGTTGAGCAAATGTTTGCGGAACCAGGCGTACATGAACTCACGCGACGGCTGGCCGTAGTTGTGCGGGAACTGCACCCACGCCTTGGCCGCGACGTTCTCCTCGGCGTCGTGCATCTTGTACAGTTGCCGCAACTCGGGCAAACCTTTCGTCATCACCTCGCGCGTCCAGTCGTTGGCCCCGGACATCGCCACCGGTCTCGGGGCGATTAGCCCCGCGAGTTCCACGTTTCCGGTCCCCCGCCTTAAGTGCGAGGCGTTCTCGCAAACGCAGCCGCCCTGCATCCCGACCGACACCATCACCGCGGGGAACGTCGCCTGGATGCGGTCGTCGATCGCCGCGAGCAGGAGCGTTTGCGTCGCCCCGCCGCTCGCCCCGGTGACGCCCAGGCGCTTGGGGTCCACGTCGGGCAGCGAACACAAGAAGTCGAGCGCGCGGATACTGTTCCAGGTCTGCAACCCCGTCAAACTTTGCAGCCGCAGTTCGCCGGCCACGTCGGCGAAGCCGTCGGGGTGCGCGACGCCGGAGCGCAGGATGTGCGGGATGGCGGTGCTGTCGGCGTAGCCGATCATGTCGTGCTGGAAGACGACGAAGCCGAGCCGCGTCAGCGTCACCGGGATGGCCTGCATGAAGAACCGGCCGCGCGCGATGTCCGACTCTTCGCCCCGCTTCACCGCCGCCTGCCCGGCCGCTTCCCCGGCGTCGTGCAACCGCCCGTTGTCCCAGTGGCCGTGGGCGAACAGCACCGCCGGCCGCTTGCCGTCCCCGGCCGTCCGCGCCGCCGTCGGCCGGTACAGGTTGCCGCTGACGAAGTGCCCCGGGGTGCTGGCGAAGAAGACCTTCTCGACGCTGTACCCGTCCCGCTCGACCTTGCCGTGGACGACGGCGTTCAGCGGCGTCTTCTCGGGCAGCGGCCACAACCCGAGGGCCACGGCGACCTGCTCGCGGACCACCGTCTTCCGCGCCTGCCACGCGGCCAGGTCCTTCGGCGGCGTGAAGCCGAAGAAGTCGTTCAGCGTCTTCGGCACGCCGAGCCGCGCGTCCTTCGCCGCCGGCCCCTCGACGGCGTAGGCGTCGAGCGCCGGGGCACACACGAGCGCGGCGGACGCCAGGCCAAAGTCACGACGGGAGAGCATCGGGGGGACTCCACTTCAGGAGATTGTAGATTGTAGATCTAATATTGGAGATTGAAATCCGTCAGCCAGTGCAGATGCTTTGATTAATATTATTCAATCTCCAATCTGCAATCTTTAATATTATGGCTTTCGCGCCAGGATCGCATCGACGGGGGCGGATGTTTTCACGCCGGTGACGTTGCGGAAGCCGTGGGCGTTCAGGAGGTCGGCGTACTCGGCCAGGGTGCGCTCCTTGCCCTCGGTACACACCAGCATGTTCAAGGACTGTAACACCGCACCTGGCGGGCCGGCCTTGTCGTCGTGTAACAATTTTTCGGCGATGAGCAGGCCGCCGCCGCCGGGCAGGGCGTCGTACACGCGGGCCAGCAGGGCGTGAATCTTCGCCTCGGTCCAGTCGTGCAGGATGCGGCCGACGGCGTACAGGTCGCCGCGCGGCAGGTCGCCGGTGAAGAAGTCGCCGGCGGCCGTCGTGATCCGCGTCTTCACGTCGGACGCCGCGACGATCTCGTCGGCCAGCGGGATGGCGACCGGCAGGTCGAAGACGACGCCGCGCAGGTTCGGCCAGCGGCGGCAGGCGGCGATGGTCAGGTGCCCGGTCGCGCCGCCCAGATCGACCAGCGTCGTGAACGGCGACAGGTCCACGGCGTTGACGACGACCGGCGAGCTGAGCAGGCCGAACCCGTGCATGCCCATGAGGAACTCGCGCATCGCCTCGGGCGTCTTGAAGAAGCTCGAAAAGATCGGGCCGTCCCAGCCGTACGTCTGCTGCCAGCGGTGCGTGCCCTCGCGGATTGCGTCGTCGAGGTGCTCCCAGAGTTTCCACAGCACGGTGTCCGAGTAGTTGGCGTACCCGAGCATCCGGTTCGGGCTGGCGCTGGTTAAGTAGGCGTCGGCGGTCGGCGTGTTGGCGTACCGGCCGCCCTCCGCGGCGAGCAGGCCGAGCATCTGGCACGCCCCGAGCAGGCCGACCGTCGCGGCCGGGTCGAGGCCGAGCTTCGCCGCGAGTTCGCCGGCCGTGTGCGTCGTCCCGTGCAGGGCGTCGAACACGCCGAGCTTCGCCGCGGCGAACATCACCTTCGACTTGCGGAAGCCGTTGAGCAGGTCGATCACCGGGGTCGGGTCGGCGGCGGTCAGGTCGGTCGTCGGCATCGCGGTCGGCCTCGCGGGAAGAGCGGGGGAGAGTTACTTGCGCAGGCCCTGGAGCAGTTCGTCGTCGGCCCGGGTCAGGCCCCACACGTCGAGCGGCAGCACGGTCTTCGCGGCGGTCGGCAGCTTCAACGCGACGGTCGTCCCGCCGGCTTTCCGCGCCGAGAACACCCAGACGGCGTCCTTCGGGGCGGTCGCCAGTTCGACGACGACGGTGCGGCCGCCGCCGCCCTCGGGGAGGACGAGGCGCGTCCCGGCGGCGGGCACGTCGCCCTTCGCCGGCAGCGGTTGCCCGGCCAGCGTGAGGACGCGCGGGGCGTCGCCCGTGGCCCCGACGTGCAGCCAGGTCACGCGGCCCTCGCCGGGGGTGACGGTGAGCGTGCGGCGCAACCCCGGGGCGGTGAAGACCGGTAGCGGCGACACCGTTTCGGTGACCGTCAACTCGTTGGCCGCGCTCCTGTCGCGCAACTCGTAGGTGAAGCTCGGCGTGCCGGCGACGTCGGTGGTGTAGCCCAGGAAGTGGACGTACCGGGGGCCGACGCTGTAGCTGTCGTTGGTCAACTGGTGGCCGTAAGCGGGGTCGCCAAACCGCGCGGCGAAGTCGGGCGGTTCGACGCCGGTCGCCCACGGGAAGCCGGCCGGGCCGGTCCAGAACTTGGCGCCGAGCAACTTCGCCTGGCCGCCGCCGCGGTCCTTCCAGACCGGGGTCGCGTCGAGGAAGTTGCCGGCCCAGGCGTAGCTCACCCGGCACGTCGCCGTGTCGAACACGGCGTTGATGCCGCCGGGGAAGCCGACGGCCACCGGCCGCGTCCCGGCGTTGTCCGGCATGAAGGTGCGCATCAACTCGGGCCGGTCGCCGACGGCCACGATCAGCCCCTTCGGCGGCTCCATGCCGCTGGGCAACGGCAGGCCCGGCCCGAGCGCGAAGTAGGCCCACAGGGCTTCGATTTGCTTGTCCCCGTCGCCGTCGTAAACGGCCGGGACGAGCGACTTGCCGTCGAGGAAGTTGGACGGCATCTTGGTGCCGGGGGCCAGGCGTTGGGGCTGGTGCATCCAGCGGCCGAACCAGTCGAGGCGGACGCGCTCGTGCGTCCGGGCGAGGTCGGGGCCGCGGGTGCCGCCGCCGGTGACGCCGCTGATGTCGTGGCAGGCGACGCAGCCCATGCCGTTCTTGCCCGCGAGCGTGCGGCCGGCCTCGATCTTGGCCGCCGTGACGGGCACTTTGCCCAGCGTGTCGTCGGCGACCGAGCCTTCCAACTTGGGGATGCCGTGCGTCAGGTGGCCGACGTTGGCGTCGCCGTACTGCGGCATCCGCAGGGACATCCACGGCCGGGCGCGGGCACCCTTGACCAGCACGTTGGTCATCCACGACGACCGCAGTTTGTGCCCGACTTGCGTGAGCCGGGGCGGGGCCACGTCGTCGGCGTTCTCGGCGGTTTCGAGCGCCTTCATCCTGGCCGCGAGGTCTTCGCGGATGCCGCCCTCGCCGTCGCGGTTGTGGCAGTTCAGGCAGCCGAAGCGCTTCAAGCTCGCCTTCGCCTCGTAGACCGCCGACGGCCGGTGCGGTACGGGCTGATTGCCCTTCAAGAAGGTGCCGATGTCGGCCTTGTGTTTGGCGTCGAGCTTGAACGTCGGGTGCTTCGCCGGGTCGGCCGTGGCGCTCAAGCACCCGGCGGTCGGCTTGTCCGCGAGCGCCTTCAGCGACGACGCTTTCACCGGCTCGACCTTGGTTTTGTCGATGGCGTGGCAGTTGACGCAACCCTTGCTGGCGAACAGTTTCTCGCCCAGGCCGGCCCACCCGCCCGGCTTGGTGTCGATGTCCTTCGGGGCCGCCGGCATCTCGGGCGTCAACTTGTCGTCGGCGATGCGGGCCAGGTAGCGGGCCAGGTCGCGGGTGTCGCCGTCGCTCAGGCCGAGGCCCGGCATCCGGCCGTGCGGGTTGGTGGCGAGCGGGTCGGCGAGGTACTTGGCCAGGCCGTCGGCGGTGAACTTACTGCCGGGGTGGCCCAGCACGTAGGCGATTTGCGGCGACGCCGTGCCGAGGGTGTAGACCCCGTCTTCCGGCTTCGTCGCCGGCTTCTCGTCCTCTTCGTCCTTCGGCTTGGCCGCGCTGAACCCGGTCGTCACCTGGTCGCCGTGGCAGGTCGCGCAGCCGACGGTGAGGTACAGCTTCGCGCCGTTGGCGACACTCCTGGTCATGTCGCCGGCACTCACCTTGGCCGGCTTCGACGGGCTACCGAGGCCGCTCAAGTACGCGACCACGGCGTACCGCTCCCGCTTGCCGGTGTCGTCGTCGGCGAACGCCTTCGGCATGACGGTGTTCGGCCGGAGGGCGTGCGGGTCTTTCAGCCAGGCGTCGAGCCAACCCGGCGAAGTACGTTCGCCGATCTTGGTGAGGTTCGGCCCGGTGTGCTCGGCGAACTTCTGGTTCGCGTCGGCGGCGTGGCACTTGACGCAGCCGTGTTCTTCGACGAGGAAGCGGCCGTGGTCGCGGGCGACCGTTTCCAGAAAGCCGGCCGGCCGGTCTTCGGGCAGGTGGCCGAAGAAGTAGTACGGCACCGGTTCGGGGCGGAAGCCGGGGCCGCGCCACAGGAGTTCGAGCCGCGCCCCGTGAACCGGAGTCTGGACCAACTCCGCCCGAAAGCGTTGGACGCCGGCCGCCAACACGACCTCGACGCCCTCGACCCGTTCGGCCGTCGCCCGGTCGGCCCGGAAGACGACCTGGTCGCCGACGGTCACGGTCGCCACGCCGGCGACGGTCGCGTCGAAGCGGTACTTGCCGGCTTGCAAAATGTTGATCGTGCCGGTCCAGGAGAACGGCGACTCGCTCAAGGACTGCGGATCGACGACTTCCTTCGGGTCGAGCGTCAGGCCGACGCCCGGTTCGAGTCGGGAGAAGGCTTCGACCAATTTCTGTTGGGCCGTGAACACCAGGCCCGGCTTCACGCCGGCGGGGTCGATCGGCTGGGCGGACAGGCCCGCCGGCAGGAGGGCTGCGGCGACGACGGCGAACGCGAGGCGGGCGAGCGGCATACGGGGCGACCCGGGCGGGCGGAAGGGGGCAGGCGAGTCCCCCGATTATGCGGACTCTCGCCCCGCCCGCAAGCGCAATCGCCCCGCCCCTTCGGGTTACTGCCGGGTCGTGATGTACCCCTTGAGCGTCGTGCCCAGGGCGGCCCGCAGCTGGTGGAACTCCAGCCGCTCCAACTCGGCGTGCCGACTCACCAGGTAGACCGAGTCGCACGCGGCGGCGAGGTGCGCGGCGGCGTGCGCGGTCGAGTGCTCCCACGCCCCCACGTCCACGAACACGTAGTCGAACCACTGGCGGAGTTGCGTCAGCAGGCGGGGCAACTCGGTCGGCAGCGCGGCCAGCGTCTTGTCCGTGGCCACGCCGGCGGCCAGGACGTGCAGGCCGCTCACGGCCGTCGTCTGCACGGCCCACGCCAGGGGCACCGTCTGGGCGAGCACTTCGCTCAACCCCGGGGCGTCGCCGGCGGCCAGGCGGGCGGCCACGGCCGGCCGCAGGACGTTGCCGTCCACGACCAGGACGCGGGCACCGGTGTCCTGCGTCATCGCCACGGCCACGTTCAACAGGACCGTCGTCGTGCCGGCCGCGGCGCTCGTACCGGTCAGGCTCACGACCCGCTGGCCGTGCCCGTCGAAGGCCCGCCGGATCTCGTCCCGGACCAGCCGGTACTCGGCGCTGATCGGGTGCTCGGGGTGGTGGTACGTGACCACTTCCGGGGCGATCCCGGCCGGCAGGATGCGCAGGCCCGGCTTGGGGAACTTGTGGAAGGCGACCGACAGCACCCGCGGGTCTTCCGGCGGGGCGACCGGCGCGGGCCGGGGCTTCGGGGCGGCGACGAACCGCGGCTCGGGCAGCGGCTGGACGACGTGGAACGGCACCGTCACCGTGGCCGTCGCCGGGGACACGAACCGCATCGTCGGCGGGGCGTAGGCCGGCTGGTGCGGGACGGCGTAGGGCACGCTCACGACGCGCGGCGGGACGGTGTGGGCGGAGCGGCTGTAGCTCGTGACGACGCCCTCCGGCCCGCCGACTTCAACGAACGGAATGGCGTCACTGGCGTACGGGTTCATGGGCGTCTTTTCCCCCCGCTCGACGGGGTCGGCGGCTGTGGTTGAAGGACTGGAAGAATGAAGAGGCGAGTGCGGTTGGCCGGCCTCGCTGATGATCCGAAACATCCGCCCCATTGCGGTCATCCTTAAGTGTGCGGTGGTGTCGCCGGGCGGCCGGAGGTTATCCGGCCTTCCGCCGCTTGCCCGCGCGGGCGGACCGGGATTCGGCCGCCGGCACCGCGAGTTGCGGGGCGTCGATCGGCCGCGACCGGGCGGGGTCGAACGGTACCGTTCCCATCGGCAACTCGTCCCCCCCGTCTTCAGCAACAAGCCCGAGTTGCGCCATCGCCGCCATCATCGCTTCCGCGTCGGCCGTGGCCGCCCCGGCCGACGCCGCCACAGCCAGGGCCGTCGCCGCGAGTTGGTTCAACAGCCGCGGCACCCCGCGCCCGGCCGCGACGGCCAGCGACAGGGCTTCGGCGTCGAGCAGTCGCCGCTTGCGGTCGCCCGTCCGCGCGAGTTGCGCCAGGAGGAACTCTTCCGACTCGTCCTCGCTCAGGGCTTCGAGTTGGAACCGCGCCCCGAGCCGCTGGCCGAACGGCAGATATTCCGGCTTCGCCAGCCGGTCGCGCAGGTCGGGCCAGGCGACGAGGACGACGAACAGCGCCCGGGCCGCGTGCGTGCCGAGGTTGCCCAGCAGTCGCAGTTCTTCGAGCAGGTCGGGCGACAGGGTTTGTGCCTCATCGACGACGAGGACCGTCGTCGCCCCCGCCGGCAGCCGCTTCAAGAGCAGGTCGGTCACGGCCAACCGCAACTCGTGTTCGCTCAAATTTTGGTACGGCAGGTCGGCGTCGAAGAGAACCGATTGCAATAGTTCGGCCGGGCGGGCGAACCGGGCCGACGGCAGGAACAGCCGCGGCACCCCGGCGTCGAGGTCTTCGAGGAACTTCAGCACGGTCACCGTCTTGCCCAGGCCGGCGTCCCCGTCGAGGAGCGCGACCGCCTCGCCCGCGGCGAAGGCTTCGCGGAGGCCGGCCAGGGCGGCGTCGTGGGTCGGCGTCGGGCAGAAGAGGCGGGTGTCCGGCGTCGAACGGAACGGCCGAAGTGTCTGCCCCGAGCGAGCAAGGTCCATGGGGCCGCGTCCTTGCGAGTCCGGGTGGGTGTCGTCTACCCCACGTATCGACCGACCCGGTCGCACGACTTGACCGCATCTGTCCGCCGGTCCCGGCGAGCGGCGGGGAGTTCGCCTGCGGCGGGGCCGCGGTCGCTTACCGCTGGACGACGAGGCCGTGCGGGTGGTAGTCGTCGGTCACGGGGAAGTTGTTGAACCGGATCGAGTAGTTCCGCTCGAACCAGGCGCGGACGTGCGGCACCGCGGCCTCGTCGTACCCCGGCTCGACGCACAGGGTCGGGCCGTAGGGGGCCAGGCGGATTTCGCCGCGCTCGACGACCAGCGTGCCGGCCTTGAACACGTACCGCGGCAACTCGAACATCGCCCGCCGGTCGGCCTCCGGCGTGTAGACGGTGATGTCCGCGTCCGCCCCGACGCCGAGGTGCCCCTTGTGCTTCAAGCCCAACATCCGGGCCGGCCCGGCGCGGGTGATGACGGCGATCTCCGACAGCGTGTACTCGCGGGTCAGGTCGGGCAGCGTGCAGCGTTCGGCGAGCTTGGCGGGCAGGCGCTTCAACACCTCGCGGCGGTAGTCGCGGCTCATCAGCAGCGCGATGATCTCGGGGTACGCCACGAACGACCCGCCGTTGGGGTGGTCGGTACTCATCGCCACGCGCCACGGGTCGCGGACCAGCAAGTACCATTCGAGGCCGATGGCCCACTGGAGGGCGTTGACGAAGGACTTTTCGCTGTACGTGATCGGCACGATGCCGCACCCGCCCTCGCACTCGGTCTCGCCGTTGAACCACTTGCGGCCGGTGACTTTGTGCAGGAAGTACCCGAGCGGGCCGTCGCCGGTCATCGAGGTCGTCTCGCCGAACATCACCTGGCCGACATCGACGGTCAGGTTCGCGTGGGCGTTGACGTAGTCCGCGAGTGCCGGCACTTCGGAGCGCATCGCGGCCTGGTCGTCCGGGGTGCCGCCGTAGCTGTGGAATTGGATGTGCGTGAAGTGCGCCCGCGACCCCTCGACGGCCCGCATGGTTTCGAGCGTCGTCGCCCAGTTGCCCGGCATGCCGAGTTGGTTGCAGTGGATGTGCATCGCGTGCGGCAGCTTCATCTCGTCCGCGCACAGGGCAATTTCGCGGACGATCTGCCGCGGGGTGACGTCGAAGCGCGGCACCACGTCGTCGAACCCGGTCATGCCGGATTTGGCCAGGTTCGCCCCCTGTTTCCAGACCTCGACGCCGCCGGGGTTGACGACCTTCAGGGCGTAGCCGCGGGTGGCGTGCAAGAGGTGCCCGAGGAAGTTGCGGAGTTGCTCGTGTTCCCCGGCGGCGACCCGGTCCATGACGTAGTGGTTGTTGCCGACGAGGACGTAAAAGCCCTTGTCGATGACCGGCGTGTCGTGGAACTCTTCGTGCGTGTGCCGCGCGCCCAGCGGCGGGATGGCGGCGTCGAAGACGGTCGTGTACCCCAGGCCGGCGTACAGGTAGCCGGTGGCGAACGTCGTCGGCGTGCTGCCGAGCGTGCCGGACCGCGTCAGCGGCGTGCGGCGCATCGGGGCGTGGTCGCGGCGGTCCTCGGGCCGGAGTTTACGGGCGACGTTGACCTTCGGCCCGGCGATGTGCGCGTGCATGTCGATGCCGCCGGGCATGACGACCATCCCGGTCAGGTCGAAGCGCCGCACGGCGACCGCGTCGGCCGGCGGTGCGACGATCTTGCCGCCCTCGACCCACAGGTCGCGGACTTCGCCGGCGATGCCGTTCGCCGGGTCGTAGACGGTGCCGCCGGCGAGGTGAGTCAGTGCCATGCGGTGAAGTGTAGCAGTTTGCAGGCACCGTTCTTGGTTGCCCGGCGCGTCGGCGCGCCGGAAGCGTCATTTCCCGACGGTCACCTGGAATTCGACGGCGTAAGCGCGGAGGGCGGGCAGGCGGGAGACGAGTTCCGCGGCACTCCGGGCGTCGGCCGCCGTCGCGGCGTGCAGGCGGACGACGACGGCCGTCGGGCCGGTGTACTTGACCTCGGTGATCGTGGCGAACCCGTAGGCGGCGTTGCGGACCGCCTGGCCGAGGGTCGGCGCGGCGGCGTCCCCCGGCTCCTGGCTGCGGCCGAGCGGCTTGACCGCCGCGCCCCACGTCGGGTTGACCACGGCCGGCGGGACCGGCGCGACGGGCACCACGGCCGACGCCGGGACGACGGCCGGTGTCACCGGGGTGACAGTGGCTGCCACCGGGGTGACACTCGCGGCCGGCGGCGGTGACACCGCGGCGACACTGGCCACGGCCGGCGACTTCGACCCGCTGTACGCGACCGCCGGGTCGGTCGAGGAACTGTTCCACGTGAGCAACGGTTGCAGGCCGGCCGGCGCGGATACCGGGGCCGGGACCGCCGAAACCGTCGGCGCGAAGGCGGGCGGTTCGCTGAGCCGGGCCGGCACCGTGACGCTGGGCGTGCCGGTCGGCAGGGGCACGGGGGTCGGCATTGGCGTGACCGTCGGCATCAGGGCCGGCTCGGCCGCCCGCGGGGAAGTCGTGAACACCGGCAGCGGTGCCGGCAGCGACTCGGCGACCGCGGGCGTCGAAAGGGACGCCGGTTCGACGGCGGCGGAGACGATGACGGGCAGCGGTTGGCCGGGGTCGGGGGCGAACGCCGGGGCGGCGGCCGGCGGGGCCGGCGGGTCAGTCGGGCGGTCGAGGGCGGCGGCGACGTTGCCGACGGTGTAGCTCGGCAGTTCGGTCGGGGCGACCGGCTGGCCGAAGGCGGCTTGGCCGGACGCGGTCACGGTCACGGGGAAGGCCCCGGGGGTCGCCCCGGACTGGACGTACCAGTTCGACGAGCCGCGCGGCGAGTTGCCGTCGGGGGCGTGCGGGTTGCGGCCGGGCGTGACGGCCCCGTACCCGTACCAGCGGTACGCCGGCGGCCCGGCGTAAACCCCGGGCGTCGTCGGCGGGGCGTACTGCGCCACCGGCGGCAGCATCCCCTGCGGCAGCGGCGTCGGGGCCTGGCCCGGGGCCTGGCTCGGCGGGGTCAGGTAGCTCTTCATGCCGGTGTACGTGCTCTCGACCAGGCCCGGCTTCTTGACCGGGGCGACCGACGCGGCGGCCTGCTCGGCGGACGTCAGCGGCCGCACGGCCGTCGGCGTCGGCCCGGCCAGCCAACTCGGCATCGGTTGCGGCGGGCGGTCGTCCGGGGCGAGGCCGCGGGTGACGAGCGGCCGGCGGTCGTCGAACACGGCGACGACGCGGCTGATGCGCACCGTCGGGCCGGGGTCCTGGCCGCGGGCGGCCGTGCCGACGCCGAGGAGGACGACGCTTCCGGCGGCCAGGCTCTTCCAATTCGAGTTACGCATGGGACGTCCTTGTCCGGAGAAGCGGGTCCGTTAGCGGCGGGGGCCGGGGCGCGTCGAGTTCTTCGGCGGCTGGTTGCCGAGCACCCCGGACCGCGGCGCGGCCCCCGGCGAGTACCGGTTCAGCCCGCCGTAGCTCACCGCGTGCGCGGCGGACGGCAGGGACGGGATTTCTTGCCCGGCCGGCGGCAGGAGCGTCGGCTCCTGCGTCGGGTTGGCCCCGGCCGGCAGGAAGCCGTTGCGCAGCTGGTTGAACCCCTGCGCCGGCCCGCCGCTCAGGCTGCCCAGCGGCGACGTGCCGTTCGTGAGCGCCGGCCGCACGGCGTAGTAGTAGTTGATGGCCGGGTCGCCGCCGCGGAGCAGGTTCAAGTACGGGCTGATCGGCGGCCGGTAGTTCGGCGGCATGGCCACCCCGGGCGTCCCGGGCATCGTCTGCTGCGGGTACGGCTGGCCGGGGTACTGACCCGGGTTTTGGCCGGGGTACTGGGCGCGGGCCGCCGCCGCGGTCGCCAGGAGGATCAACAGGGTCGCGGTGGTCTTCACGGTGCGTTACCTCGTGGCGGTGTTGCCGAAGCCGGTGCCGCGGCCCTGGACCTGGTTCACGGTACTCGCTCCCAGCAGCGTCACGCCGAACAGTTTCTCGATCGGTGCGAACACCCGGGCTAGCGTGTTGTCGATGGTAATCAGCCGCTGGGCCTTCACGTAGACGCGGTCCCCGGGCATGATCTGGTAGTTCGTTAGCGTCAGCCCGTGCTGCGTGATGCCGACCCAGTCCACGGGCAGGATTTGCTCGGGGCAGTTCGGGTGCGGCGTGCGGCGGGCCACCCAGATGTTACGCTTCGACGCGACCGAAGGTAAGCCGTTGACCGCGGCGACGGCGTCCAGCACGGTCTCGCTGCCGGTGATCGGCTGGGGGATGACCTGCTCGCCGTTCCCGGCCCCGTCGAAGATGACGTAAAACCGCTTCGAATTGTACTGCGTCACGTCGAGTACCACCAGCAGGAACTCGGGGTCCACGCCTTTGTCCTCCTTGTAGGCCTGCTTGGCGAGGTACTCGCGGATCGCCTGGGCGGCCTGCTTGAGCGTGTACCCCGCGACTTGGACTTCGCCGTAGATGCCGAGGTAGAGGGTGCCGTCCGGCCGCACCGCGTACTCGCCCCAGACCGGTTGCAGCGGCAGGCTGCGCAGGGTGTCCGTCATTTGCGGCTTACCCGTCTTCTCGTCCAATTTCGGCTTCTTGTCGTCGCCGACAACCGGCGCACGCAGCACGACTTCGATGCGGAGCACGTCCGGCGGCTCGATGACGTACTCGGGCAGCGTGACCTTGGCCAGCTCGGCCGGGACGGTCCCGGGCGCGGGCAGGCCGATGGGGTTCTGGGCGTAGCGCGGCCCGAACCCGGCGTCCTGCATTTGCGGCGAGAGGCAGCCCGAGAGCGCGGGCAGGAGTGCCCCGGCGATCAGCGCGAGTCGTCGAATCCCGTGCCCCATACCCCGGCCCCCCACCCGTCGAGACGCCGCCCCGCCCCCCGCATTGGTGGAGGGGTTCGGCGTCTCTGGACCTTATCGACCGGCGGGAAGGGGGAATTCACAGAAACTGCCCCGCCGGACCGGCACGACCCGCACGGCTTGCCGGGGCGGGTGCGCAAGGTGCGCAAACCGGCGGGACGGACTGAAGACCGGGGACAGCGGTCAGGGCTTGATCGAGGCGAGGATTTCGCCGGTGAGGAGGCGGGCGGTCGTGTCGTCGTAGCCGAGTTTCTCGACGGCGACGATTTCGGTCACCTGGGCGAGAATGATGCGGGCGAGTTCGAGGACCGGCAGGGCGTTCAGGTCGTACATGCCGGCGGCGGCGAACTTGCCGATGATGATGCCGGTGATCCGCTGGCGGACCTTGGCCAGCGGGTCGGTGATCATGCTCCCGGACGTGATCGTGCTGTTCGGGCCGCGGCCGCCGTGGCTGCCCTGCGCGGCGGACGAGTACGTCGGGGCGGCCGTCAACGAGTCGAGGCTGATGACGCCCGAGTCGGGGTTGTCCGCCGCGGGTACGGTGTTCAGGTTCGGCCGGCCGGACTGGTGCGGCATCGGCCCGGACCCGCGCGGCATCGGCGTCGTCATGACCGCGCGGTGGATGCCCGAGATCGGGCTGACGGAACTCCCGGTGCCCCCGACGCTCGCGTTCCCCGGCACGAGCGGGGCGGGCGGCGGCGTCGCGCCGGACGGGGCGGGGGCGGCCCGGGACAACCAGACCTGGGGCGGGACTTCGAGAATCGCCGGCGGGAGCGTGGCCACGGCCCGGAACCCGTTCGCCAGGCGGACGTCGAACCCGCCCGAACTCGCGGCCCCGGCGACGTACACCTCCCCGGCGTCGGCCCACCGGGCGAGGACCGTGCGGAGCTGGTCGTCGTCGCGGAAGCGGCCGCTCAAGGGCAGCCAGCCGTCGGCCTTGCGGCCGAGGATCGTCGCGGCGTTCAGGACGAGAATTTCCTTGACCGCGTCGTCCCGGAAGGCCTCTTCGAGCGGGCCGAAGCCGACGGACTCGGCCAGGAGGTCCTCAATGAGCCGGTCGCGGTCCGACCGGGTCAGGGCCGTCCCCTCCTGGTCGTAGAATTGTTCGAGGGTGCGCTTCCCCTCGGCCCGGAGAATGGACAGCGGCTTGTGCCGGTTGCGGGCCAGGTCGATCCGGTCGGCGAGGCGGGCGTGGGCCTTCTTCCGCGGGTCGGCGGGCGTCGCCGCGAGGCGCGTCACGGCGCTGGCGGGACCATTGACGGCGGTCGGGGTCATGGCGGAACTCGTCCAAGTCAGCGGGGCGTCCGGCGGGGCAAGCGTAGAACGCGAAACCCCGCCACGCCGCCCGCGAAATCCGCAATTCCGGCACCCTTGCCGGCGTTGAAGTCGTGAGTCGGGTGTGGGGTATCGGGTGTCGGGTGTCGCAGAACCGAGGTGCGGGCGGTCTCATGTTCTGCGATACCCCACACCCCACACCCGATTGCCTTCAGCGGGCCGTGAACACGGCGGCTTGCGTCGGCGTGCCCCACTCGGCGTGGGCCGGGCCGACGCCGTGGTAGGCGACCGCGTACCCGTGGGCCGCCCCGACCTCCGTCGCCCACGCCGCGAACTCGGCGCGGGTCCACTCGAACCGGTGGTCCGCGTGCCGGAACTTGCCCGCCGGCAGGCTCGGCCAGACGACGTTGTAGTCCCGGTTCGGCGTCGTCACGACGACCGTCCGCGGCCGGGCGAACTCGAACACGACCCGTTCCAGGGCCGCCAGCCGCGGCGGGTCGAGGTGCTCGACGACTTCGACGAGGGCGGCCGCGTCGAACCCGGCGAAACGGGCGTCCCGGTACGTTAGCGCGCCGTGGATCAACTGCACGCGGTCCCGGTCCGCCGGCGACTGGCCGTCCAGGCGCAGCCGGCGGGACGCGATTTGCAGCGCCGCGACCGACACGTCCACGCCCTGCACCTTCGTGAACTGCGACTCGCGGAGCAGCCGGCGGATCAGCCGGCCCTCGCCGCAGCCGAGGTCGAGGACCGTCTTCGCCCCGCTCGCCGTCAGCAGGTCGGTCACCGCCTCGTAGCGCTGGTCGTTGAGCCGCAGCGGGGTTTCGAGCGACTCTTCGCTCGCCTTGACCGGGGCGTCGGCGTCGCCGTCGGCCGGGTCGGCGCGGCCCTCGTCGAGCCGGGTCAGGGCGTCGGTGTACAGGGTCGGCCGGTGCCGCAGGTAGCGGCGGGTGATCTCGTCGCGCTTCGGGTGCGTGGCCAGCCACTTGGCCCCCTTGTCGAGCAGCTTTTCGACCTCCGCCTCGCCGACGAAGTAGTGCTTCTGCCCGTCGAACACGGGGATCAACACGTACAGGTGCGTCAGGAGTTCCGCGAGCGTCAGCGTGCCGGTCAGCGTCACCGAAAGGTAGCGGCTGGTGCCCCACTCGGGGAAGTACGCGTCGAGCGGATGCGCCCGGCACTCGACCGCGTACCCGAGCGGCTCGAACACGGCCCGGACGAACCCCTCGCCCCCGGCCGCGGGCAGCACGTCGATGGTGGCCGTCAGCGGGATCGGCGTCGCGGCCAGTTCGGGCCGCGTCTTGCAAGTGCCGTTGAGCGCGCTGCCGAAGACCTGGGCGATGGCCACGCTCAAAAACGAAGTCGCCGTGTACGGCCGGTCGCTGACGTACTGGCCCATCGTGAACCGGCGGTCGAAGTTCCCGTCGCGGATCAGGCCGACCGGGTCCACGTCCAGGGCCAGGGCGACCGTCGTGCGGTCGGCGGTCGCCTCGGGGTAGTAAACGCTGGCCGCGCCGAAGCTGAGCGCGAACGTCTGCACGCGGTCCGGGTGCTTGTGCAACAGGTACCCGAGGTCGGTGGCGGGCCGGTGGGTCGTCGAGATGGTCAAGAGCATGGGCGGTATACTGTCTCAAAGAATCGTGGAAGGAGGGCGTCGCGGTGAACACTCGGTCGTTACGGCTGGCAATGGTGCTGTTCTGGCTCGCGGCGACGCTCGCGCTGTTCACCCGGCATGCGTGGGCACCCGGGCACCTGCTCGAACGCTTCAACTCGGAAAACTTGTCGCTCGGCGGGTGGTTGTCGCTCGGATTGACGCTTTACAACCTGGTCCGCCTACTCATGACACCCCGGGCCGGCCGAGGTTCGGGTTTGAGTTTCCGCGAGAAACTCGAAGCCCGCCGGCGGAAAGCCCCCCGGGAGGCGTACAACCCGGACCTCGACTTCACGAAGCCGGCGGACCCAGCACTGTGACCGGCACCCCGGCCGCGGTGGTGAGTTTCGTCCCCGGTTCAACGTGCTTCCAGCGGACGTACCCGGCGGCGACGCTGCCGGTCCGCGGCGAGATGGTCGCCGAGGTCACGACCCCGGCCTCGTCGTCGCCCGCCTTCAAGACCGTGCCGACCGGCACGGCGTCCGGCGAATCGACCTGCAAGCGGAGGAAACTGCGGTTGACGCGGCCGGCCCGATCGCGGGCCATGACGATCGGCTCCTGGCCCGGGAAGCAGCCCTTGGCGTAACTCACCGCCCGGGCCGCGCCGCCGACCTCCATGACAAAGCGGGTGTCGTCGAAATCGACGCCTTGCACCGCCGTACCGGCTTCGACCCGCAGGGTTTCGTAGGTCTCCGCCGTGCCGGCCTTGGCCCCGTTGGCGGCGAGCATCCGGGCCACCCCGTCGAGCCGCGCCGGCAGCCCGACGAGGTCGTACCCCGGCACGCCCAACAGCGTCCGCCGGCGAATACTGACCGTCGCCGCGGACCCGAAGGTGCGCTCGGCGTGGCCGAACTCCGGCAGGTCGGGGAAGTCGTCGGCGAGCGCCCCTTCGAGCACGTCCTTGGCCCGCGGCCCGGCCAGGTGGAGTTGCGCGAACTGCGCCGTCACGTCGGCCAGTTCGATCGCTTCGGAGATGACGAACCGGTCGAGGTGCTTGAGCAGGTCGAGCGCCTTCCCCGGGGCCGTTTCGAGCCACAGGGCGTGCGCGCCGTCGTGCAGGATGTGGGACACGGTCGCCGCGAACAACGCCTTAGCCCGCGCGTCGCAAAAGAAGGTCGCACAGCCCGCGCCGAGCGCGAGTGCCTTCACGTCGTTGGTGCTGACGTTGTGGACGACGGTCGGCGCGTCCGGCCCGGTCAGCAGCAGCTTGCCGACGGCCGAGCGGTCGAAGAACGCGGCCCCGGTCGTCGCGGCCAGGTAGTCGTCGGTCATGGTGGGCCTCAGAAATCCGGAAAACCAATCTGCCGCAGAGACGCAGAGTAGACCAAGCAATTCACCGCAGAGGGCGCAGAGAGCACATGAGAAAGGCCAAATGCGAGAAAGGCATTAAACCGTGTTCAAACCGCTCCGCCACGGGTCGTCACTGCCGGAATCAGGCTGGGCAGAAAAACCACTCCGGTTTCGCTCTCTCGATGCCTTTCTCCGCGCCCTCATGTGCCCTCTGCGGTAAATGGTTTTCCCGGTTATTCGTCGTCCGGCGTCGGCGGATCGACGATGGTCTTGTGGGCGTCCTGGATCACCAGCACCCGTTGGGCGGCGTCGATCAGGCGTTGCAGTTCGCCCGCGCCGCGGACGGGGGTGGCGAAGAACTCTTCGATCACCTCGTCCGGCCACGGGCTGGCGAAGAAGAGGTTGGCCTTCTGGGCGGCGCGGCACCAGAGCGCAGCCGCCGGCCAGTCGTCGGGCTTGCGCTGCCGGAGGATCGGCCGGACGTTGTCCGGCTCGTCGGTCCCCCGGACGATCATCGCCCCCTCGTCGAGCGTCGGCGCGGCCGCCGTCACGACGGCCACCCGGCCGCCCGGGGCGACGACGCGGGCCGCCGTCATCGCCGCCTTGGCCAGGTCGAGGAAACTGTGCCCCTTGGGGTCGCCGGACAGGGACGCGATGACCAGGTCGGGGGCCTCCTCGACCGGGCCGCGCCAGCTCGCTTCGAGCCGGCGGACGCCCTCCTCGCGGCTCGTCGGCAGGCCGCCGACGATGTCGGCGATGGTGTCCCCGTACCCCTCGATGACCTGCACGAAGAACGGCATCCCGAGCAGCCAGACGACCTCCCCGGCGACTTCGGTCACGGCCGGGACGACCTCGCCCGGCGGCTTAGACGTGAACTTGCCGACCGCTTCGACCATCGCCTGCGGCTCGCTCAAAATCGGGAACAGCGCCGTCTCGGCCCCGCTGTACCCGTAGGTCGGGTCGAACCGCCGGCGGGTGACGACGACGACGAACTCGGCTTCGACGATGCTGCGGTTCAAGTAAACCCGGCGTTCGCTGGCGGTCGTGGCCAGGTAGGCGAGCTTCTTGCGGTCCTCGGTGTCGTGGACTTCGAGCTTCACGTCGCTCAACTCGTCCGGCAGGTCGTCCAGCCAGTCCCCCTTGCCGCCGCCGGGCGGGACGACGATGGTCATGGCCGCCGGCGTAATCCCGGCGGTCACGAGGTGTTCCATCACGGCCGTCAGCACCGCGACGGCGTGCGGGATGCCCTCGTCGAGTACGATGGCGACGCGGTCCTCGGGCGTGACCGCCTGGCGGAGTTGCGCGGCGATGCCGAACGGCGACTCGACGGCGCGGCGCGCCAGGGTCAGCGGGTCGCCGGCGACCGGCGGCACGGCGACGGCGAACGGGACGAGTTTCGCGGCCGGAACTTCGAGCGGCCAGGTGTCGAGGCCGACGGCCAGGGGCACGGCAACGGTGGCGGGGTCGGGTGTCATTCCCCCATTATAACAGCCCCGGCCGTTTGACGGGCGCGGCCCGCCCCGCTAAACCGATGCAGACAAACCCGTCCGACGGACGATTCCGCCAACTCTGCCACGACGACGAAAGGGGCCGCATGGCCACGCTACTGGTGACCGGCGGGTGCGGGTTCATCGGCTCGAACTTCGTCCGCCGACTCCTGGCGACCGACGCGACGACGACCGTCGTCAACTTCGACGCGCTGACCTACGCCGGCAACCTGGCCAACCTGGCCGGGTTGGAGGGCCACCCGCGCTACCGGTTCGTCAAAGGTGACGTGACCGACCGCGACGCCGTGCGCGGGGCGATGAACCTCGGGGTCACGGACGTGATCCACTTCGCCGCCGAGAGCCACGTCGATCGCAGCATCGTCGATTCGGGGCCGTTCGTCCGCACCAACGTCCTCGGCACGCAAATCCTGCTCGACGCCGTGCGCGAGTTCAAAGTCGAGAAGTACGTCCACGTCTCGACCGACGAGGTGTACGGCAGCCTCGGGCCGACCGGGCTGTTCACCGAGACGACGCCGCTCGACCCAAGTTCGCCGTACAGCGCCAGCAAGGCCGCGTCGGACTTGTTGGTGAAAGCGTATCACCACACCTTCGGCCTGCACGCGGTGATTACGCGCTGCTCGAACAACTACGGCCCGTACCAGTTCCCCGAAAAGCTCATCCCGCTGTTCATCACGAACTTGATACAAAACTTACAAGTCCCCGTGTACGGCGACGGCCAGCAAATCCGCGACTGGAGTCACGTTTCCGACCACTGCGCCGGCGTCGAAGCGGCCTGGCGGCATGGGAAGTCGGGCGAGGTGTACAACTTCGGCGGCCGCTGCGAGAAAGCCAACCTCGACCTGACGCACCTGTTGTTGGAGCTACTGGGCAAGCCGAAAACGCTCATCAAGTACGTGACCGACCGCCTCGGCCACGACCGCCGCTACGCCATCGACTGCACCAAGGCCGAGCGCGAACTCGGCTGGTCGCCCAAGGTCGAGTTCGCCACCGGCTTGGCCGAAACGATCGCCTGGTACCAAGCCAATACCGCGTGGATCGACGGCATCAAGACCAAGGAATACCTGGGCTATTATGCCAACGCGAAGCCCAAATAACGAACAACGAATCACCAACAACGTCAACATAGGTGCAGCATGAGTATTCGCGGCGTGATTCTGGCGGGGGGCAAGGGCACCCGCATGGGCGAGTTGACGAAGGTGACGAACAAGCACCTACTGCCGGTCGGGCCGTACCCGATGGTCTACCACCCGCTCAAGAAGATGACCGGGGCGGGCGTGTCCGAGATTCTGCTCGTCTCGGGGACCGAGCACATGGGCGACTTCATCAGCCTGCTCGGGTCGGGCAAGGACCACGGCTGCCGGCTGACGTACCGCGTCCAGGACGAGGCCGGCGGCATCGCCCAGGCGCTGGGGCTCGCCGAACACTTCTGCACCGGGTCGCGGTCGCTGGTCCTGCTGGGGGACAACATCTTCCGGGACCCACTGGTCGCGCTGGTCGAGAAGGCCAACTCGCGGCCGGACTGGGCCTGGATTGGCTTGAAGGAAGTCCACGACCCGGGCCGGTACGGGGTCGCCGAACTCGCCGGGGACAACGTCGCCGGCATCGTCGAGAAGCCGAAGGAGCCGAAGTCGAACCTCGCGGTGGTGGGCATCTACGTCTACCCGCCGGACGTGTTCACCGTCATCAAGACCCTCAAGCCGAGCGGCCGGGGCGAACTCGAAATCACGGACGTGAACAACTACTACCTGCGCGAGGGCCGCATGGGGTACAGCGTGCTGGACGGGTACTGGACCGACGCGGGAACGCTCGACAGCCTCGACACGGCGAACGAACTCGTCCGCAAAGACCCGCCGCGGTTTTAGAGCGGAGCAACGCCGCGGGCTTCGGCCAGGTTTTCGGCTCCGCCGCAGGCGAATCTTGTTAGCCCGACGCGCTAGCGAGGGTGGACCGGTCGAGCGCAAGGTGGGGGTCGATGACCGCACGACCAACGACCCCCGAACACTGTCAACGACCCATCGTCCCTCGCTCGCGCGTCGGGCTAACAAGAGTCGCCTGCGGCGGAGCCACTCGCTTGAAATCCGCTATCAGCCGGCCGCTCACTTCGTGGCAGCCGCGGGCAAGAGCTTGTCGAGGGTGTCGTGCGCGGTCGCCCACGGCAGGCGGGCGGTGACCGTCAACTCGGTCGCCCCGTTGACCACCGCTTCCCGGCCGTCCTGGCCCGCGAGCAGGTCGATCAACGGCTTGATGGCGGGGTGCTGTTCGAGCATCCGCGTCGCCAGGTAGATACTCAAGAAATCGTCGAGCGCGGCTTTGGTCTTGCCCTGCAACGCGAGCCGGACGAGGAGCTCGTCGCCGGCCAGACGGACGGTCACGGTGAGTTGCCGGACGCCGTGGGTGGCGAGGGTGTCGCCTTCGGGCAGCACGAACCCGCCGGTCGCGGCGAACAGGACCAGCGGCGGCTCGTCCCCCGGCCCGGCCCCGGTCTCGGCCGCGTCGAAGACCTTGACCAGGTCGGGCGACCCCGGGCCGGCGGGGCAGGCCCGCAGGTCCTCGAGGAAGGCGGGCGTTGCGGCCAGGGCGTGGGCGTCGCCGGTCGTGCCGAGGGCCGCGGCGTGCGCCAGGCCGTTGACGGCGGCCGGGAGCGGGCCGGTCGCGGGACCGGGGAACGCCCCTTCGGCGACGACGCCCGCCGCCGGGCCGCGGAAGACGACCAGGCCGCGCTGGCACCGCCGCGGGTCGAGGCCGAGCTTCCGCGTCCACGCCTCGACGTGCGCGGACAGCCGGCTGTCCGGGAACTTCTCGTAGGCGAAGCGCTGCCAGTACCCCTGCGGCCGGACGACGAGGACGCCGGTCGCGCCGCCGGGCAGCCGCGCGGCGACGGGCGGCACTGCAGCCGGGGGCTTCACGACGGCCGGGCCGGGGTCGGGCGGTTCGACCGGGACGACGGCGACGGTCGTCGGCCGGGTGCTTTCGGGGTCGGTCTTGCCACTCCGGGCCAGGTAGACGCCGGCCGCGACGAGGCCGACCACGGCCAACGCCCCGACCCCGGCGACGATCGCCGCCGGTGCCCACGGCGACGCCTTCGGCTTACCGACCTCCGCCGTGCCCCGGGGCGGCGTCGATCCGGTCGGCCGGCGGGTCGGTACGGCCTCCCCGCGGACCGGGGTGCGGTTCATGCTCGGCAAGCTGTCCGAACTCGGCGGGGCTTCCGGCGTCGGAATGGCGACGGCGCGGGACCGCGCCGACAACGGCGCGGCGGGGACGCGCGCGCGGGCGGCCACCGGGGCGACCGGCATCGGCGCGGCCGCCAGGCGGTCGGACTTCGGCGCGGCCACGCGCAGCCGGACCGGCGGGCGGGTCGGGACGACCGGCGTCGCGTCCCCCGTCGGGGTCGGGGTGGCCGGGTCGGCGTGCAAGCCGTCGGTGAACGAGAACGGCTCGTGCTCCGGGGCGACCGCCCCGCAGTACCGGGCCAGGGCTTCGGCGGCGTCGCCGGCCGTCTGGTACCGGTCGGCCGGCCGCTTGGCCATCAGCCGCTTGACGATCTCGACGAGGCCGTGCGGCAACTCCGGCCGCTCGACGCGGAGGTCCGGCGGCAGGTCGAGTTGGTGCCGCAACAGCTTGTCGATCGGCGTCCCTTCGGGGAACGGCGGGCGGCCGCGGAGCAGGTAGTACAGCGTACACCCCAGGCTGTACAGGTCGGCCCGGGCGTCCACCGTGCTCGAATTCTTCGCCTGCTCCGGCGACATGTAGTCCGGGGTGCCGACGACCGTCCCGTCCCGCGTCAGCTCGGCGGCCTCGGGGTCTTCGTCCGGGGTCAGGCTGCGGACCAGGCCCATGTCCAACACTTTGACTTGCGCGGTGCCGGTGGTCCCGGGCAGCGCCCGCTCGCCGAACACGAGCAGGTTCGACGGCTTCACGTCCCGGTGGACCAGCCCGCGGTCGTGGGCGTGCTGGAGGCCCAGGGCCGCCTGACGGGCGTACTCGCACGCCTCCTGGTACTGGGGCAGCCCGGCGTGCGGCGGCGTGCCGAACTCCTTGACCATTTTCGACAGGTCGATGCCGTCCACGTACTCCATCGCCAGGTAGTACCGGCCGTTGATCTCGTCCGCGCCGAACAGCTTGACGACGTTCGGGTGGTCCAGGGACGCCGCCGCCGCCGCTTCCTTCTTGTACCGGCCCTTGACCGTCTTGTTGGCCATCAGGTGCTGGCGGACGACCTTGAGCGCGACGAGCCGGCCGGACGGGCACTCGACCGCCCGGTAGACCTTGCCCATGCCGCCCTCGCCGACCTTGTCGAGGATCAGGTACGGGCCGAAAATCACCTCGTAGGTGCGGTTCGCGCGGACCTTACGGTACATGTACGGGGTGAGCAGTTCCGCGACGAACAGTCGCTCGGCGAGGGCCGCGTCGTCGGCCGTGTCGGCCCCGCCGGCGAGCAAGTGGGCGGCCTGCGCGAGCCGGTCGGCGGTGTGGAGGCCACACCCGCGGAAGGCGGCGAGGAGGTGCGTCGCGGTGTCGGTGTCCATGACCGTCCGTGGGAGTGGGCGGGGTCCACGGGAGATTGTAGTTTTCTTTCCCCCGGTGCGGGGGGCCAAAATCCAGCGACCGCCCGAACTTCGCCCGGCCCGGTCAGGCCAGCCCGCAGCCGATCCGCGGCCCCCCGAAACACACAGCACCCGGCGAGCCAGGAGCGTGAGCGACTGGAGGTACCTCGATCTCCAGTCGCTCAC
>JANYHV010000497.1 GCA_025362195.1 Fimbriiglobus sp. | reverse complement strand
GTACTCGCGGGTCTTGGGGTCGTAGGACTTGTCCTTGACCAGGCTGTTGTACTTCGTGGACATGCGGACGTTCGGCGTCCAGTCGTTCGTCAACTTGATGGCGAAGTCGCCGTCGTCGGTGTACGTCACGATCACGTCCGGGACGACGTACTTCGGCGTGACCGAGACGAACCGCGCGCCCGGTTTGGGGTCGAGGGTCTTCAGCCCGGCGATGGCCTCGTGGATCGTTTCGAGGTCGGCCCCGGTCCGCTTCTGGATGACCGCCAGGCGGTTGTGGGCCACGTCTTCGAGGTGGTGTTGGATCAGCGCGGCGACCAGTTCGGGGTGCTCGATCTCGCCGTCCACCTGGTTCAGCAGGCACTCTTTCACGTCCCGCGCGGCCACCCCGGACGGTTCGAGGTCTTGCACGATGACGAGGGCCTCTTCGACCTCGTTCACCGTCACCGGGTGCGGGTACCCGTGGGCCAGGTCGTCGAGCGTGATCGGCAGCGACTTGCCCGTGTCCGGGTGGTGGCCGAGCAGGTAGCCGTTCTCGTCCAGGTGCGAGATGACGTACTCGCACAGTTCCAGCGTGTCGGGGTCGAGTTCGAGGTACGGCAACTGCTGGGCGAGGTGGTCCTGCAGGGTCTGCGGGGCCTGCGCGATGTTCATCATCGCTTCGAGCTTCTTGTCCGACTGCTCGACCAGGGCCGCGCGGCTGGGCCGGTGCTCCTCGTTGAAGTGGTCGCCCCAGTCCCGGTTGATCTCGTCCATGCGGGCGAACTCGGTCTCGCCGGTCTGGTCGTTCTTGATCGGCGCGTCGGGGTTGAACTCGCCGACGGCCGGGGTCTCGGTCTCCTTGGCGCGGGCTTCCTTCAACTCCAGGAACGGGTTCTCCTGCAGCTCGGCCTGGATTTTCTCCTGCAAGGCCATGATCGGCAGTTGCAGAATTTCCATCGACTGGATCATCTTCGGCGCGATGATTTGGTGCTGGCCCAGGTTCATCCTGGGCGACATCTCGAAGCCCATGCCCATCCGACTCATCTCGAATCCTCGTCCGCCGGCGTGTCAAGTGAGGCGAGGGTTGTTACAGGTCGCGGCGGCCGTCGAGGGCGTCGGCGAGCATCTGCGGGTTGGCGAGTTCCAGGGACGACCCCGTCGGCAGGCCGCGGGCGAGCTTGGTCACCTGCACGTTACTGCCCGCGAGCAGGTTGTTGGCGAAGAGCGCCGTGCCGTCCCCTTCGAGGGTCGGGCTGGTGGCCAGGATGACTTCCCGGACGCCGCCGCGGCGGACCCGCTGGGCCAGCGCCGTCAACGTCAACCGGTCCGGGCCGAGGCCTTCGAGCGGCGCGAGCCGACCGCCGAGGACGTGGTACAGGCCGCGGTAGCCGCCCGACCGCTCGAACAGGCCCACGTCCCGGGGCGACTCGACGACGCAGATCAGCCCGGCGTCGCGGCGGGGGTCGCGGCAGATCGCGCAGAGTTCGCCCTCGGTCAGGTTAAAGCACTCGGCGCAGGGCCGCACCTTCTCGACCACGTCGCGCAGGGCTTCGGCGAGCAGGACGGCCGGCTTGCGGTCCCCGGCGAGGAGGAAGTGCGCGATCCGCTCGGCGCTCTTCGGGCCGATGCCGGGGAGTTTCGCCAGTTCGGTGTGCAGTCGCGTGATCGGCCCCGAGGCGTCGGACATAACGGGTCAATCCGTGGGTGTGAGGGGCGAACGAGGGGGCGTCAACCGAGGCCGGGCAGGCCGCCGCCGAACTCCTTCATCAGGTTGGCCGGGATGCCGAGCGTCTGGGCCATCTTCTGCGACTCCCCCGCGACGATCGTCCGGGCCTTCGCCAGCGCCGCGTTGGTCGCCGCGACGATCAAGTCTTCGAGCGCCGCCCGGTCGTTCAAATTCAGGGCGTCGTCGAGCAGGCGGCAGGTCAGCACCTCCATGCGGCCGTTGACCCGGACGGTCACCAAGCCGCCGCCGGCGTTGCCCTCGGCCGTGAGCGTGCCCAGGGACTCTTGCAGTTTCGCCACCTCGGCCTGGATCTTGTCCCGGTTGCCGAGCAGTTTCATGATGCTACCGAAGTCGCCGAGCATTGCGGTTACACCTCGTCGGGGTCGGGGAGGGGCAGCGCCTGGTCGTCCGGTTCGTCGGCCACAAGGGCCACGGCCACCGGGGCGTTCGCCAGGTACGGGTTGAAGCCGTCGTCCACTTTGATGAGTTGGGCACCGAGGGCCGCGACGGCTTTGACGAAGATCGGCAACTGCATCAAGTCCTTTTTGCGGTCCGGGGCGACCTGCGCCGCGAAGGCCGGCCGGTCGGCGGTCGCAGCTTCTAGGACGACGCGAATCTGCACGTCGCGGCCGGTCTGCATCTTCAAGATGCGGCGGATCACGTCCTGGCTCGTGTCGTGCTGGATGGCGTCGTACTGCGAAGTATAGCCGGCCGGGAAGCGGATTTCTACGGCGTTCGGCCCGAGAATTGCAGGCAATCCGGCCGGTTCCAGGTTCCGGCCGCGGATCATCCCCACTTCCGCCATCACGCTCGCCCACAACCCCGGCCACATCGCCGCCGTCAAATCGCCCGAAAGACTTGTTGCCGGTGCGGTTGCGACCGGCGGGCTAGTCACCGGTCCGTTTTTTTTTACGTCCTCAACGGCGCGAACCGCCGGCGACACGGCCGGTAACCCCGGCCGCACGGCGGGCAATTTCGCCAACATCGTGCCCTGTCCCGAAGCGAGTTGCACGAGCGACGCGACCGAAAGCAGTTCGTCGAGCCGGCTCAGCCGCACGACGGCGACTTCAATGAGCACCTGGACGTGGGCCGTGGTGCGGGCCTTGACCTTCGCGGCCGTGAGGATGTCCAGGCCGGCCAGCACCGTGTCCAGGCTCCCGGCCGCGGCGTGGTCGCGGATGCGCTGGTGCAGCGACGGCGTGCCGGGCAAGTCCCGGGCGGCCGCCCCGGCGACGTGGACGAGCATCAGGCCGCGCCAGTAGTCGATGAGCTGGTCGAGCAGTTCGCCGAGTTGCAGCCCCGCGGCGGCGGCCTGGGCGACGATGTCGAGCGCCTGGGCCGCGTCCTTGCCGAGGATCGCGCCGGCGAGTGCCCCGACGCGGTCGTCCCCGGCGGTGCCGAGCAGGGCGTGCAGTTCGTCCGCCGTGAGCTTGCCGGCACTGAAGCCGAGCAGTTGGTCGAGCAGCGTCTGGGCGTCCCGCATCGACCCGGCGGCCCGGCGGGCGATGATGTGCAGGGCGTCGTCGTCGGCTTCGAGGCCTTCCTTCTTGACGATGTACTTCAGCGTCTCGAACAGCTTGGCCGGGCCGATGGCCGAGAAGTCGAACCGCTGGCAGCGCGACAGGATCGTGATCGGGATCTTCTGCACTTCGGTCGTGGCGAACAAGAACTTGACGTGCGGCGGCGGCTCTTCGAGGGTCTTCAACAGGGCGTTGAACGCCGAGTTCGACAGCATGTGGACTTCGTCGATGGTGTAAATCTTGAACCGCGCCCGCTGCGGCCGGAAGCCGACGTTCGACTTCAAGTCGCGGATCTCATCGACCTTGTTGTTGCTCGCCCCGTCGATCTCCAGCACGTCCACGTCGTCGCCGTTGGCGACGCTTTTGCAAATGTCGCACGCGTCGCACGGGGTCGGGGTCGGGCCGTGGACGCAGTTCAGCGCCTTGGCCAAAATGCGGGCCGTCGAAGTCTTGCCCGTGCCGCGTGCCCCGGTGAACAGGAAGGCGTGGGCGATGCGGCCGGACGTGATGGCGTTGGTCAGCGCCCGGGCGACGTGCTCCTGGCCGATCAGGTCGGCGAACTGCTGCGGCCGGTACCGGCGCGCGACCACCGTGTACCCGGCGGGCGGTTCGGCGGGGGAGGGGGTCTGGGCCATGCTTACGGGTCCTGTCGGCGGCGGTGCCATGCTGTGATCCTACCCCGTTCGCGCCGCCGCGGACAATGTCTGGTGCGAAATGGCCCGGCGTGGCGTATGCTGAGCGGAGTACACGCCCGTTCACTCCTGGCACGGGATGCCGCCATGCTCCGCGAACTCGCCGTCCAGAACCTGGCCCTGATCGAAGACGTCCGCGTCGAACTCGCCCCCGGCTTTTGCGCCTGGACCGGCGAGACCGGGGCCGGCAAGTCGCTGCTCCTGGGGGCCATCGGCCTGCTCCTCGGCGAGCGCGGCAGCCCGGACATCATCCGCGCCGGCCAGGACGAGTTGCGCGTCACCGGCCGCTTCGAGTTGACCCGACCGGAGCAGAAGGCGGCGGCCGAGGCGATGCTGCAGACCGCCCTGACCGACGACGAACTCGTCCTCACCCGCCGGCTCAGTCGGACCGGCCGGAGTGCCGCGTGCGTCAACGAGCAGCCGATCAGCGTGGCCACCCTGCGCAAGCTCGGCGAGATGCTCGTGGACGTCCACGGGCAGCGGGAAAGTTACTCGCTGTTGCAGCCGGCGTACCAGCTCGAACTCCTCGACGTCTTCGGCAAACTCACCGACCAGCGCCAGGCCTACGGGCAGTGCGCCGAGCGGGTGCGCGGCCTGCGGCGGCAGCGGCGCGAGCTATCCGAGGCGCGAGTCACCCGGCTCCGCGAGTTGGCCCTGGTCCGGTACGAGCGCGACGAACTCGACGCCGCGGCCGTCAAGCCGGGCGAACTCGGGGCCGTCCTGAAAGACCGCGAGAAGCTGATCCACGCCCAGTCGGTCAGCAACTTCACGGCGTCGGTCGCGGCCCGCCTGTACGACGAGGAGGGGTCGGTCGCCGTGGTCCTCAGCCGGCTCCTCAAGGAGGCGGCGAAGTGGACGGCGCTCGACAAGGGCCTGGCCGACGTGGCCCGCCGGCTCGAAACCTTGAAGCCCGAGATCGAAGACCTGGCCGACACCTGCCGCGACCTGAGCGAAGCCTTCGAGGCCGACCCGGAACGGCTCGACGCGATCGAAGTCCGCTTGCAGTCGCTCAAGAAGCTCGAAACCAAGTACGGCAAGTCGCTGCCCGAGTTGATCGAGTACCGCAAAACGCTCGACGCCAGGGAGCGCGACCTGCAGCGGCAAGAAGACGACCTGGCCGGCATTGACGCGGCCCAGGCCGAGGCGTTCGCCGAGTTGAAGGAGGCGGCGGCGACGCTGAGCAAGGGCCGGGCGAAGGTCGCCAAGCGGCTCGCCTGCGAAGCCCAGAAGCACCTCGCCGACTTGCACATGCCGAAGGCCAAGCTCGACGCCGTCCTCGAACCGGTCCCGCTGCCCGACGACCCGACCGCCGACGTCCCGGCGCACGGCACCGACCACCTCGAACTGATGCTGACGGCCAACCCCGGCGAGCCGGCCCGGCCGCTGCGCAAGGTCGCGTCGGGCGGGGAACTGTCGCGGACGATGCTGGCGTTGAAGACGGTGCTGGCGGCCCACGACCCGGTCCGCACGCTGGTCGTGTTCGACGAGATCGACGCCAACGTGGGCGGCCGCATCGGCGACGTATTGGGGCAGAAACTCGCCTGCCTGGGGGCATCCCACCAAGTGCTGTGCGTGACCCACCTGCCGCAAGTGGCGTGCTTCGCGCACCACCACTGGACGATCCGCAAGGCGACGACCGGCAAGCGGACGGCGACGACGATCACGCACCTGACCGACCGCACCGACCGCGTCGAGGAGTTGGCGATCATGCTGCGCGGCGAGACGCGGTCCGAGACCACGCTGAAGGAAGCGGCGGAAATGCTCAAGGCCGCGGGGGTGTAAAACCGCGCGGCCCGTCGAAAGAGTCGAGGCGTTACTTCGTCAAGACGACGGCGATGACGGTCACGGCGGCGAGGATGACGGCGATGCCGAGGCCGCCGAGAACCCCGAGGATCAGGTTCCGCCGCTGTTCGTCGGCCCCGTCGCCCCCGGCGGCGCGGACGATGCGGCGGGCCTCGTCGAGATCGACGGCACTCCCCCGGGCGGCGACCGGGGCCAAGTCGGGGTGCGGCATCGGGGTGGTGTGCTGCGCCTTGCCCGTTTGGACCTGGGCTTGCGAGTACTTCGACGACGAGCCGCCGCCGAGGGTCACCTCCCGGCCGGACGAGCCGCCTGTGTAGCGCGGGTTGATGACGCTGCTGCCCTGGCCGCCGGCCTGGGCGTTGGCCTGGCTGCTGGTCGGCCGGCCGGCGACGATCCGCGCGGCCCCGGTGCGGACGCGGTCGCCGGTGTGGCCCATCAGCGTCAGCACCATCGGGCACAGGTCGGGCATCTCGCTCGCCGGCGGGGCGACCGGCGTTTCCTCCACGATTTGCAGCAGCGCCTCGTGAAGCTCTTCGGGCGTCTGGTAGCGCTCTTCGGGGTCCTTGCGCATCATCTTGTCGAGGATGGCGAGCAGGTCGGCCGGCACGTCGCCGCGGAACTCGGTGACCGGCCGCGGCTCCTCGCGCTGGTGGCTGAGCAGCTTGGCCGCGATCGTCCCGTCCGGGAACGGGGACTGGCCGGTGAGCATGAAGTAGAAGGTGCCGCCGAGCGCGTAGATGTCCGCCCGGATGTCCACGACGTTGCTCACGGCCTGCTCGGGCGCGAGGTAGTCGGCCGTGCCCAGGACGCAGTTGTTGTCGAACTTCTCGGTGACGTTGTCGTTTTTCTGGTCGAAGAACCGGGCCAGGCCCATGTCCAGAATTTTGACGAACCCGGTCCGCTCCAGGAGCAGGTTACCGGGCTTGATGTCGCGGTGGACCATGCCGAGTTGGTGGGCGTGGTGCAGGCCGTGCGCGGACTGGGCGACGTAGTTGGCGGCGCGGAACGGGTCGAGCGGGCCGTGCCGGGCGACGACCTCTTGAATGCTCACCCCGTCAACGTATTCCATGACCAGGAAGTGCATCTGCTCGAACTTGTCGATGTCGTACGCGCGGACGATGTTCGGGTGGTCCAGGGCCGCCACGGCGCGGGCCTCGCGGTAGAACCGGAGCAGGGCGGACGGGTCGGCCAGCTTCTCGACCGGCAGGACTTTGAGCGCCACCAGCCGCTTCATGAACATGTGTTCGCACAGGTAAACCGCCCCCATGCCGCCGACGCCCAGGAGTTCGAGCAGGCGGTACTTGCTGGCCACCTCGAACCGCTTGTACCGGCCGAGCTTGACCTGCTTCGACTGGAAGCGGGTGAGCAGGCCGGAGTCCACGAACGCGGCGGCCAGGGTGTCGACCGTCTGCGGCCCGACCGGGGTGGCGCGGAGCCGGGCGATCTCGGCGGTCAGGCTCTCCTCGGGCACCAGCCCGCTCTTCTTGATGACGTCGAGGAATTCCGGGATCGTGGTCGGAGCGGGCATCTTCCGGGCCTCGGGGCGCTGGAACGGCAGGGCAGGCATCAGGGTAGGCACCCAAACGTAGATCG
The DNA here is from genome assembly GCA_025362195.1 of Fimbriiglobus sp. GTDB lineage: Bacteria > Planctomycetota > Planctomycetia > Gemmatales > Gemmataceae > Fimbriiglobus. The sequence continues at coordinate 1,634 of JANYHV010000497.1, read as the reverse complement.
TAAATCGTGATTTCGCGCGGGAAACTCCGCAACCGGACCGGAAGATTTCTTCGACCTTTGCCCCAACCTCGCGCCGCCCGCACCCCGGGCCGCAGCCCCGGAGGCTTTCGACCGATGGCCACCGCACTCCCGACGACCCCGCTCACGACCGTCCGCGGCGTCTGCCCGCACGACTGCCCGGACACGTGCGGCCTCGTCACCCAGGTCGATGCCGCCGGCCGGGCCGTGTCGCTTAAGGGCGACCCCGACCACCCGTTCACCCGCGGCTTCTTGTGTACCAAAGTCGCGCACTACCTCGACCGCGTCTACCACGAGGGCCGGCTGACGACGCCCCTCAAGCGGGTCGGCCCCAAGGGCCGAGGCGACTTCGTGCCGGTGTCGTGGGCCGAGGCCGTCGCCACCATCGCCGCGAAGTTCAAGCAAGTCGCGGCGTCCCCGGACGGCCCGCAGGCGATCCTGCCGTACTCCTACGCCGGCACGATGGGCAAGCTGCAGTACGCCAGCCTCGACCGCCGCTTCTTCTACCGGCTCGGCGCGTCGCTGTTGGACCGCACGATCTGCGCGACCGCCGGGGCCGTCGGCTGCGACATCACCCTGGGCACGCGGGCCGTCATCGACCCCGAGGCGGTCGTCAAGAGCCGGTACATCGTCAACTGGGGGTCGAACACGTCGGTCACGAACAGCCACCTGTGGGCGGTCATGCACCAGGCGCGCAAGGCCGGGGCCAAGATCGTCACCATCGACCCGCACCGCAGCCGCACGGCCGCGAAGTCCGACTGGTGGATTCCCGTCCGCCCCGGGACCGACGGCGCGCTCGCACTCGGCGTGATTCACGTCCTCTTCCGCGACGGCCTGCAGGACGACGACTACCTCGCCCGCCATTGCGTCGGCGCGGCGGAGTTGCGCGAGCGGGTGCTGAACGAGTACTCGCCGACAGTCGTCGCCCGGATCACCGGCTTGCCCGTCGAAACCATCGAGCAGTTCGCCCGCGAGTACGGCACCGCGCAGAGTCTCTTCGGCGGCCCGGCGCTGATCCGCCTCAATTACGGGATGCAGCGGCACGGCGGCGGGGCGATGGCGGTGCGGACGATCGTGTGCCTGCCGGCCCTCACGGGGGATTGGGGGCACGCCGGCGGCGGGGCACTCTTGAGCACGAGCAAGGCGTACCCGTTCGACCACAACTACCTGGAACGCCCGGACTTGATCCCGCCCGGCACCCGGACGGTCAACATGACGAACCTCGCGGAGGCGCTACACGGCGAACTGCCCGGCCCGCCGGTGAAGGCGCTGTTCGTGTACAACTCGAACCCCGCCGCGATCGCGCCGGACCAATCGCGTGTGCTGAGCGGGTTGCGCCGCGAAGACCTGTTCACCGTCGTCCACGAGTTGTTCCAGACGGACACCGCGGACTACGCCGACATCGTGCTGCCGGCCACGTCGCAGCTCGAACACTTCGACATCCACGGCAGTTACGGGCACCTGTACGTGCAGTCGAACAACGCCGCGATCGCGCCACTGGGCGAGTCGAAGCCGAACACCGACGTGTTCCGCCTACTGGCCGCCGAGATGGGCTTCGAGCCGGAGCTGTTCGCCGAGACGGACGAGGAGATGGCGGCGAAGTCGATCGGCGACGG